>CAYMKZ010000064.1:0-11379 GCA_964391345.1 uncultured Alcanivorax sp.
TGGCGTGGCTTCCTGAAACACAACCCGGGCAACCCGCAGTGGGCCGACCGCGACCGCTTCGTGCTCTCCAACGGCCACGGCTCCATGCTGCTCTACAGCCTGCTGCATCTGAGCGGTTATGAAGTGAGCCTGGACGATCTGAAAAATTTCCGGCAACTCGGCAGCCCCACCGCCGGCCACCCGGAACATGGCGACGCACCGGGTATCGAGACCACCACCGGGCCGCTCGGCCAGGGATTCGCCAACGCGGTGGGCATGGCGCTGGCAGAAAAGATACTGGCCGCGCAGTTCAACCGCGACGGCCACACCATCGTCGATCACAACACCTTCTGCTTCATGGGCGACGGCTGCATGATGGAAGGCATCTCCCACGAGGCGGCGTCGCTGGCGGGCACCCTGGGGCTGGGCAAGCTGGTGGCCTTTTATGACGACAACGGCATTTCCATCGACGGCGAGGTGGACGGCTGGTTTACCGATGATACCGTGGAGCGGTTCCGCGCTTACGGCTGGCATGTGATTCCCAATGTGGATGGGCACAACGCCGAGGAAATCAGCCAGGCGGTGAAAAACGCCCTGAAGAACACCGCCGAGCCGACGCTGATCTGCTGCAAGACGGTGATCGGCTTCGGCAGCCCCAACAAGCAGGGCAAGGAATCCTCGCACGGCGCCGCGCTGGGCGAGGACGAAGTGGCGCTGGCCCGTGAAGCGCTGAACTGGCCATACCCACCCTTCGAGGTGCCGCAAGCCATCTATCAGGCCTGGGATGCCCGCGAAATCGGCGCGCAGATGGAAGCCGAATGGGACGAGCAGTTTGCCGCTTATCGGGCCGAACACGCGGAACTGGCCGCCGAGTTCGAACGCCGCATGAGCGGCCAGTTGCCGGCGGGTTTCGAGCAGCAGGCCGACGCCTTCATCGCCCAATGCCAGGAAGCGATGGAGAAGGTGGCCAGCCGCAAGGCCAGCCAGAACACCCTGGATGCGTTCGGGCCGTTGCTGCCCGAACTGACCGGCGGCTCCGCCGACCTGGGCGGTTCCAACAATACGGTGTGGAACGGTTGCCGCTCGATCAGCCGTGGCGATGCCAGCGGCAATTACCTGCACTACGGCGTGCGCGAGTTCGGCATGACCGCGATCATGAACGGCCTCTGCCTGCACGGCGGTGTGCGTCCCTATGGCGGCACTTTCCTGACCTTCATGGAATACGCCCGCAATGCGGTGCGCATGGCGGCGCTGATGCACCAGCCGAACATTCTCGTCTACACCCACGACTCCATCGGCCTCGGCGAAGACGGCCCGACGCACCAGCCGGTGGAACAGCTCGCCAACCTGCGCATGACGCCCAATCTGAACACCTGGCGGCCCTGCGATACGGTCGAATCCGCGGTGGCCTGGAAACAGGCCATCGTGCGCTGCGACGGCCCTTCCGCGCTGGTCTTTTCACGCCAGGGGTTACCCTGCATGGAGCGCGATGAGGCCACCCTGGCGCAGGTGGAAAAGGGCGGCTATACACTGATGCAGACCGGCCCCGGCCAGCCGGAGGCGATTGTCATGGCCACCGGTTCCGAGGTGGAGCTGGCGGTGAACGCGGCCCGGGCGCTGGGCGAGCAGGGGCGCAACGTGCGCGTGGTGTCGATGCCCTGCGTGGAAGTTTTCCTGGCCCAGGACCCGGCCTACCAGAATCAGGTACTGCCGGGGTCCGTGCGCGCCAGGGTGGCGGTGGAAGCGGCGATCGCCGACTACTGGTATCGCTTTATCGGTCTGGATGGCAAAGTGGTGGGCATGCACGGTTATGGGGCTTCCGGCCCCGCCGGGGATCTTTTCAAGCATTTCGGCATCACCACGGACGCCGTGCAAGAGGCCCTGGAGAGCCTGTTGTGAAAGCCGGGGACCTGAGGTCTTGATCAGACAATGTTCATGAAGGTGGCAATCAACGGCTACGGCCGCATCGGCCGGTCGTTCGTTCGTGCGCTCGCCGAGCGTCAGGCGGCGGGCCATGCCGTGCCGTTTTCCCTGGTGGCGATCAACGACCAGGGACGCCCGGAAGATCTGCTTTACCTCACTCGCTACGACACCACCCACGGCCGTCTGGACGTGCCGGTGACGCTGGACGGCGAGCGTCTTTGCGTGGCCGGCCAGCGGCCGCGGCTGTTCTGTGAAGCGGCTCCGGAAGCACTGCCCTGGCGGGAGCTGGAAGTGGATCTGGTGCTGGAATGTTCCGGCAACTTTCGTGGCTATGACGATGCCCGCCGCCATCTGGATGCCGGCGCCCGGCGCGTGATCGTCGGCGCGGTGCCCTTCGACCGTGCCGATCAGACCATCATTTACGGCGTCAATCATCAGCAGCTGAAAGCCGAAAGCCGGGTGCTGGCGGCGGCCTCCTGCACCACCCATTGCATCGTGCCGCTGCTGGCGGCGCTGGATGACGAGTACGGTCTGCGGCAGGTGCTGATGAAAGAGGTGCATGCCTACACCTCGGACCAGACCCTGCTGGACCATGTGCACCGCGATCCGCGCCGGGGCCGCGCCGGCGCGCAGAACATCATTCCTACCACCTGTAGCGCCATCAAGGCGGCCCAGGCGGTGCTGCCGCAACTGGAAGGGCGCATCGATGGCCAGTCGATTCGCGTACCGACCTTGAATGTGGCCATGGTGGAGCTGACCATGCTGCTGGAGCGCACCCCGGATCGGGAGCGCCTGAATGATTACCTGCGGGCGCTGTCGGCGCGGCAGCCGGCGCTGATTGGTTACAATGACGAGCTGCTGGTGAGCGCGGATTTCAACCATCGCCCGGAATCGGCCATCATCGATGCCACCCAGACCCGCAGGCAGGGCGAGATGGTGCAGGTGGTGGCCTGGTATGACAACGAGTGGGGCTACGCCAATCGTCTGCTCGACTGGGTCATTGACCTGGCATCAACCTGAACGTATGGGCCATCCGCGAGGAATGGCATTTGCGAGGTAACAGAGAACCATGAACTTCAAACGCATGTCCGACCTGGAACTGGCCGGTAAACGGGTTTTGATCCGCGAGGATCTGAACGTGCCGGTCAAGAAGGGCAAGGTCGCCAGCGATGCGCGCATCCGCGCCGCATTGCCGACCATCGAACAGGCGCTGGAAGCCGGCGCCCGGGTGATGCTCATGTCGCACCTGGGCCGGCCCACCGAAGGCGAATACGAGGAGCGTTACTCTCTCAAGCCGGTGGCCGAGCATCTGGGCGCGCTGCTGGGCCGTGAGGTGCCGCTGGTGAAGGACTGGCTCGATGGCGTCGAGGTGGCGCCGGGGCAGGTGGTTCTGTTCGAAAACGTTCGTTTCAATGTGGGCGAGAAAAAAGACGACGAAGCGTTGTCGAAGAAAATGGCGGCGCTGTGTGATGTTTTCGTGATGGACGCCTTCGGCACCGCCCACCGCGCCCAGGCGTCCACCCACGGGGTGGCCCGCGTCGCCCCCGTGGCCTGCGCCGGGCCGCTGCTGGCCGGCGAGCTGGATGCGCTGTCCAGGGCGCTGGACGATCCGGCCAAGCCGCTGATCGCCATCGTCGGCGGCGCCAAGGTATCGACCAAGCTGGAAGTGCTTGAATCGCTGGCGGACAAGGTGGATCAGCTGATCGTCGGTGGCGGCATCGCCAATACTTTTCTGGCGGCGGCGGGACACCCGGTGGGCAAATCGCTGTGCGAGCAGGATCTGATTCCGGCGGCGCGGCGGATTGCCGAGAAGGTACACATTCCGCTGCCGGTGGATGTGGTGGTGGCCAGCGAGTTCGCCGAGAAAGCCAAGGCGACCACCAAGATGGTGGAAGAGGTGGGCGAGGACGACATGATTTTCGACGTCGGCCCGCAGACGGCGCATGTGTTCGCCGCCCTGATGAAAGAGGCGCGCACCATCATCTGGAATGGCCCGGTGGGCGTGTTCGAGTTCGACCAGTTCGGTGCCGGCACTCGTGAAATGGCGGAAGCGATCGCCGACAGCGAAGCCTTTTCCATCGCCGGCGGCGGTGACACGCTGGCGGCGGTGGACAAATACGGCATTGCTGACAGTATGGGCTATATCTCCACCGGTGGTGGCGCCTTCCTGGAGTTCGTCGAAGGCAAGACCCTGCCGGCGGTGGCCATGCTGGAACAGCGGGCCAGAGACTAAAGGAACCAAAGGAAAGGGGTAACACACCATGGCACTGATCAGTATGCGCCAATTGCTGGACCACGCCGCCGAGCAGGGCTACGGCGTGCCGGCATTCAACGTCAACAATCTGGAACAGATGCGTGCCATCATGGAGGCTGCCGACAAGACCGATTCTCCGGTCATCGTGCAGGCCAGTGCCGGCGCGCGCAAATACGCCGGAGCGCCATTCCTGCGCCACCTGATTCTGGCGGCGGTGGAGGAGTTTCCGCATATTCCCGTGGTCATGCACCAGGATCACGGCACCAGCCCCGCCGTATGCCAGCGCTCCATTCAACTGGGTTTTTCCTCGGTGATGATGGATGGCTCACTGGGTGAAGACGGTAAAACCCCTACCGACTACGATTACAACGTCGATGTGACCCGCCGCACCGTGGAAATGGCGCACGCCTGCGGCGTGTCCGTGGAAGGCGAGCTGGGTTGCCTGGGCTCCCTGGAAACCGGCATGGCCGGCGAGGAAGACGGCATCGGCGCCGAAGGCAAGCTGGACCACGACAAACTGCTGACCGACCCGGAAGAGGCGGCGCAATTCGTCAAGGCCACCAAGGTGGACGCCCTGGCCATCGCCATCGGCACCAGCCACGGCGCTTACAAATTCACCCGCCCGCCCACCGGCGACATTCTCGCCATCGAGCGCATCAAGGCGATTCATGCGCGCATTCCCGATACGCATCTGGTGATGCACGGCTCTTCATCGGTGCCGCAGGAATGGCTCAAGATAATCAACGAATTCGGCGGCGAGATTCCGGAAACCTACGGCGTGCCGGTGGAAGAAATTCAGGAAGGTATCAAGCACGGTGTGCGCAAGGTGAATATCGATACCGACCTGCGCCTCGCCTCTACCGGTTCGATCCGCCGTTTCCTGGCCAGCAACAAGGCGGAATTCGACCCGCGCAAGTATTTCACCGCCTCCATTGCCGCCATGCGCGATATCTGCATCGCCCGTTACGAGGCGTTCGGTACCGCGGGCAATGCCGGCAAGATCAAGCCCATCGGCCTGGAAGCCATGTTCCAGCGTTACGCCGCCGGTGAGCTGGATCCGCGCGTCAAGTAATCTTTGCGGTGCTTGACGAATAATGAACCCCGGCCCGTCCGGGGTTTTTTTCGCCGTTCTTGGCGAAAGCAGACAAGGCAGTTATGATGAACTGGCTTGTATTACAAATAATAAGATCAATTACTTGAACAAGGGAGAGCAGTCATGCCCACTGAATGCGGGGAAAATCTGCCCGGCCAACGTGGCCCCGCTGAGCACGAACGTCGTGATCAGATTCTGGAAGTAGCCGACGAATTGTTTCGCGTACATGGCTACCGCAAAACATCAGTGACGGATATTGCCCGCGCCATCGGTGTTTCCAGCGCTTATCTGTACCGGTTTTTCGATTCCAAACAGGCCATTGGCGAAGCGGTGGCGGCCATGGCGCTATCCTCCATGGACCGTGCCATTCGTGCCGTTGCCGCCAGCGATGCGTCGCCCACACAGCGTTTGCGGAACATGCTGAAAACGCTGCATACCGAGGCCATGCGCCTGTTTCTGCGCGAGCGGCGTTTGCACGACATCATCGTTGTCTCGATCGAAAACCAGTGGACCATCAGCGAGGAACACGACCAGGTGGTCTATGAAGTCATCCGGGAAATCATTTCCGATGGCCGTGACAGCGGTGAATTCGAGCGCAAGACGCCTCTGGACGAGGTTTGCACCGCCATTCGCGCGGCGGCGGCCACTTACGCCCACCCGGTGTTGCTCAGCCGGCTGGGCAGTACCAAGGAAACGGAAATGAAGCTGACCGCGGTGACCAATCTGATCCTGCGCAGCCTGGCGCCCTGATCGTCACTGGGTGCCCTCTCTCAGTGCGTCTTTTTCCACTGAGTGTGTAGTACGGTAACAAATGACAAGTTACGTATTGACAAACTTGTTACGTGTTACCATACTACACACATGACCGCTGGGAGACCCCACCAAACGTCCCCCACTCTCAGGCGCCGAGGCCTTCCACCCGGAGGCTGCCGGCAACAGAGCCTAAAAGGCTCGTGAATCAACATGGCGCAGGCCGGATTCAGACGAAGACGCCCGCCATGGCATGTGGAAAGAGTGAGGTAATGACGATGAAACTGTCCGCATTGATTTCCCTGACCGTTGCTGCACTGGGTGCGCTGGCCGCTCCGCTGGCCATGGCCCAGTCCGTTCCCCTTGAGAATGATGGCCAGGGCTACCTTTCTACCCGGATGAACATGGATCAGCCGCAGTCCATTGCCCAGCTGATCAACGGCACCCAGGCCCAACAAGCCAAAGCAGGGCTGGATGCCAGCCAGGATTACCTGGCCAGGACTGGCGGAGATGTCGACAGCGTTGACAAGATCGATGCCGTCTACCAGCAAGTGGCCGCCGATCGCGCGCTGCGCGGTACCGATCTGAGCCCGGTCCCGAGCTATCTGACCAAGCGTAAAACGCTGGACAGCTTCGAGTATCTGGATCAAGTGATCAGCGAAGTGCAAGCCCGGAGCCACGGCGAGCAGGTGGGGAAACTCTGATTTCCTGACCCGCCCCGGCGTGGCCGTGTGGCGGGAGTTCCATGACCTGCCGGCTTCTCCCCCCTCCTCCGCCGGCTTATGGAACATTTTTGCGGAGACATCCCATGTCTCCGCTTTTTTTTGCGCGGCGCTTTCGTCTATCATCGGGCGTTCCCGTTTCGTACCTTTCCTTTCCATTACTGGCAAGGGCCCGCATGGCCACCACTCTTCCTTTCAGCGTGGATGACGTCCACCACCACTGGCAGCCGCTGGATTGGCGGCATGGCCGGCCTTTTGATGACGCCAGTGGCCAATACAGCCGTTATTACGGCCTCGATTTCAGTGATCTGTCACCGGCGCCGGAGCACGGTTTCGGTTATTTCGAGGCGGCCGGCTATCGGCTCGCCGCCCATTGGTGGCGGCCGCCGCAGCCGCGGGGGACGGTGCTGGTCTGCCACGGCTATTTCGATCACGTCGGCCTTTACCGTCATGTGATCGGTCATCTGCTGGCGGTGGGTTTCGCGGTGGTGGCGTACGATTTGCCGGGGCACGGGCTCAGTTCCGGCGCGCGGGCGACGATCGATGATTTCCGCAGCTACCGGCAGGTACTGGAGCAGTGTTTGGCGCAGGCCAGGGATCATTTCGACGGCCCCTGGCATGTGATCGCGCAAAGCATGGGCGGTGCCATCGTCATGGATTATCTGCTGCACCATGGCTTCGACGAGGAAAGTTGCCCGTTCCGGCGGATCATTCTGCTGGCGCCCCTGGTGCATCCCTATAAATGGGGTTCGGCCCGCTGGCTGCACACGCTGATCCGGCCGTTCGTGAAATCCATCAAGCGGGTTTTCACCATCAATTCAGGTGACCCGGAATTTCTCGATTTTCTGGAAAACCACGACCCGCTCCAGCCGCGCCGTCTGCCGGCGTCCTGGGTGACGGCGCTGAAGAAGTGGCTGCCGCGTTTCAGGAAGGCTGCCCCGGTGCGGTTGTCGCCGGTGGTGATTCAGGGCGACCGCGATGAAACCGTGGACTGGCAATACAATCTGCGGGCGATCCGTGCCAAGTTCAGCGATCCGGAGATCCATATGCTGGCCGGCGCCCGGCACCAGCTTGCCAATGAGCAAGCCGGTTTCCGGACGCGCATTTTCGACATTATCGATATCCACTTGAGTTGATATCCACTTGAGTTGACGGCCATCTGGCCGGCCGTCAGTAATCGACCTTCAGATCTCCCTTCTTGATGGTGGCGCTCTGGTAGCTGAGGTTGATGGCGCCGGGTGGCATGGTCAACTGGACGGTGCCGCTGTTGAGGCCGGCCAGCGAGATGTTGAGATCCACGTCGATGGCTTCCTGGTTGACCAGGCCGATGAACATGCGGCCGTCCGGCAGGAAATCCACCGGGCCTTCCAGCACCAGCGGTGGCAGCGGCAGGCTCTTCACGTTGTGTTGCAGGCCCAGCGGCAGGCTCAGGTTCGGCGCATCGAACAGCAGCTCAAGCGTGATGCGGAACTTCGGCCCGTCCGGAGTGGGAATGATGTAGCCCACCGGCGGCTGGGTACGGTTGCCGTTGGCGTCCTTGTTGTAGCGGATGCGCATGATGTTCGGGCCGGTGCTGGTGTTGATCGGCACCAGGCCGAGACCGTCGTCGGTGCCGATCACTGATTCGCCCAGCCCCAGGGTGTCCAGTACGCCACCCAGGGTGGTCACGGCGCCGTTGAGCAGTGGGCCGAGCAGGGGGATGGCGGATAGCGTGCCATCGCCATCGCTGGTGCCCAGCTTCAGACCGATGATGGCGGTGCTGTCCAGGTTGGTCAGGGCCACTTCGGTGGGATAGACCACCACCGGCACCCCTTGCTGTTGTTCGTCGTAATGGCGGATCTCCGTGTTCAGGTCGCCGGCCAGATAAAGCAGTTTCTTGGCGTCGCATTCGGTACGCTTGTCGGCGTTGTAAGGCGGCGCGCCATCGAAACCGCAGCCGGTATTGGCGGTGGTCACCAGGCCGCTGCCGCCGGAGCCGCGGGGGAAGATCTGCGTGGCGTTGGCCGGCACCACTACCGGGGCGGGTGTGTCGAAGGGGACTCTTGGCTCGCCATCATCCACTTGCATGTTGTTGTTCACGTCCACCGAAGGCAGATTGCTCAGTTCCTGGAATACCGCGTCGGTGGCGGGCGCACCCCGGAACAGGATGTCCATGTTCGGGCCGCCGTCCTGCAAATCCGGGCCTTGCAGCAGCGCGGTCTGCAAAGGCAGCCCATCGACGGAGCACGGCACGCCCGCACCGCAGCCGCTGGCTTGCGAGGCGAGCGTGTAGCGGTACAGCGTGCCATCTTTCCAGGGCTGGTCCGGGGTGAAGGTCAGGCTGCGTGCGCCGATGTCCAGATGGCCGGGCACCGTCGCTGTGCAGTTGCCGTTGGCGTCCACCTGCTCGACACGGAAGCTGCCGCTGCCGCAACTGGTGCTCAGCACGATGGTGGCCGGGTCCATGTCCTGCGAGAAACGCACGCGAATCGAGCGGTTGGCGGGCAGGTCGGTGATCGGCAGGCGATCCGGGGCTTCCTGCTCGCTGTCCGGGAATTTGGACAGGCAGGCGCCCTGGAAACCGTCGGCGATATCCGTGGCGCTGTCTGCCGTGGTGGCGCAGGGGAAGCCGGGGTAGGTGGCCATCACCCAGGGGCCGCGCACCACGCTGTTGTCACTGCTGTCCTGGCGGGCATAGTCCGGCAGGCTGAAAGTCAGTGCGTTGGTGCCGTCCAGCGGATTCAGTGTCTGTAGCGGATTGCCGGCGAGGTCGGTGATCCGTGATGTGGTGCTGACCTGATAAGAGACGCCGAAGGCCAGCGGCTGGTCTGGCGTGATGACCAGGGCATTGCCGTCCAGCCGCCAGGAGAAGGGCGCCTCGACGCCGCCCTTTTTCAGCAGCAGGTCGCTGCCCGCCTCGATCGAGGTGGGGTCCAGTGCCTCGTTGAAGAACAGCACGATCGGTTCGCCGGGCACCATGCGGTCGGCGAAATCGCCGGGTTGCCAGGAAAGGTGCGTGCCGTCGTCGTCGGTCAGCGTCAGCAGGTGCGGGTTTTCGGTGTCCACCGGCGGAGTGGGGGCCTTGGTCTGGTTCGGGTAGCTCTGCATGTGGAAGCTCAGCACGCCGTAGCTGTTTTCCAGCCCGAGTACGGTGGGTTCCACCACCGCCACGGCGTCGGCGTCGAGAACGCCGTTGCTGACTTTGGCGATGCCTTCCAGCTTCACGTGCAGGATATTCTGCGTGAAAGCGCCATTGGCGCGCGGGTCCGCGGTGTTGGAGGCAATGTCCATGTACAGCACCAGGTGCTTGGGCGCGTCCGGCGCGGTGGAGTCATCGTTGGGGTAGATGTAGCCGGTGGCGTCGGAAATCACCTGCATGTGTACCTTGCCGGAATCAAACCCTACGGGCACCTTGCCGCCGATCACCACTTCCAGTGGATCGCCATTCAGTATCGAACCGCGCTTGATGCGCATGGGCGTGACGTTGGGGAAATTGGGGGCCCAGGCCAGCTCGCCGTAGACGTCGCCGGTCTGTTTCGATGAGGTCTGGTCGGCGAGGATCACGCCTTTGACGGGCACGCAGTTGAGCGGCATGCCGGTCAGCTTGGAGGTCTTGACGCCGGGGTCCAGACAGCCGACGTCCGGGTCGGGGGAGGCCGGCGTGACCTGCGTGACCAGCACGCTGCGCTTGCCTTGCGGCGAGCGGGTGTCCAGCGGTGTCACGGTGTGTGTGTAGGCCGTGATGGGGTCGCCGAATACGCTTTTCACGCCGTCGATGGTCAGCGTGTATTGCTCGCCCGGCGTCATGTCGTCGAGCGGGTCCACGGTGATCTTGTCGCGCCCGGCCAGCAGCAGGGCCGGAACCAGATGTTTGCCCTGCATCAGCTTCACGGTGCTGCCGTAAACCGCGCTGGTGGTGTCGATGGGCTGGCTGGTGCGTAGCCGGAACGACGAGAAATCCACGGTCTGGAAGCGTTGATCGTCGGGAAAGATACTGCTGACCTGAAAGGTCGGCGATGCTTCGCGTTGCTCGACGGCCCCTTTCAATGCGGGGCGGGTGGTGAAATCGATGGCGCCGTCCGGGAAGCTCAGCACGCCGTCGCTGGTCTGGATGCCGCTGGTGGTGACCCGGTAGTGCGTCTTGATCGCCAGCGGCTGCTTTGGCGTCAGCATCACACCGCGGCCGTCATCCACGGTGGTGAGAGAAAAGGGCACGCTGTGCTGGTGGTCGTCGGTGATGCGGAAATTGCTGGCGCTGGCCGTCACTTTGCCGCCAAAGGCGAGCACCACCGGCGCCCGGGGCGCCACGTTGTCCTGATTGTCCCGGGGATAGGAGTAATACAGCATGTTGCTGTTGGATGGAGGCGTGCGGGTGACCGCATGATGGCCGCCTCCCCCTCCGCCGCCACATCCTGCCAGGATGGCCAAGGCACTGGCGGTTGCAATGATCGGGGCTGTCTTGATGCCCTGCTTGAGGGTGCTCAGAACGCGGTACATAAAACGCTCCGGGTTTTGTTGGAATTTCGAACCGGACGCCGCGGCCGGGTGCGGCGCTGCTGATGTGGACAGTTGTGCCGTCGAGAACGGCACCACGTCCAACAGACCAAAGTAAAGCAGAAAAAGGGTGGAACACCCGTATGAAATCGGTTGAAAACGGCTACTGGTGCACAAAAGTAATT
>CAYMKZ010000064.1:11479-16088 GCA_964391345.1 uncultured Alcanivorax sp.
AGCGGATGGCCGCTTGCTAGAGCGTGCGGACGCCGCTCCCGGTGCCGATCAGCACCAGGTCCGCCGGGCGGCGGGCGAACAGGCCGTTGGTGACCACGCCGGTGATGTTGTTGAGGGTTTGCTCCAGTGCGCGGGCTTCACTGATGTGCAAACCGTGCACGTCAAGAATGACGTTGCCGTTGTCAGTGACGAAGCCTTCCCGCAGGCGGGGTGTGCCGCCCAGGGCCTGCAATTCCCTGGCCACCTGAGCGCGGGCCATGGGGATCACTTCCACCGGCAGCGGGAAGGCGCCCAGCACATCGACGCGCTTGGAAGCATCGACGATGCAGACAAAGCGCGCCGCCATGGCCGCGACGATTTTTTCCCTGGTGAGCGCGCCGCCGCCGCCCTTGATCATCTCACGACGATCATTGACTTCATCGGCGCCGTCCACATAGAGCGGCAGCTCGCTGATGTCATTGAGTTCCAGCACGGGAATACCGTGGTCGCGCAGCCGTTTGGCGGTGGCTTCGGAGCTGGCCACGGTGCCGGCGATGCGTTCGCGGATGGCTGCCAGGCCGTCGATGAAATGGTTGGCGGTGGAGCCGGTGCCGACGCCGATGACGCCACCCTCGGGGATCTGTTCCAGTGCGGCGCGGGCCACCTGCTGCTTGAGGGTGTTCTGATCCATGCTCGTGTCCGTGTGGAGAGGGGTGAATGGAGAGTGGCGGAGTGCGCATTATAGGCACCGCGCCGGCTTCGCGAAACCGGCTACCGGTGGACGCTGACCGGCACAACTCCTACACTAGTTGCTTCGTTGCGGCGGGCCACGCCGCCCGTCTTCTGAGTTCCGGACCCCATGCTTGATCAATACGTAAAACGGATTCTGCAATCCCGCGTCTATGACGTGGCCCACGAAACCCCCATCCATGCCGCCCCCTTCGTTTCCCGCCGCCTTGGCAACCGCATTTTGCTCAAGCGCGAGGATCTGCAACCGGTATTTTCCTTCAAGCTCCGGGGGGCCTACAACAAGGTTGCCCGCCTCAGCGAAAAGCAGCGCGAAAAAGGCGTGATCTGCGCCTCCGCCGGCAACCACGCCCAAGGGCTGGCACTGGCCGCCAGTACCATGGGCGTGCGTGCGGTAATCGTGATGCCGCGCACCACGCCGGAAATCAAGGTGAAATCCGTGCGCGAGCTGGGCGGCAGGGTGGTGCTGCACGGCGACAGCTTCGACGAGGCGCTGGCGCAGGCGCAGAAGCTGGAAGAAAAGGAAGGGCTGACCTTCGTGCATCCTTACGACGATCCCGACGTGATCGCCGGCCAGGGCACCATCGGCATGGAAATTCTGCGTCAGCAGGGCCGTGATCTGAATGCCATTTTCATTCCCGTGGGCGGCGGCGGGCTGGCGGCGGGTATCGCCGCCTATGTGAAATACGTGCGCCCGGACGTGAAGATCATCGCCGTGGAGCCGGAGGATGCCGCCTGTCTGAAGGCGGCCATGGAACGCCAGCGCCGGGTGACGTTGCCGGAGGTTGGATTGTTTGCCGACGGCGTGGCAGTCAAGCAGATCGGCAAGGAAACCTTCCGCATCCTGCGCGAGACGGTGGACGAGGTGATCACCGCCACCACCGACGAAATCTGCGCCGCCATCAAGGATACCTTCGAGGATACCCGCGCGGTCTGCGAGCCGGCCGGCGCGCTGGCGCTGGCGGGCCTGAAAAACTGGGTCGCCAAACACGACGTCAAGGACCAGACGCTGGTGGCGATCCAGTCCGGCGCCAACGTCAATTTCGACCGTCTGCGCCACGTCTCCGAACGGGCCGAGTTGGGCGAGCAGCGCGAGGCGATCCTGGCGGTGACCATCCCCGAGCGCCCCGGCGCCTACCGGCAGTTCCTGCAGGTGGTCGGGCGGCGTGCCATCACCGAGTTCAATTACCGCTACGCGGGAGAGCAGGAGGCCAATATCTTCGTCGGCATCCAGACCCGCTCCGGCAGCACCGACCTGGAACCGTTGCTGGAGGAACTGCGCGAAGCGGGTTACCCGGTGGTCGACATGACCGGCAACGAAGTGGCCAAGCTGCACATCCGCTACATGGTGGGGGGGCACACCCCGCGCCAGGATCTGGATGAAATGCTGTTCCGGGTGGAGTTCCCGGAGCGGCCGGGCGCGTTGCTGAAATTCCTCATGTCACTGGGGCAGCAATGGAACATCAGCCTGTTCCACTACCGCAACCACGGCGCGGCCTACGGGCGTGTGCTGGTCGGCTTTCATGTGGCCTTCGGTGACCGGGGCAAATTCCGCCAGAGCCTCAAGAAGGTGCCCTATCCCATGGTGGAAGAGAGCGACAACCCGGCCTACCGGCTGTTCCTCAATTGACCCGAAAGGGAGCCGGTGTCGTTGTCGTTCGATGGGCATTTCGTTAAGAAAGGTGAGCAAAGGTGCGTAAACGCTTGACTTATTGGCCAAAAACGGTCAATTTCTGACCTCATATCGATTTTGTTACATAAACGACAAGTTTATGTGCAAATTCACCCACCCCATTCGGGGTGTTTCGGGTTTCGTATCGGATTTCACGTTGCAGCGGTTTTGCACTGTATTGATGCATGGCGGAATTGATGCACGGTTTTGGGGATTGAAGACACAATGAGAAGGAAACCGGACGCTTTGGTGGTCCTGGCTTTTGTTTTTGCCCTGGGGGTGCTGGTCAGCACCATAACCCAGGGCGGCAATGGCGACGCCGATTTTCAGCGTTTTGCCAATATCGCGGGCGTAACGGTACACCTCGACAGCAACGCCGATTGAAGCGGGTTGCCCTTTCGCTTTCCGTATTCCTGGCGCTCATTCGTCCGTGATCACCTGATCCACGGGCCGGTCCCACTGTGCCGTGGGCACACGCGCCAGGCGCTGGAAGCCGTAAGCCACACCGATCAGTCTTGGCCGCCGCGGGCGGCGGGCCAGATCCGCCAGCGTTCGGTCGTAGAATCCGCCCCCCATTCCCAGCCGATGGCCGCGATCGTCGAACGCCACCAGCGGCATCAGAATGACATCCAGCGTCCAGGCGGCGCGCCCGCCGTACCGTTGGCGCGGTTCTCCGATACCGTAGCGATTGGCTTGCAGCGGGTCTTGCGGTCGCCAGGGAAGGAATTGCAGCCGGCCCCGCTGGATCGGGTCCAGCGCCGGCAGGTACAGGTGGGATTCCAGGCTTGCTTCGATCAGTGCCGGCAGCGGGTCGAGTTCGCCGTCGCGGGCCAGATACAGCGCCACGTGCCGTCGCTGTCCCGGCGGCAGGAGGCGGCGCAGGTTCCGTGCGAAACGGTGTGCCGCGAACTGTCGCTCCCCTTTGCTGAGCGCGCGCCGTCTGGCTCGTAATTCAGCGCGCAGGGAAGCTCTGGAAGGAATGTCTCTGGACACATTCAGGACTCATTGAAGCGTGTTCCCCGAACCGCCGCTGCAGGTGGGCCCTTGAACCGTCAGGTTCAAGGCGGGAGCCATGGATCGTGCCATCAGGCTTTCCGCTCATGGCGGACATGCGCACAGGCACGTCATCAAGCTCCCTGGGGTACTACATCGGCTCAGGGACATAACCTGGCTGGCGCACGGACCAGGGAACACTTGGCGGAAGTATAACAGGGTGAAGGGGCGACGGTCAGGGCTTGACAGCCGCCTGACGGGTATCTTCGTCGAAGGTGCGCAGGCCGCTTTCCAGCCGTCCCAGCAGCACGGCGATACGTTCATCGCCGCTGCCGCCGTCGACCAGCTTGTCGCGGGCCTCCAGCAGCTCATGACTCATGTTCAGCGCCGCCATGATGGCGATACGCTCCAGGCCGACCACGTTGGCCTGACGCACCTCGCGCATCTGCTCATCCAGATGGCGAGCCGCGCGCAGCAGGCTGTCCTGTGCCCCCGGCGGGCAGGCGACCCGGTATTCCTTGTCGAGAATATGGATCACCAGAGAATGGGCATCACTCATGAATCCTCCTGCTCAAGTGATTGCAGGCGGCTTATAATGGCCTCGACGCGCGACTTGGCGAGGTCGCTCTTGCGTACCAGTTGGGCGCGTTCCTCCAGCAACCGGTCGGTACGTTCACGCAGCTGGCCGTTTTCCTGGCGCAAGTAGGTGGCGATACGCAGTAACTCGTCCACCCTGGCTTCCAGTTGCCGGAGTTGTTGTTCCGTCGTCATGGCAAATTGGTCGCTGTTACCCTAAGGTGGTGGTGGCTTTTTGTACTATAGGTTCGGCCCTCAATGGGGTCAATGAAATTCAAGGCGCGGTAATGACTTAGCGCCGTTTTACAAAGTACTGTATGAGTATGAACCCAGATTCCTCACCGTTTGCCGACCTGCCTGAATTCGATGCCATGGTGCGGCTGCTGTCCAGCGCCGGCATCGCCCATTCACCCTCCGAACTGCATGGCGTGATCTGCGGGCTGCTGGCCACCGGGCAGGGGCGTGAACGATCGTCGCTGCTCACCACCCTGGCGGCCCATGCGGAGCAGCCGGCGATGTCGGAGCCGCTGAGCGCCGCACTGATGACGTGCCGTGATGGCGCGCTGGCCGGTTTCTCCGGCGCCGGTCTGGAGCTGGCGTTGTTGCTGCCGGCGGATGAGGAAGAGCTGGGCCTGCGGGTGG
>CAYMKZ010000065.1:0-1318 GCA_964391345.1 uncultured Alcanivorax sp.
ACTGTGCGCAGGATGACGGGGCTGCGCGCGGCGGGGCATGATGGTGAGGTTGTGAGAAATGTCGGAGGGTTTGCGCGGAATGACGATGGGGTTGTGCGGAAGGCCCCGGCCCTGTAAATCGCCCGCCGTTCCCCGTAGTATGTCGCCAGACCAACACACGAGGTTGCTCATGCGCGTGCTGATTCTGGCTCTGTTGCTGGCGCTGACGGGTTGCGCCACGACGCCGGAAAACATCGACAATGTCTGCTCCGTGTTCGACCAGAAGGGCGGCTGGTTCAACAACTGGTACGACGAAGCCAAGGATGTCGAGCACGAATACGGCGTGCCGGTGCCGATCCTGATGGCGACGCTGTACAAGGAGTCCGGCTTCCAGGCGGACGCCAAACCGCCGCGCGCCTACCTGTTGTGGATCATCCCCTGGGGACGCATTTCCAGTGCCTATGGTTATCCTCAGGCGCTCGATTCCACCTGGGACTGGTACAAGCGCGCCACCGGCCGCAGCGGCGCCGACCGCGACGATTTCGATGACGCCGTGCAGTTCGTCGGCTGGTACTATCAGCAAAGTCATATCCGCAACGGCATTGCGTTGAACGACGCCTACCACCTGTACATTTCCTACTATGTCGGCCATGGCGGCTATGCCAGAGGCGTCTGGCGCAACAACAGCCGCGTGAAACGGCTGGCCCGCGACACGGCGCGCATGGCGGATCGCTATGCGGCGCAGATGCGGGGCTGTGGGCGGTAAAGGTCGAAGGTTGAAAACCGTCATTCCGCGCGTAGTCGCGGAATCCAGTGTGCCGTGATGATGTTGGTGAAGGATTTCGTTGGTGAGAGATGTGATGCCGGTTGTGGTTCCCTGGAAAGATATTCCTGCCGAGACGTTGACCAATCTCATCGAGGAATTCGTCACTCGGGACGGCACTGACTACGGCGAGCAGGAAACCTCGACGGCGGCTCGGGTCGAGCAGGTGCACCGGCGCTTGCGTGACGGCAGCGCGGCGGTAGTGTTCGACGAGGCCACGGAAACGGTGTCGCTGATGAGTGGCGAACAGTTGCGGGATGCGGGGTTGATGAACTCGTAAGCCATCTGGCCTGCATTTTCTCGCCCAAACTATCCCTGTCATCCCGGAAGCGCGTTAGCGCTATCCGGGACCCAGTGTCTTCGGTTTCGACGATGCCATGGCAGGAGAAAGTCGCTGGATCCCCGATATGGCTACGCCATTCGGGGATGACGAGGGGCTACGCCATTCGGGGATGACGAGAGGCTACGCCATTCGGGGATGACGGGAGGCTACGCCATTCGGGGATGACGGGAGGC
>CAYMKZ010000065.1:1418-2699 GCA_964391345.1 uncultured Alcanivorax sp.
CCGCCTTGCGTACCGTTATGGATGGATGGTCGAGCAGATGGGCGCACCAGGCGGGCGGGTTGAGATAGCCGCCGCCATGCAGTGTCGCTTGTCGTTCGCCGGCTTCCAGCAGCTCGCCGGGCCAGACGCCGGAGGCGGACGCCTGGCGAATCTTGTCGCGCTGCTTCTCGCTGACGTAGTGCTGGACCACGCCATTGAGTGCGCCTTGGTTGGGCGGCGGGAAGCCGTACCGGTGCAGCCAGCGTAGCGCGTGCAGATAGCTGTTCTGGTAAAAGCGGTTCTGGGCGGTGAGGTGGGCGCTGGGTGTGCTGTAGACCACCCCGGCCAGGTTGCCGGAAGCGCCGTTGGCAATGCCCAGCGGGTCTAGCACGGTCACTTGCCAGCCACGTTCGGCGAGGGCGCGGGCGGTAGTGCTACCGGCCAGCCCGGCGCCGGCGATCAGTGCCTGCCCCCGATTCTGTTGCTGCGTTTGTTCGACGGGGTTGTCGCCGAAATGGCCGGTCAGCATGTGGCGCTTGTGGCCGAAGCCGTCGATCTTGCGCATGGTGAAGCCGGCATCGGCCAGCCCCCGACGCACGAAGCCGGCGGCGGTGAAGGTGGCCAGCGTGGCACCGGGGCGGCTGTGCCGGGCCAGGGTTGCAAACAGCGGCGGCTGCCACATGTCCGGGTTGCGGGCCGGCGCGAAGCCGTCCAGAAACCAGGCGTCGATGCGGGCGGCACACTGTGCCCACAGGGCGGTGGCGTCACCGAACATCAGCGTCAGAGCCACATTGGGCGCCAGCCACAGGCGATGAAAGCCGGGGCAGGCGGGTGGATACTGATCCAGCAGGGACTTTGCCAGACCAGCCAGCGCCGGCCAGTGGCTCAGTGCCCGGGCCAGATCGGCCCGGGTCAGCGGGTGTTTCTCCACGGAAAGCAGGTCCAGCCGCGCTCCCGCCGGGGCCTGGGCAAGAAACAGCGCGGCGGCCAGCAGCATGTTGAGGCCGGTGCCGAAGCCGGTTTCGCCGATGGCGAACCGCTCCCCATCACGCAACGCGGCGAAGCGGGCTGGCAGCTCGTTGCCGTGCAGAAAGACGTATTCGCTCTCGGCGAGGCCATCCTGGCGAGAAAAGTAGGGATCGTCGAAATCCCGCGCCACCGGTGTTTCCGCCTGCCAGTCGAGCATGGCGGGCGTGATGGCGGTGAATGGACCTTGGGTGGGCATGAAAAGGGCTCTGGGTTGATCGGAAGCCAAGGATCGGGGATCGAAGCGCAGGCTTCAAGGCTTGTCATTTCGTGCAG
>CAYMKZ010000065.1:2799-16049 GCA_964391345.1 uncultured Alcanivorax sp.
GTACCGCTTCGCTTCGCGCAGGATGACGTATCGCTCGATGACGTACCGCTTCGCTTCGCGCAGGATGACGTACCGCTCGATGATGTGCCGCTTCGCTTCGCGCAGGATGACGTATAGCTCAATGATGTACCGCTCCGCTCCACGCGGGGTAACGGAAAGAGGTGGGGGCTGCGCGGGGCCGGGCGTGAGGAATGATTTGCTTCTTGATCCCGGGTCGTCAATCTCCGATCCTTGTGGCCTGTTTTTCAATCCCTTCGCAGCCCCGGTTCTGTTATGTCTCACAAAGATGATATTTATGCCCGCCAGCAGGATGTGGCCCGCTTTTCCTTCGACGAGCGGGTGGTGCGGGTATTCCCGGACATGATCCAGCGGTCGGTGCCGGGTTACGCCACCACCATCGACATGATCGGCGTGCTGGCGGCGCGCTATGCGCGGCCGGATACCTGTCTGTACGATCTGGGTTGTTCGCTGGGGGCGGCGACGGTGGCCATGGCAGCGCTGGTGCCGGGCGGCCAGGGTCGGCTGGTGGGGGTGGACAATTCACCGGCGATGATCGAGCGCTGTGCCGCGTTGCTGCGCGAGCAGGGGCTCGGCGAGCGGGTCGATCTGCATCTCGGCGATGTGGCGACCCTGCCGTTCGAGACTACCTCGGTGGCGGTGTTGAATTTCACCTTGCAGTTCATTCCGCTGGCGCAGCGTGACGAGCTGATTCGCCGGTTGGCGGCGGCCACGGTGGAGGGCGGCATTCTGGTGCTGTCCGAGAAAATCCGCTTCGAGGATGATCACCAGAACGACCTGCAACGCGATTGGCACCATGCCTTCAAGCGCAACAACGGCTACTCCGATCTGGAGATCGCCCAGAAGCGCAATGCCATCGAGGACGTGCTGATTCCGGAAACCCTGGCGGCCCACGAGCAGCGTCTGCGCAGCGCCGGTTACCGGGACATCCAGTTGTGGTTCCGCTGTTTCAATTTCGTTTCGCTGGTGGCCATTCGCTGATGCTGGAACGCTACCTGGAGGAGCTGGGCGGGGCGCTGGAGACCCTGTTCGGGGATGCCGCCACGCCGCTGCTGGCGCTGTCCCGGCGACGTCTGATCGACAAGCCGCACGGTGATATGCCGCGCTGGCTGAAGGCGTTGGCGGCGCTGCCGGAGGGACCGGTGTCCTGCGATTTTCACAGTGATACCCTGCGCATTGGCGAGCCGCTGGCGGAGATCGACACCGCAGCGTTGCGGCAGGCGTTGCAGCAACTGATGCCCTGGCGCAAGGGGCCGTTCCAGTTTTTCGGGCAACGGATCGACACCGAATGGCGCTCCGACTGGAAGTGGCAACGGGTGGCGCCGCACCTCAGTGATTTGCGTGGCCGGCGGGTGCTGGACGTGGGCTGCGGCAGCGGCTATCACGGCTGGCGTATGCTGGGAGCGGGTGCCGCGCAGGTGCTGGGCATCGATCCGACGCTGCTGTTTCTGATGCAGTATCTGGCGGTGAAACGCTGTGCCCCGCAAGCGCCGTTCTGGTTCGCGCCGCTGCGCATGGAAGAGCTGCCCACGGCCACGCCGGCGTTTGATACGGTGTTCTCCATGGGCGTGCTGTACCACCGCCGCTCGCCGCTGGATCATCTGCTGGAGTTGCGCGAGGTGCTGCGGCCAGGTGGTGAGCTGGTGCTGGAAACGCTGGTGATCGCCGGCGACCAACACAGCGTGCTGATGCCGGCGGATCGCTACGCCGCCATGCGCAATGTGTTTTTCCTGCCCAGCAGCGCCCATCTGGCGATCTGGCTGCGCCGCTGCGGTTTTGAGCAGGTGCGCTGCGTGGACGAGGGCATCACCAGCACCGATGAACAACGGGCCACCGACTGGATGCGTTTCCAGTCGTTGGCGGATTTTCTCGACCCGCAAGACGCCACGCGCACCCGTGAAGGCTACCCGGCGCCGCGCCGCGCGGTGATGATCGCGCGGCGCGCCTGAAGCGCCCGGTTCAATCCACCAGGCGCTGGCAGCGCTGTTCGAGCAGCCGGTGTGCGTTTTGCTCATCGAGAATCGGGTAAAAACTTTTCTCGATGATGAGGCTGGCGATCTTCCATTGCCGTTGCTCCACGCACAGATACACCTGGCCGCTGTTGTAGTCCGTATCACGGTTGGTGTGGGTGCTGTAGGAGAACAGCGGAAACACCGGATAACCGATTTCCACGCGGGTTACCTGCCCAGGGCCGCCGTAGGCGCGTATCTGCAAGTCCTGCCAGGCCGGGCTGAACATCACCGCCACTACCGTGATCGCCAGCCCCAGCAGCGCCGCCCGGCGCAGTGACGGCGGCCGTCGCAGCCGCCGGTAGACCAGCAGGATGACGGTGGTCAGCCAGGCGACCACGGCCAGTTGGAACAGGAACCGGCCGACATCCCAGATTTCCATGCCGGCGGCGGCGATGCTGTTGCCGCCGCTGTCGATGGTCCGGTAACCGGGGGTGGTGAAATGATCCCAGCCCAGCAGCAGGCCGGCAACGAGGCTCAGCGAGAGCACACAGGCGATGGCCATCGATACCAGGATGGCGGCGCCGGGGTAATAACGGCGTGGCTGGGAATCAGTGCTCATGGCCACACTCCACACGCTGGGTGTAAACGTATTTCTGCTCCGGGGTCACCAGGTGGCAGGCCAGCCCGGCCTGCTTGAGGAAGGCGTCCCGCTCCCTGGTTTCCCGCTCGAACAGGGATGGAGGCAGCAGCAGCGCCGGGCTGCACTGATAGGCGTCTTCAAGATACGCCTGATCCACCGGCTGGCCTCGCCAGGTGCTGGCCAGTGCCATGAATGCCGCCAGCGCCTGGTCGTGGCCGAGCATCCAGGGCAGCACGTCCAGCGCGGCGCAGAGCGCCGGCCCGCCGGGCCGGCTCTTGAGCAGCGCGGTGAACATGCCGGGCAGGGAAGGCAGCGGTGCGCTGTGCTGATTGAAGGGCTGCCGGTCGTCGAAGCGCCATTGTTCCTCGCGGCTCTCGAAGGTATGGCCCTGCTCGGCCTCGGCGATCATGGCGTGGTAATAAGTGAGCATCTGGGTGCCGGTCATGCGCGACAGGGTATCCAGTTGCCGTGCCGACAAGTGGACGCTCCGGTATTGCTCCATCAGTGCCGTACAGTCCTGGGGCGTGGCTTGCGCATTGTAGGTGGGCAATCGCCTGGTCTGGTAATCGAGATCGACTTGCCGGAACGCGCCGGGGGTTTCATGAACCAGCCGGCTGAGGAAGGCTTGCAGGACCACCTGGTGGTCGGCGGTGATGCCCTTGGCCGCCAGAAAAGCCGCATAGCGGCTGTCGCAATGGGCGTTGGCCAGGTAGTAATCGCCGCGCTGAAAGCCATCCGCCTGGCTGTGCGGGTCCGGCCTTCGCCATCCCCACGTACTGGCCGTGGAAGGGTGTTCCTCCACCAGCCGGGTCTGATCCAGGCGGAACAGGGCATAGCGCTGATAGCCGGCGAAACCGTCCTTCGGCAGCCAGTGGCGCACATGATCCAGATCGCCCACTGCCAATGCCACGTCGATGGGCTTGATGGCCAGTGTCTGGTCGGCCGATACCAGCATCAGGTTCGCCAGTTCGTGGCGCATGGGCTGACCCACTTCCGGCAGGGTTACCGCCAGGGTTCCCTTCTTCACCATGGCGTCGTCCAGGTGCGCTTTCACCTTTTGCGGATCACCGTCGATCAGAGCAGCAGACAAGGTGCCGGGTATTTTCAGCAGATCGGCGCGCAGGGCCCGGCACACTTGCATGCGCTGCTTGCGGGTATCGGGTGTGTCTTGCGGGCGCTCCCAGTTGTAATGGCGGTGCAGGGAAATCGGCCCATAGCCATGGCCCACGTCCGCGGGGCAATAGGCGCTGTCTGCTGCAAGGCTGCTGATGTTGAATCTTGGCGTTGTGAAGCGGGCATCCACATGCAGAAACCCTTGTCTGACGATATCCGCCAGAGAGCGGCTATTGAGGCTCCAGCCGGCGTGGTCATGGGTGACGCTGATCAACGGGCGGGTCGGCGCAATCAGCACCAGACACAGCAGGACCATCATTATCAGCAGCAGCCACAATGCCCAGCGCGGGCCGCGGCGCGAAGGAAAAGGCGGCATGTTCGAAGAGTCGTTCCGATTGAAAGCGTACCTATAACATGCGGCCAGGGGTGTTGCAGTGATGCCTTGCCGGTTTTGCCACGGCTGTCACGGCGATGGCCGTTGGGCGGCCGCTTTGTGGACCGTTGCGATGTGGTTCGCGGATATCGGCTTGTCATTGTGTTCCACTTGCGCGGCAATTTTTCTTCATCAACCGGAACGACAAGCGAATGGTTTGCCGATGAGCATCGACAATGCAAACAACACGGATGCCCACACCCGGCGAGTCCAGCGTTTGCCCTGGCATGCCGCTGTCGGCATGGCCGTGGTCAGCTTCGTGTTGTTTGAACTGGAGTCGGGTTACATCCTTTACACGCAGCTTCACCAGGGCGGAATGCCCGCCGGGTCAGTGAATGCGTCCGTCGTGGCGGTGCTGGTACTGCCCGGTATTTTCTACGCGCTTTTACTGGGCCTGCTGGCCTGGGCGCTGTGGCGTAGCCGTATTGACCGGGTCGGGCCGGACGGCGTGCGGCCGGCCGCTTTGCTGTGGATTTTCCTTGGCACGGTGCTGCTGTTGCTGGTACTGCGTGATGTCGGAGCCTATGTCGGTTTCGGCGCCCTGTACCCGTTCTTGATGGACTGGTTTCAGAGTCACGGTTTTTATCGCATTGTCATGATCAGCGGGTTGAGCATACTGGTCATCAAATGGTTGGAACTGGCCGCCATGCTGGTGGCGGTGCTGGTGGCGTACTGGCTGGCCTGCCTGGCTGGACGCCTTGCCCGGACGGGGCGACCCGCGCCGCCCGCGGTGATTCCGCAACGCTACACCGTGCCGCTGGCCTGTGCGCTGTTTTATACGGTGATCCAGTGTGTTTTGCAGGATACCTTCAGCGGCTGGCTGGCCAGCTATCAATACCAGGCCGGCCTGCTCAGTGTGCTGGGCGCCATCATCGGTACGCTGGTGGTGTTTGGCCTGGCTTACGCTGGCGCTTCCATGGGCGCGGGACGGCCGCTGCGCACGCGACCGTGGCGGGCGCTGTCGGCGGCGCTGCTGACGTTGGTGGTGCAGTTTTCCATTTGCATTGTCGCCGGGGTTCTGTGGGCACTGTTGCTGGTCGACCACCTTGATCCCCGTGATGGGCTGAGCGGCCAGATGGTTTCTCTGATCCTGTTCGTGGCGGTGCTGTACCTGGCGTTGCTGGTGACGCTGATGCGCTGGTTTTGCGGCATGCTGTACGAGCGCATTCAGGCGCCGGAAGCCGGCGACGATGGTGCGCTACCTCCCGTGCCTGCCTGAGCGATGCTGATCGGTTTGTCGTTTTTCATGGTTTAACAGCGGTTCGGAAACGTTTCCCGCGCTACTCTGTCAACACTCTTGTCGTACACAGGGAGTGTCACAGGGGGCGGGTGTTCGCGGAAAACGCCGGTGTCCGTGATTGAAGGTCTATGCATGAACAGCGTATTGAAAAGCATATTGAAGAACGTATTCACAACACCGCTGGGGGCTCGTCGCGCATAGCGGCGTTTGATGCACTGCGCGGCCTGGCGGCCTGCACGGTGATTCTGAGTCATCTGCTGGTGGTCATGCGCGGCCAGGCGGAGCCGCTTTATGATGAGGCGTTCGCCTGGGTGCAGCGGCTGGAGTGGACGCCGTTGGGAGCGTTGTGGAACGGCCACGCGGCGGTGGTGCTGTTTTTCATGCTCAGCGGTTTCGTGCTGTATCTGCTGCTGGCCAAGGCGAAACTGTCGATGCCGGCCTACGTGGCGAAACGGGTGGTGCGCCTGTACGTGCCCTATCTGGCGGCGGTGGCGCTGGGCATCATCGGCGCGCTGCTGTTCGCCGGCCATCCGCTGGCCGGCTTCAATGGCTGGATCGACAAGTTCTGGTCGTGGCCGGTGACCTGGGCCTCGGTGGGCGACCACCTGTGGTTCATCGGCCAGTTCAATTCCGATCGTTACGACTTCACCATCTGGACGCTGGTGCACGAGATGCGCATCTCGCTGGTGTTCCCGATCATTTTTCTGATGGTGCGCCGGATGCGCTGGTGGACGGCGCTGATGCCGTTCGTGGTGGCCAGCGTCACGCTGGTGGTGTTGCAGCAGCCCGCCGTGAAACAGACGGTGGATGTGGTCGGCTTCGCGGCGCAGGGCGGGCTCACCGCCTACCTGCTGACGGTTCACTACCTGCTGGCGTTCGCCATCGGCGCCAGCCTGGCGCATCACCGTGAGACGCTGTTCGCGGCCTACCGGCGTATGCCGGGCCGGGCGCGGCTGTCGCTGGGGTTGCTGACGGTGCTGCTGTACGTCTATGGCAGCCCGGCCATGCACGTGTTCGGCCTGCAAACGATGATGCCCTACGACTGGCCGTTGATGATCGCCGGCGCCTTGCTGCTGGTGATCTGCGCCGCCGAACCGGGCTTGCGCCGCCGTCTGGAAACGCCTGGACTGCTGTATCTGGGCAAGATTTCCTACAGCCTGTATCTGTTCCACCCGCTGGTGTTGCTGACCATGTTGCACCTGTTCGCCGGCCAGCTGCCGCTGGGGTGGCTGTTGCTGCTGACCTTCGTGCTCTGTTTCGTGGTCAGTGATCTGGCCTGGCGGCTGGTGGAGCAGCCGGCGCTGACCCTGTCGCGGCTGGCGGCGGATTACGCCGGGCGCAGCTATGCGATGCTGCGTACCCAGATGCTGTGACTTTCCGTTCCCGACTTGCCATTCCTGACCGTTCGCTCGCTACCGCTGGCCGCCGTTGTTTCGGGAATCCGGCGCGGCGGGCAGGGCGGCGTGAGGGCAGGCCCAGCCTGGATTTCGCGGGGCAATGACCGTTTCCTTATTAATACTTCTTATTCGTTTGGCTTATATGTAAATATCCCGATATAACTTCGGTCACCTCCGGGTAAACGCTATGATGGCGCATTTGCGGACCCACGAGTATTTATTCAGGAGGTCATCGGAAGATGAGTCGCATCGATATTCAGTCAATCGAAACCGCACACCCGGACGCCAAACCGCGCCTGGAGGCCGCTCAGAAGGCGGGTGGTTTCGTTCCCAATCTGCTGGGCGTGCTGGCCAACGCGCCGACCGCCATCGAGGCCTATCAGACCGTCAGCGGCATCAACGCCCGCAACGGGCTGACCGCCGCCGAGATCGAAGTGGTGCAGATCACCGCGGCGATCGAGAACGGTTGCGGTTTCTGCGTGGCCGGCCACACCAAGCTGGCGCGCAACAAGGTACGCATGGATGAGCCGGTGGTGGAAGGACTGCGCGCCGGGTCATCGCTGCCGGACGCCAAACTGGACGCGCTCGCCCAGTTCACCCGTCAGGTCATCGCCCAGCGCGGTGCGGTCAGCGATGCCGAGCTGTCCACCTTCCTCGAAGCCGGTTACAGCCAGGCCAACGTGCTGGAAG
This sequence comes from uncultured Alcanivorax sp., assembly GCA_964391345.1. Taxonomy (GTDB): domain Bacteria; phylum Pseudomonadota; class Gammaproteobacteria; order Pseudomonadales; family Alcanivoracaceae; genus Alloalcanivorax. Next base: position 10,283 of record CAYMKZ010000065.1, read on the forward strand.
TGATTCTCGGGGTCAGTCTGGCCACGCTGTGCAACTACGCCAACAACATGGCCAACACCCCGATCAATCCCGAGCTGCAACCCTTCGCACTGGGTTGATGCCATGACCACTCCCACTCCTTTCAGCGATGCGGCGCGCTGGGCATTCAGCGATACCCAGGCGATTCCCGAATACCTGGCCGGGGCGCTTCCGCCGCTGGTGCAGGCCATCGACGGCGAGGGTTTGTATCCACGGGAAGTGATGACCGGGCTGGGGCGTCTCGGCGGGTTCGGCGCGGCCGTTCCCGTGGCGAGCACTGTGGCGGTGGAGAGCGCTGCGGCGGTGGTCGTGGACCCGGCCCGTCAACTGCACGCCATAGCCGCCGTCGGCCGCCATTGTGGGTCGACGGCTTTTCTCGCCTGGTGCCAGTCCGCCTGTGCCTGGTATCTGGCCAAGGCACCGCAGGAAGAGCCGCGCCGCCGTTATCTGGCCAGCGTGCTGGACGGCTCGCTGCTGGCGGGAACCGGCATGTCCAATTTCCTCAAGCATCACGCCGGCATCGAAAAGATCCGCCTGCAGGCACGCGCCAGCGCCGATGGTTACGTGGTTTCCGGCGTGCTGCCCTGGGTTTCCAACCTGGATGCCGGCCATCAGCTGTTTACCGCCGCGGCAGTGGAAGGGGGCGGCTACATCATGTTCACCGTTTCCACCGATGCGCCGGGCCTGGCGCTGCATCCTTGCCCCGAGTTTTCCGGCATGGAAGGGACGGGCACCTGGAACGTGCGCATGAACGAAGTGGCGGTGCCCGGCGGTGACGTACTGGCCGAGCCGGCGCAGTTCGCCGATTTCATCAGCGCGGTGAAACCCGGGCTGGTACTGACCCAGGCGGGCATGGGGCTGGGTGTGATTGGCGGCTGCCTGGATATTCTCGAAGCGGACCGCACCTCGGACAACGCCGTCAACCAGTTCCTGGACACCGATGCCGGGGACATCTGCGAAGCGTTGATCCGTCTCGAAAACGAGGCGCTGCGGCTGACCGCTCTGGTGGTGACCGGCGCGGCCGTCAAGCTGCCGGTACTGAAATTGCGCGCCGGTGTTTCGGAGCTGTCTTTGAAGGCGGCGCAGTCCACCGCGCTGCACATGGGCGCGCGCGGTTATCTGATGCGCCATCCGGCACAGCGGCGTTTGCGTGAGGCCATGTTCGTGGCCATCGTCACGCCGGCGCTGAAGCATCTGCGCAAGGAAATCCACGACATCGAACAGAACCGTGAGGTGGCATGATGGCACCAGGTGTGAGCGCGGCGATCAGAGCGCCGGCGCCGCTGGCGGCGCGCGCTGAAAGCCCGTCCGAACAACAGCAGCCGATCCTCGAGGCCAACGGCATTCACCTCGCCTACCATCGCAAGAATGGCGAAACGCAGCCGATCCTGAATGACTTTTCGCTGCGTCTGCGCGAACAGGAAGTGGTGGCGTTGCTGGGCCCCAGCGGGGTGGGCAAATCCACGCTGCTGCGCGTATTGGCGGGCCTGCAACAACCGGATGCCGGCGCCATGAGGGCCTTCGGCGCGGCCATGCACAAGACCCACCCGCGGGTCGGTGTGGTGTTCCAGGATGCTCATCTGCTGCCCTGGAAAACGGTGCGCGGCAATGTGGGCGTGGGCCTGAACTTCGCCAACCAGCCGCGGATCACGGCGGCCGAGCGGCGTGCCCGTGAAGATGCCGCGCTGGCGGAAGTGGACCTGGCCGGCACCGCCGACCTGATGCCGTCCGCGCTGTCCGGCGGCATGGCCCAGCGGGTGGCGCTGGCCCGTTGCCTGGTGCGGCAACCGGCGGTGCTGCTGCTGGACGAGCCGTTCTCGGCGCTCGACGCGGTGACCCGCGCCGCCATGCAGGGGCTGCTGTTGCAGGTGGTGCGCAACCATGACGCCGCCGCCGTGCTGGTCACCCACGATATCGATGAAGCCCTGCGCGTGGCCGACCGGGTGCTGCTGCTGCACGGCCAGCCGGCCTCCCTGGCGGGTTCCTGGACGCTGCCGCGCAGCAGTACCGGTGAAGCCCGCCCGGTGCCGGCGGCACTGCGCGAACAGATCGTTGCCGCCTTGGCGGCGCCGGCCGCCCGCAAGGGTGATCACCCATCCATTCTGGAATCCGCATGAGCACTGATCATTCAGACAAACCCGGCCAGCCTTCACGCCGCGATTTTCTCAAGCTGTCGGCGATGTTTACCGCCGCGGGGGCATTGCCGCTGTTGCAGATGTCCCAGCGCGCTTTCGCCGCCGAGCCGGATGCCCCGGTGCGGGTGGGTTATCTGCCGATCACCGACGCCACGCCGTTGCTGATCGCGCACCACAACCAGCTCTGGCAGAAGCAGGGTCTGAAAGTGGAAAAGCCGCGCATGTTCCGTGGCTGGGCGCAGATCGTCGAGGCGTTTCTCAGTGGTCAGGTGAACGTGGTGCACATGCTGTCGCCGATGACGGTATACGCCCGCTATGGCAGCAAATCGCCTTCCAAGGTAGTGGCCTGGAACCATGTGGACGGCTCATCGCTGGCGGTGGCGGTCAGCAAGCCGATCAAGGATCTGTCGGATCTGGCCGGCACCACCGTGGCCATTCCGTTCTGGTATTCGGTGCACAACGTCATCCTGCAAGTAATGCTGAAGAAAATCGGTCTGACGCCGATCGGCGAGGGCGAGCCCAATGCCAAGCAGGTCAAGCTGGTGGTGATGGCGCCGTCCGACATGCTGCCGGCGCTGGCCACTGGCCGGGTGTCCGGTTACATCGTCGCCGAGCCGTTCGTGGCGCTGGGCGAGATCAAGAAGGTGGGCAAGGTGCTGCGTTTCACCGGTGACGTGTGGAAGAACCATGCCTGCTGCGTGGTGCAGATGCACCAGCAGGATCTCGACAAGCGGCCGGACTGGTCGCAGAAGGTGGTCAACGGCATCGTCGAGGCGCAGGCCTGGACCCGCAACCATCGCGACGAATCAGCGCATATCCTGTCTCATGGCGGTGGCGATCGTTATACGCCGCACCGCTATGCGCCGCTGGCCAAGGTGCTGGCGCCGCCGGAGTCGGACAACCGGTTCTACGAATCCACCGGCGCCATCCAGCATCCGGACTGGCACGAGCATCGCATCGACTTCCAGCCCTATCCGTATCCCAGCTACACGGAAAAACTGGTGGAGCTGCTGAAGGACACGCTGGTGGAAGGCAAACGCGACTTTCTCGCCCAGCTCGATCCGACCTTTGCCGCCCAGGATCTGGTGGATGATCGTTTCGTCAAGAAGGCCATCGCCAATGTTGGCGGCATGGGCGTGTTCGACCAGCCGGAAGGCTTCAGCCGCAGCGAAATCATTCAACCATGAGCACGGCGGTAAAGGCGCAGGCAAAGGCGCGCAAAGCGGCGGGTAGGGGCTGGCTGGAAAGCTGGCCGGCCCGTTTCGGTCTGGGTGTGCTGGGGTTGCTGGTGCTGCTCGGTATCTGGGCGCTGCTCACCAACTGGCTGAAGCAGACCACGCCGCTGGCCGGGCTGCTGGGGCCGGAGCAGACTTTCGAGAGCCTCTATCAACTGGTGACCACCGGCGAGCTGACCCACGATACGCTGGCCAGCCTGCGGCGTGTGCTGGTGAGCCTGGTGATGGCGTTGCTGCTGGGGGTGCCGACCGGCATTGCCGTTGGCGTGTCGCGTCATCTCAACGCCGCCACCAGCGGTGCGTTCCAGTTTCTGCGCATGATTTCGCCGCTGTCGTGGATGCCGATCGCGGTAATGGCGTTCGGTATCGGTGATTCGCCGATCTACTTCCTGCTCACCATCACCGCCATCTGGCCGATCATTCTCGGCACCGCGGCCGGGGTGCGCCAACTGGACCCCGGCTGGATGATGCTGGCGCGCAGCCTCGGCGCCAACAAGCGGGAAACCCTGCTGCATTTCATCGCGCCGGGCATCCTCGGGCACATTCTTACCGGCGTGCGTGTATCCATCGGCATGATCTGGATTCTGCTGATTCCCTGCGAAATGCTCGGTGTCAGCTCCGGGCTCGGCTATTTCATTCTCGATACCCGCGACCGGCTGGCCTATTCCGAACTGATGGCGGTGATCATCGAAATCGGCGCGCTGGGGCTGCTGCTGGATGCGGCGGCGCAGTGGTTGCGCAAGCGTCTGGGCGGGGCCGAGGCCAACGCATAGCAGCCTGCTAGCCGGCCAACCGTCGTAGCGTCGCTTCCGCTTCCCGCATCAGTTGCTGGATGCGTGCCTGCGCGCTGACGATATCGTGGATCTGGCTGATTGATTCCCCGGCATAGAGCGCCATGTCGTCCAGGCGGCCTTCGGCGTCGATGGCCGGGGAGTCGGTGGAAAACAGATAGATTGGCTGCCCGCCGTCCTGGTGGGCGATGGGCTGGTTTCTTTCCTCTTCGCTCAAATTATCGTACTGCCCCCGGGTGACGGCGTTGTCCAGCACCCTGACCGGTGCGGTGATGGTCCAGTTGCGGGCGAACACCGTGGTATGCACGGTGTCTTCCGCACTGGCATCCACCAGCCGTTGCCGGTGATGCGGGTGGGCGAACGATTCCGTGGTGGCGAGAAAGGCGCTGCCCAGACTGACCGCCTGAGCGCCCAGCGCCAGCGCGGCCACCAGCGCCTGCCCGGAGGCGATGCCGCCGGAGGCAGCCACCGGCACGTCGCTCATGGCGACGATGTCCGGCAACAGCGCCAGCGTGGATATTTGTCCGCGCACATGGCCGCCGGCGTCCCGCCCCTGGGCGATCAGCACGTCGCAGCCGGCTCGCAGCGCCTGTTCCGCGTCGCGGTGATTGCCGATCTGGTGAATCACCTGCACGCCTTCCTCCTTGAGATGCCGTACCAGCGGTTGATCCACCTCCCAGAACAGCACCATGGACGGTACCCGCAGGCGCAGGCAGGCATCCACTTGCTCTTTCAGCAGCCGTGCATCGCAGGAGGCCGGAATCAGGTTGATGGCGAAATGCAGATCATCACCGGCGGCGGCCCGCAGCGCCGCGACTTCCTTTTCGATCAGCGCCACCGGTTCGCGCACCATGCCCATCACCGGAAAGCCGCCGCCCTTGGCCACCGCCGCCGCCAGTGCGCTGCGCGCCACGCCGCCCATGCCGGCCAGCATGTTCGGATAACGGCAGTGCAGTTGTTGCAGCAGGGGAGTGCGAAGGGCGGCGTGCATGGTCTTTCCTGGTTTCAAGGACAAGGGACAAAGTGAAAAAGGCCCGCCGTGGGCGGGCCTTGAAACGGTCGGTCAGTCGGCGAGGGCCTGTTCGACATCGGCGATCAGGTCGTCGATGTGCTCGATGCCGACACACAGCCGCACCAGATCCTTGCTGACGCCCGCCGTTTCCAGCTCTTCATCGGTGAGCTGGCGGTGGGTGGTGCTGGCCGGGTGGCAGGCCAGGGTCTTGGCGTCACCGATGTTGACCAGCCGCTTGATGATCTGCAGTTTGTCCATGAAGCGGGTGCAGTCTTCCATACTGCCCTTGATGCCGAAGGTGAGCAGCGAGGCGGGAATGCCGCCGTCGATGTACTTCTGGGACAGGGCGTAGTCACGGTTGCCTTCCAGGCCACCGAAGTTGACCCAGCCGACCTTGGGATGGTCTTGCAGATATTGAGCCAGCGCCAGGGCGTTGGCGCAATGGCGTTCCATGCGCAGCGGCAGCGTCTCGATGCCTTGCAGGATCAGGAAGGCGTTGAAGGGCGACAGGGCGCCGCCGGTGTTGCGCAGGGCCACGGTTCGGGCGCGGGCGACAAAGGCGGCCGGGCCGAAGGC
>CAYMKZ010000066.1:0-5327 GCA_964391345.1 uncultured Alcanivorax sp.
GATGATGTCCTTGCCGATGAAATGGTACAGCTCGACATCGGAATCGGCGCGCCAGTACTGGTCGAAATCCAGCCCTTCGCGGTCGCACAGATTCTTGAAGCTGGCCATGTAACCGATGGGCGCGTCCAGCCAGACATAGAAATACTTGCCGGGGTAGCCGGGAATCTCGAAACCGAAATAGGGCGCCTCGCGGGAGATGTCCCAGGGTTGCAGGTCTTCCATCCACTCCTGAAGCTTGTTGGCGACGCCTTCCTGCAGGCTGCCGGAGCGGGTCCACTGGCGCAGCATGGCTTCGAATTGCGGCAGGTCGAAAAACAGTTGGGTGGTCTGTTTTTCCACCGGTGTGGCGCCGCTGACCGCGGAGTAGGGATTGATCAGATCGGACGGCGAGTAGGTGGCGCCGCACACTTCGCAATTGTCGCCGTACTGGTCCGGCGACTGGCACTTGGGGCAGGTGCCGCGCACGAAGCGATCCGCCAGGAACATGCCTTTTTCCGGGTCGTACAGCTGGGTGATTTCCTTTTCGATGATGTAGCCGGCGTCCTTGTTGCGCTGGAAGATCATCTCGGAAAACGCCTTGTTTTCCGGGCTGTGGGTGCTGTAGTAGTTGTCGAAGCGGATCTGGAAATCGGCGAAATCCCGTTCGTGTTCGGCTTTCACCTGGGCGATCTGCTGTTCCGGGGTGACGCCGTTTTCCTCCGCCTTGAGCATGATGGCCGTGCCGTGAGCATCGTCGGCGCAAACGTAACGGCAATCGACGCCGCGGAGTTTCTGGAAGCGCACCCAGATATCCGTCTGGATGTACTCCAGAAGATGGCCAAGATGGATCGGCCCGTTGGCATAGGGCAGGGCACTGGTAACCAGAATTCTGCGGACGTTATCGCTCATGGAGGAATGCAACACCGGTGGAGAAACGGATCGCTATGATACTGATCACGGTGCTTTCTTGAAACCGCTTGTGCTGAAACCGCCTGTCGATTGTCCGGCCACCGCCAGGCTGCGTTGCAACGCTTCCAGCACCTGAATGCGGGCCACCGGTTTGCCCAGGTAGTCGTCGGCGCCCGCGTCGCGGGCCTGCTGCACGTAGTCGCTGGTGGCGTGAGCCGATAGCGCGATGATCCAGCAGGGCGCGGTGTCGTGGTCGTGCTCGAAAGCGCGGATTTCCCGGGTCGCCTGGTAGCCGTCCATCAGCGGCATTTCGCAGTCCATGAAGATGACGTCCCAGTCGCCCGGCGCTTGCTCCACCTGGCGCAGTGCCTGAGTGCCGTCGGCCAGCAAGGTTGCCTGGATGCCCAGGGAACGCAAAATGCTGTCGATGACCAGCTGGTTGACCGGGTTGTCTTCCACCACCATCACGTGCAGGCGGGACAGGCGCGGGTGCCTGTCCTCCGGCTGGGTGGGCGCCGGCAACTGGGCGGCCGTGATATCGGCCTGCTGCTGCAACTGACTGAGCAAAGTATGCTTGAGCGCCCGTGAGGAAACCGGTGTTTCCACCAGCAGCAGACCCTCGGGCAGATCACCGGACATCCCGGCGCCGGCGGATTGCAGCACCAGTAGCGGCGGGTCGCCGAGCCTGTGGCGCAAGGACGCCACCTCCTCGCGGCGCGCCAGGGTCGGGCCGGACACCAGCAGGATGTCGCATTCGCTGTCCTTGTCCAGGCCGCTGGCGGCCTGATCACAGTCCGCGTATTCACTGGTGCGGAGCCCCCAGCGCGTCATCAGTTGTGAAAGACTCAGCGTCATGGAGGCATCGTGATTGATCATCACCACCCGGTGCCCTTCCAGCGGATTGCTGGCCGGGCGCACCTTGCCGCCGACCCGGGTAGGCAGCGTGACCCAGAAGGTGGCGCCGCGGCCCAGGGAACTGGACACGCCGATTTCGCCGCCCAGCAGTTCGGTCAGGCGTTTGCAGATGGTCAGGCCCAGGCCGCTCCCTTGCAGCTTGTGGCCGTTGCTGCGCGTGCTGCGGCTGAACACCTGAAACAGGCTTTGCTGCTGGGCTTCGTCCAGGCCGATGCCGGTATCCACCACCTCCAGCATCAGCACGCAGTGACCCTGTTCGTCCGGCGGCTGGCGCACACTCAGGTGCAATGCCACCTGGCCTTTCTCGGTGAATTTCAGCGCATTGCTGAGCAGGTTGGTCAGCACCTGTTTGAGGCGCACCGGGTCGGTGTGGATGCGTTGCGGTACCCGCGAATCGATGAAGGTGTACAGCGGCAGGCCGGCGCGGGCGGCGCGGCTGGCGAACAGTTGCACGCAGTCGTCCACCAGCGCCTCCAGCTCTACATCCTGATATTCCAGCTCCAGCTTGCCGGACTCGATGCGGGAGTAATCGAGGATATCGTTGATCACCGCCACCAGCGATTGAGTGGACTGGTAGATGGTGTCCACGTATTGCCCCTGCTGGTTGCTGAGCGGGGTGCGGCTGAGCAGATCGGTCATGCCGATGATGCCGTTCATGGGGGTGCGTATCTCGTGGCTCATGGTGGCCAGGAATTCGCTTTTCGCCTGGTTGCGGGCACCCGCCTTGAAAGCGTCCATTTCCGCTATGGCCTTGTCGCGCACGGACAGGGCATGGGCTTCCTTGAGCCGGTTGATGCGCCGCGCCAGCGCCAGCGACAGCAGAATCACTTCCAGGAACACGCCGATCTGCATCAGGTTTTCAGTGAGCGGATTGCGCGGCAGCAGGCCGTACTTGTTGAGCACCATGGCGGCGGTGCCGACGATGAAACAGAACCAGGCGAAGGTGAAGATGCGCGCGTCCGGGTCTCCCGAGAAAGCCCGCCGCAGGCCGGTCAGGAGAATGCCCGCAGTCATCGCCAGCAGCGCCGCCATGCTGATCGGCGTGAGCGGGTAGCGGCCCACGAAAGGGGCGGTCAGCAACAACACCACACCCAGCCCGGTCAGCAACCGCATCAGGCGCGCCAGTTGCGGGGCGCGCTCGGCGAGGCTCAGAAACCGCAAGGTGAACAGCGAAGGCAGAACCACCAGCAGTGGCAGCAGGTAGTGGACCACGTACCGGCTGATCAAGGTCGAGTCTGGCCACAGATACTGGTGGGCGAAGCCCTGCAATACCGCCACGAACAGCGTCACCGCCAGCGACCAGCAGACGTACAGAAGATAGACCTTTTCGCGGATCGAGAAGAACAGCGACAGGTTGTAAAGCACCATGATCAGCATGCCGCCAAAAAACAGGCCCTGAATCAGGATGTGATGCAGCGCCTGATGGTCGAACTGCTCCTGGCTCATCAGCGTCAGCGGCAGTTGAATGCTGTGCGGAGAGGTCACGCCGATCAGCACGGTGCGGCTTTCACCGGCGGGGAGGCTGAGCGGGAACACCGGCTCCGGGTAGCTGATCGGCCGCGCGTCGAAACGGCGGTCCATGCCGGCGAGGTAATGATCAAGCGGGTTCGTCTGGGTGCCGAAAACATAGACATCGAGCCGGCCGAGCATGGCGTAATTGATCAGCAGCCGCCATTCGGTGGTGTTGCTGGCGGTGCTGCTGACGGTAAAGCGGAACCAGCAATGGTCGCTGCTGAAGCCCAGGTTGGGCAGACGCTTGTCGGTGGGTTGCCAGGGCCATTGGCCGGGATCGGCACGCAGCGCCTCGATGCCGGGGCTGTGGTCCGCGGGGGTGCAAAAATACTCCAGTGCCTGGTAGGGGTGGAGCTGGCTCGTCTGGCTGCTCAGCAGGACGGGTTCCGCAGCCCGGGCCGTGCCGGTCAGGCCGGCCAGCATGATGGCCAGCATGATGAGCCGCGATAAGGTGAACACAGCGTCCTGCAGCAAAGTGGCCAATACCCTCTGTGGCGATTTTCGACGACGAATCCGCTGGTGGAAACATCGGTACTTTTGCCGGATGCTAGCAGTGCCCGGCTAGTGGCTCAATCTTTTGCCGGGCGGCCGGCCTCGTGCGGGCTGGCGTTTCCGCTCGCCATGACAATAATGGTCGTTCGTTTTTTCGACGGAATTCGGTCATGACCAACGCCACAGACCCGCAGATACTGAAAGCCAAACTCAACCAGGAAACCGCCCGTGCCGGCTGGCTCGAGCTGCAACCGTTCTTTGCCCGCGGGCAGACCGTTTTCGTGGCGGGCGACCTGGATCTGGTGGAGGTGGCGGCGGCCTTTGCCGAGGATCAGACCGGGCCGCTGCAACGCTGGCGCCAGGAGGGCCGGGTGGACAAGGTGAGCGATCAGCAGGCGCGTGACTGGTTGGCGGCGAACCAGCAGTTGTGGACCGTGGTGGTGGCTCCCTGGGTGCTGGTACAGCCGGTGCGGCCGCACTGATCCGATCGCACTTGGAGGCCGGTGATTTTGCTGTCATGATACTGTTCTTATGGACAGTATTCGAGACCTGGAATGGCAGACAGCACAGCCAACCGCGGAACCCTCAGCGCACCGGCGGGGCGCTTCGAGGTTACCACCACCATCCGCGATGAACCGGAAGCGGCCCGGCCCACCCGCTACCACCCTGAACGGGCGCGCTCGATCATTACCCGCAACAACAGTCCGGATGTTCATTTCTCGGCCAGCCTGAACCCGTACCGGGGTTGTGAGCATGGTTGCATCTACTGTTTCGCGCGCCCCAACCATGCCTATGTGGACCTGTCCCCAGGGCAGGATTTCGAGTGCGAGATCTTCTGCAAGGACAACGCCGCCGAAGTGCTGCGGGAAACACTGCGCAAACCCTCCTATCGCTGTACGCCCCTGGTGATCGGCACCGCCACCGACCCCTACCAGCCGATCGAGCGCGAACGGCGCATCACCCGGGAGATTCTGCAAGTGCTCAGCGAATGCCGGCACCCGTTCAGCCTGATCACCAAAAGCAGCCTGGTGCTGCGCGACCTGGATCTGATCGCGCCGATGGCGCGGCAGGGGCGGGCCACGGTGGCGGTATCCGTGACCACGCTGGACAACCGCCTGAAGAACCAGTTGGAGCCGCGCGCCAGCGCCGGCCGGGAACGGATCCGGGCGATCCGTGAGCTGGCCCGCGCCGGGGTGCCGGTGACGGTGCTGGTGGCGCCGCTGATTCCGTTCATCAACGATCATGAGCTGGAGGATATCGTCGCACAGGCGGCGCAGGCCGGTGCTGGCGCGGCGGCTTATGTGGTACTGCGTCTCCCTTATGAGGTCGGCCCGTTGTGGCACGAGTGGCTGGAACAGTACTATCCGGAACGTGGCGCCAAGGTGATGTCGGTGCTGCGCGGTATCAACGGCGGCGCTGATTACGACAGCCGCTGGCATCACCGTTTCGCCGGGCAGGGCCCCTGGGCGCAATTGCTGGCACAGCGTTTTCAGCGCGCCTGCCGGCAGCACGGGCTGGCC
>CAYMKZ010000066.1:5427-15989 GCA_964391345.1 uncultured Alcanivorax sp.
CTCGAATACGGATGGCTCGAATACGGGGAGTGAACAACAATATGCAAACCCCTCTGCAATGGTGGCGGCAGCGCGGCTGGCTGGCGCGGACCCTGATCATTCTGGTGACGCTTTACGTCCTTTACGCGCTGGTGGTGTTTTTCATCCTGCCGGGCTGGTTACAGAAAAAGGGCGAGAAAACGCTCTCCGAGCTGCTGGGCCGCCCGGTCACCATCGAGAAGCTGTCGCTCAATCCGCTGGCGCTTTCCGCCACCGTGGAAGGCTTTTCCATACAGGATCCGCAGACCGGTACACTGATCGGCTTCAAGCAGCTGTACGTGAATGCGGAAATGTGGGCCTCTCTGTTCCACTGGCGTCCCTGGGTCGGCGATCTCTCGCTGCAAGGGCTGGACGTGCGGGTGCGCCGCAACGCCGACGGCTCGTTCAATTTCGATGACGTGACACGGCACATCGCCGAGGCCGGGAAAAACGCTCCCCCGGAGCCCGAGCCGGAAAAGAATCAGCCCTTGCCGGCTTTCACGGTGGGCCATCTGGCGCTCACTGACGGCAACGTGACGGTCACCGATGCCACCGGCGACAAGCCGGTAACGCTGAAATTGCCGGTGGCGTTCAACGTCAATGGCTTCACCACACTCACCCCCGAGAAGAACCAGAACCACTACGTGCTGCATATCGCCGGCCCGAATGGCGGCACGCTGGATTGGGATGGTCACTTCCAGTTGCAGCCGCTGATGACCAGCGGCCATCTGGCGATGGACAAGGTGAACCTGGTGTCTTTCGCGCAACTTCTCGAGCCGCGCTTCCGCTTCCGCCTGCCGTCGGGGCAACTGGGGCTGGCGGCGGATTACCGCTTTTCCGAAGCGCCGGGGCAAGGGCTGACGATACACAATGGCTCCCTGACGCTGAGCAATCTGGACATCGTGCGGCAAGGCAATGACAAACCCAGCCTGGCGTTTCCGGCTATCGCCGTGCGGGGCTTGACGCTGGACACCGCGAAACGGCGGCTGAACGTGCCGGAGGTGACCATCAGCAAACCCGTGGTCCATGCGGTGCGCAGCAAGCAGGGGCTGGACCTGGCCACTCTGTTCTTGCCGAAAGAGCAGGGGAAAGCGGGTCAGCCAGTGCCGGAAAAAGAGACGCAGGCAGAGTCGCAAAAAGAGCCGCAAGACGCCAAAACGGCGGATTCAGGCGGACAGGCTCAGTCGCCGTGGAACGTCACACTGGACAAGCTGGCGATCGAGGACGCCGGTGTGTCCCTGCGTGACGAGACACTGGCTCACCCCGCCGATCTCGATATCAGCAACATGGCACTGACCCTGTCCGATGTGGAAGTGGGCAAGGCGATCCGCTGGAAGTGGCAGGGCAGCGCCACCTTGCTGGGCAGCGGGCAGTTGCAGCACAGCGGCGCAGGCCAGCTCGCGCCGCTGGATATACAGGCAAAGCTGGATCTCAAGACCCTGCCGCTCAAGGCTCTTCAACCCTGGATTGCCGATGCCGTGCCGCTGGTCGTCAAAAAAGGCAATGCGCACAGCCAACTGCAACTGGCGATCAGCGGCGAGCAGCCGACCGTGACGATCACCGGCACGGCGGGGCTGGATCAACTGGCGGTGCAGCAACAGGGCCAGCCGCTCGTCAGTATCAAGGCGCTGGATGCCAAGGGATTGAACATCGACACCGGCAAGCACCTACTGGCGATGAACCGGTTGACCATCAATGATCTCGATTTCATCAACCGCATCGACAAGAACGGCAAGGATTCCATTACCCGTCTGGTCAACAGCGGCTCCGGGCAGCCTTCTTCCAACGCGAAGAAAGGGCCGGCGTGGCGCGTGAAGCTGAACACCGTGACGGTGAAAAACTCCCGCCTGGCGCACCGCGATGCCTCCCTTTCTCCGCCCTTCAAGGTGTCCCTGCAACAGTGGGACGGCACCCTGAAAGGGTTCGATACCGCCGGTGGCAAGGCAAAGCTGTCCATGACCGGCAAGATCAATGGCAATGCGCCGCTGAAGGCGTCCGGCAGCGTTGACGCCGATCCGCTGTTCGTCGATCTGGATCTCTCCCTGACCAGCTACGGCATGGACACCCTGACGCCCTATACCGGCCGCTATCTCGGTTACAAGGTGCAGCGCGGTCTGCTGACGGTGAATTCCAGACTGGAGATCGACAAGCAGCAACTGGACAGTAATACCCAGATCGACGCCGATCGCTTCTACCTGGGGGATTCCGTGCCCAGCGACCAGGCATTGAGCGTACCGGTGAAGCTGGGACTGGCGGTGCTGCGCGATGCTTCCGGGAAGATCGAACTGCCGGTGACGGTTTCCGGCGACATGAGCGATCCCAGCTTCAGCGTATCCGGCCTGGTGCTCAAGGTGATCACCAACATTCTGGTCAAGGCGGCCACGGCGCCCTTCTCGTTGCTGGCCGGTCTGGTGGGCGGCGAGGATCTCGACCAGATCACCTTCCCGCCTGGCGAGCCACAGCCGGGCGCGGAAACCCGGCAGAAACTGGCGACCCTGGTGGAAGCGCTCGACAAACGGCCTTCATTGAAAGTGCAGATCACCGGCGAGACCGGCCCGGCCGACCGTGAAGCACTGGCGCGCAAGGCGCTGCTCAAGGACATGGGCGATGACTGGCCGGGCCTGGACAAAGCGGTGGCGGATGGCGGCTGGTTCGGCTGGCGTGGAAAGATTCTCGACGAGTACAAGGACCGTCTCAACCAGGACCCGGACAAACTGCCGGCCCAGGGCGACGGTGATGCCGCCGAGGCCGAACGGGCCAGACTGGCCTGGCAGAAGCTGATGGAAAACGCGGAGAAGGCGGTGAGCACCCAGACGTTGCAGCAACTGGCCACACAGCGGGCCAGCGCCGCCCGGGACACGCTGGTCAAGGAGCATCATCTGGCCGCGGGGCGTGTGACGCTGAGCGGTGCCCCCAAGATCGACGCGGAGCTTTCCGGAATCCGTTTGGGTCTGGGCAATCAATAGTGGCACTGGTCTGGGAGCATGAAAGCGACGGCGTGCTGTACCAGGTGCGCCGGCACGGGGCCAGCCTGAGGCTGTATGCCAACGGCGTGCAGCACTCGGAGTACCACCCTGACCGGTTGGTGACCGGCAGTGTCTGGGATCTGCTGTGGCTGCCAGCGCTGCTGCAAGCGCCGAAACAGACGCGCCGGATACTGGTGCTGGGATTGGGTGGGGGGTCGCTGGTGCCGCCGCTGCGTGCGCTGTTCAACCCGGAACGGCTGGTGGCGGTGGAAAAAGACCCCTGGCATCTGTCCGTGGCGGAGAAGATTTTCTCCGTGGTGGAGGATGCCGTGGCCGAAGGCGGCACCGAGGTGGTGCTGGCCGATGCCGTGGACTGGCTGCAAGCCTATGGCGGCCCGCCTTTCGACCTGATCATCGAGGATCTGTTCGCGCCGAGCGAGCGCAGCGTGCGCCGCGCCGTGACGGCGGATCAACGCTGGCTGGAGCTGCTGACGCGGCACGTCTCCGCACAGGGAGTGCTGGTGATGAATTTCGGTGATTTCGCCGAATACCGCGCCAGTTTTTCCGCCGACCGGTTGCTGGCGGGGTGGGCGGGGCGTTTTCACCTGTCCTGTAGTGACTGCCACAACGCGGTGATTGCCCACACCCGCCGTCCCGCCCGCAGCATCGAGCTGCGCCGGCGCCTGCAGCGCCATCCGCGGCTGGCGCCGCTGTTGCAAAACGGGCAGCTCGATTATCACATACGCCAGCTGCAACTGATGCCGGCGCAGGAGGTCATTCGGTCGGCAGTTTGATGTCGTCGTTGATCAATGCCGAGGAATAGGGCTCGCTCTCTTCCTCGTGGCTGAGCAGCCGGGGAACCTGCCGTTTCGGGCCGTGCAGACCGATGAACAGCACACGGTAAGCCAGCACCGCCTGCACATAGGCGCGGGTTTCGTGAAAGGGAATGGAGGCGATCCAGACGTCCGCCGGCACCGCCTGGTCCGGGTCGTCCGCGAGCCAGCGCTCGACCCGGTTGGGGCCGGCGTTGTAGGCCGCCAGCGCCAGCACCCGGTTGCCATCGAAGCGTTCCAGCAACTCCGCCAGATACTGTGTGCCCAAGTCGATACTGGTGGCCGGTTTGCCGAGCTGTTCGCGGCTGGGGGGCTGCTGGCCGGCCTGGCGGGAGACTTTGCGGGCGGTTCCCGGCATCAGCTGCATCAGCCCCAGGGCACCGGCGCTGGAGCGGGCCTCGGGACGAAAGGCGCTTTCCCGGCGCGCCACCGCCATGGCCAGCCATGGATCGACACCGTATTGCCGTCCGGCGCTGGCGAATTGCGCCTGATAGGCCGGCGGGAAGCGCCAGGCCAGCACGTTCCAGGCCCGGGCATGAATGGAGGCCTGCACGGCCAGATCGTTCCAGCCCCGCTCCAGCGCCAGTTGCGCGAGGGCGCGGGCCTGGCTTTCGCTGCCGCGCCACAGCAGCCAGTTCCATTCTCCCCAGGCCAGCCGGGGCTCGTCGATACGGCGCAACAGGGTGATGCGGGTGATCGCCGCCGCCTTGACGGCAGGCAGATTGTCCGCCGGTGCCTGATTGTTGAAGTGATAGCCCTGTCCCAGCTTGTCGGCTGCCAGAAAGCCATAGAAATTGCGCTGTTGTGCCGCTTTGTTCCAGTATTTTCTCGCTTCCGCCTGCTGGCCATTTTCGGCAGCGGCGCGGCCCTGCCAGTACAGCCAGCGGCTGTCCTGCTGTTCCGACGCGGAGAGCTTGCCAGCCCAGCGAGGCAGGGCTTTCCAGTCCTGCTCGATGACGGCAAGCCGGGCGCGCTGGTCGAGCAGTTGCTGATTGTCGCTGTCGGCCAGCCACTGATCCTGCCACTGCCGGTTATCGTCGATATCGCGGATGATGGAGTACCAGGCGATGCGGGTGGCGGCCTGCTTGCGCAGGGTGGCATCGGTGAAGCCCAATGTCTTGCGGGAATCCTCGAACCGCTCGCGGGCTTCCACTGTATCGGTATAGGCCAGGCGCCGGAATGCCAGAGCGATCAGGGTCTGGCGCTGTGAATGGCCGAGATCTTTCGGCAGATCATCGACTTTTCGCGGGTTGGCATAGAGCTTGAGCAGCCATTGGCTGGCGGTTTTGTGAGTATCCAGCATGGGTTGCAGATAACGCATCAGGCCCGGCTGGCGGGCGCGAAAAGCGAGCTGCATGCGCTGCCAGATCTGATCCTCGCCGATGATGCCGTCCCGGCGTGCCGCATCGAACAGCGGATCGCAACTGGATGGCTGGGACCGGCCGCTCAGCCATAGCTGCCGCGCCTCCTGCAAGACGGCCTTGCGCGCCACCGGCAGGCGGGCTTGCAGGTAATAGCATTTCAGCGAGGTGGCCCGGGGGGCGGAATCGAACAGGCTGCGAGCGTCCTTCCAGCGCTGGGCCTTGGCGTAGGCGACCAGCGCCAACTGGCGAATATCGTTGGGCAGAGGGGAATCCGGATAGCGCTGTGCGAAGGAGCGGATTCGCTGTGGGCTCAGATCAGGGAGCGCGGCGCGCAGTCTGTGGAAATCCAGGTAGGCCCGCAGGGGGTAGTCCTTCGGCAACTGTTGCTCGGTTTCAGCCAGTGTGCTCCAGTCATTATTGCGGGCGGCTTGCAGGGCTTTCTCGAAAAGGGCGTCACTGTTATTGGGGGCGGCGGCGCTGGCGCCCGGGCTGGCACTCAAGCTGGCAACAATGGCGACCAGCACGGCCATACTCAGAACTGCGGAGCGGATCATCCACTTCCTCCACGACTGCATCTGCTCAAGCTGCCATTCTAGCCATGACGGGCGGCCGTCTGGATGGGGTTTATGTAAAACTTGGCGCGGACACCGATGGTAGCGCCGGTTTATACTGCGGCGCTTTGCACTCTCCGGCTTTGCTGCCGGACAGGCTGCGACACACTGAAGAGAGCAGATGGAAAACAGTACACAACTGCTGTGGCGTCAGGAACAGGCGCTGGCCCATCGCCGGGTGCTGGTGGTGGATGCCGACGATCCGGCGCTGCAAGGCTTGCCGGCGGAACAGTGCCACACTCATGCCGACGACATCAACGTGGGTGCGCAACAATGGGCGCCGCTGCCACTGCTGCCGAATGACGTGGATCTGGTGGTCATCCCGCTGCCGAAAGCGGCCGAACGGCTGGAACTGTTGCTGCGCACTCTGGCGGGCGCGACGCCAACCGCGCTGGAAACATGGTTGGTCGGCCCCGCCAAAGGCGGCATCCGTGGCGGTGTGACGCGCTTCGAAAAGCATGCTGATCAGGTGGCGCTGATCGATAGTGCCCGGCATTGCAAACTGTATCGTGGCTGGCTGCGCCCCGGCCCGGCCCTGACGCTGACGGACGTCGAGACGGTGATTACCGTGGCCGGCATGGAGATCGTCAGCTATCCGGGTGTATTTGGCCATGGACGCCTCGACGAGGGCACCGCCATGCTGCTGGAAGTGCTCGACAAGGCAGAGCCGAGTGGCCCGGTGCTGGATATCGGTTGTGGCAGCGGCGTGCTCAGCGCCGCGCTGGCGCGCCAGGGCTGCCAGGTGAGCGCGGTCGATATCAGTGCCACGGCGGTGGCGGCCAGCGGAGCCACCCTGGAGCGCAACGGTTTGCAAGGACGGGTCGAAGGCGGTGACCTGTATGGCCGCCGCCAGCCTGCCGTTGGCCAACCCGGCGTGGGTCAAGGTGATCGTGTCCCGGAAGGCGGTGATCGGCGTAGCACAAAGCCGCACCGTTTCCAGGCCATCATCACCAATCCGCCGTTTCACGATGGCCGCTTGCGTACCACGGACACTACCCGCCGCCTGATTGAAGGCGCCCCGGCCCGGTTGCGCGATGACGGTGTGCTGTGGATGGTGGCGAACCGGGAATTGCCCTATGCCCAATGGTTGAGCCAAGGCTTTCGCCAGGTCGCTGTCGCGGCGGAGAACAACCGCTTCCGCGTTTACCGGGCCAGTCGCTGAGGCGGTGTTGCGCTCGTATCGCCCGGCTTTTCTGATGGCGGATTCCCTCGTGGCGGCTCTCTCTGTGATGGCTTTCCTCGTGCTGGAAAGCGCACCCGCAAGAAACTGGGAAAGCGCGGCAAACCATGGCTGGTGTGCCCGCGATACTGATAGGTAATGATGCTGCCGATCGCCGGTGGATGAGCGCGCTGCTCGTCGCTGAAACCGGTTCCCACTCGAAACCGCCGGCCTTCCGGCGTCACCACCAGCAAGGATCCCATCATCCCCTGATATTTGCCGTCGCCGGGCAGCCAGGCCAGCACTTTGGCTTCCGCGTCCTGAACCGGTTTCAGTTTCAGCAGGTCATCGCTGCGGTAGCCGTGATACGGCGCCCGGCCCAGGTGCAACATCAGCCCCTCGCCGCCGCCACGGACCACCTCGTGAAGACGCGCCATCAGCTCGTCGTGGTCTTTCACCCTGAACTGCCGGATCAGCTTCAGGTAGCGGGAATGAGGCCGGGCAAACAGCGACCTGAGCTTGTGCAAACGCTGATCGAAGGTGCCCGTCGCGCCCGGCATGTCGAATATCATGTAATGAATCCGCCGCCACTGGGCCGGCTCCGGGGTATTGCGCCGCACCGCTCCGGACAGCGTGCTGAAAGTGCCGCGCCCCATCCACAACTCGCCATCCAGCGGCGTATCCGGAAAATCCGAGATAAACCAGTCCGGCGCCGCGAATGGATTGCCCTGGCGGGAAAGCAGTTGCTTGCCATCCCAGTAGGCGCGCACCCCATCCAGTTTCTCGCTGATCCAGTAAGCACTCAGCGGTTGCTGGCCCTGGTAGACGTTGGCCAGCATCAAGGGTGGCCTGGAAGGCGTCTCCGCCAGGGCCATAGCGGCGAGAAAGACGGCCACCACGGCCAGCACGAAATACACAATCGGTCGGGACATGACACTCCTGCCTGCGGTAAAGAGACAACGGGGGTCGTGTCCTGGATATGCCGTCCGTGGCCCGATCCCCGTATCCTCGTGTGAATGAAGGAACACGCAGACCTTAACGCTTTCCGTGGCGTTCGGGAGCCGGAGAATTCAGACAATCCGGGTAGGAAAAAAGCCCATTCGTTCGTGCGTTATCGCCGGTTCCAGTAGCACAGCAGATCCACCAGACGGTTGCTGAAACCCCATTCGTTGTCGTACCAGGCCATCACCTTCGCCTGTCGTCCGAGCACGCGGGTCTGGGCGCAGTCGATGATGCAGGAGGGCGGCTGGTGATTGAAATCGCAGGACACCAGCGGCAGTTCGTTGAGCGTGAGGATGCCGCTGAGCGCGCCTTCGCTGGCGGCGCGAAAGGCACCGTTGATGTCGTCTTCCGAAACCGGCTCACGGAGCAGCCCCTGGAAATCCACCAGTGACACGTTGAGCGTCGGCACCCGCACCGCCATGCCATCAAAGCGGCCTGCCAGATGCGGCAACACCTTGCCCACCGCCCGCGCGGCGCCGGTCTGGGTGGGAATCATCGATACCGCCGCGGCGCGGGCGCGCAGCGGGTCGCCATGCGCCTTGTCGATCAGGTTCTGATCGTTGGTGTAGGCGTGAATGGTGGTCATCAGCCCCTGCTCGACACCGAATGCCTGGTCCAGCACCTGCACCAGCGGCGCCAGGCAATTGGTGGTACAACTGGCGTTGGAAATGATGCGCTGATCGCCGAGCTGTTCGTGGTTGACGCCGTACACCACGGTCAATTCGGCATCGTCCACCGGATGGCTGGCCAGCACTCGCTTGGCCCCGGCAGCCAAGTGCCCGGCCAGTGCCGCATGGCTCTTCATCTTGCCGGTGCACTCGACCACACAATCAATGCCCAGCTCGCGCCAGGGCAGCGCCGCCAGGTCTTTTTCCGCACACAGCCGGACAGGCTGGCCATCGATGATCAGCCGGTCGCCGTCCAGTGATACCGGATAGCCGAAACGGCCATGGGTGGAATCGAATTGCAACAGGTGAGCGAGCACGGTGTAGTCGGCCAGATCGTTGATGGCCACCAGCTCCAACTCGTCGATGAGGGCGCGCTCATGAATGAGGCGCGTGAGGCAGCGCCCGATACGTCCGAATCCATTGATGGCAATACGCATAGCGGCTTCCTCGCAAGCTGATTTTACCTCAGCTTAGCCCGTGCCGTCGTGGATACCAAGAGAACTCCCGGACCGGGGATGCGGCGCTCTGCCGCACTCATCAAGCTCGCTGTCTATCCATGAGGGCTGGGCTATCATGAAGGCGAGTATCGGCCAACGAGGGACCATAGATGAGTGATATTCAGCCTTCTTCCCTGCTGGAAGAACAGCATCGGCAACTGGACCGCAACATGGAGCAGTTGCTGGCGGGGCAGGGCGATCTGGAGCTGCTGCAGGCCGACCTGCGGCGGCATCTTTACATCGAGGAGGCGCTGCTGTTTCCTCTGGTGAATGGTCGCCGCCTTGCCATGCCCCTGGGCATCATGCGCGAAGAACACGGGCAGATGTGGGATCTGCTGGCCGTGCTTGATGACACCACGGATACCGCCGCCCATCGCCGTGCCTGCCAGCAACTGTTCGACCTGTTCGCGCAGCACAACCCCAAGGAGGAGGATGTGATCTACCCCGCCATCGATGATTACCACGCCAACGATCACCAGCCCGGCTCGTTGCTTGACGACATCGACGAGGCGGAACTGCCTGATGGCTGGGTGTGTGGGGCCAGACGCCAGTCGTAGGGAAAGAGAATGGAAAAGCGCGTGGCAGCTGGAGCGTGGATGATCTCTGTGGATGGTGTATCGCCGCTGCTGGCGATGGTCTTGTTGCGTCTTGACTGATATTCTTACTCGATCCCCATCGATGGATGTTAGGTATGAATATGGATGCCGTGACAACGTTATCAAGCAAATACCAGATCTCCATCCCCAAGGCAGTGCGCGAACAGCAGCACTGGCGAGCAGGGCAGGAGTTCGTTTTCATTCCCAAAGGGGCAGGGGTATTGCTCATGCCGGTACCCGAGCGAGGACAGTTGAAAGGGATTGCCGAAGGGGCGAATCCGGAGGGTTATCGCGACCGAGAGGATCGCTACTGATGTCTCGAACCGCCTGTGTGGTGGACACCTCTGCCTGGATCGAGTGGCTGATGGGGACGAGTATGGGACGGTTACTCGATCCGGCGTTTCCAGAGCGCGAGGACTGTGTGGTTCCCACCATTGTGCAACTGGAGCTGTCCAAGTGGCTGCTGCGAGAAGTGGGTGAAGACAAGGCCGACCAGGTTATCGCTTACACGCAAAAATGCCGAGTGATACCTTTGGATACACACACCGCGCTGCTGGCGGCCGACCTGCATCGGCGACACAAGCTGGCCACGGCGGATGCCATCGTCTACGCCACGGCTCGACAGCAGCAGGCGCGCCTGCTGACTTGTGATGCCCATTTTGAAGGGCTTGCCGAGGTTGAGTATTTTCCCAAGAAACCGTGACGCTCAACGGTATCCCGGGCTTCGGGAGCGCTGTTGATATGTCTGAGGACAGTGCGAAGGCGGGTATCTGGAGCGGGTGAAGGGAATCGAACCCTCGTCGTAAGCTTGGGAAGCTTCTGCTCTACCATTGAGCTACACCCGCGAC
>CAYMKZ010000067.1:0-15989 GCA_964391345.1 uncultured Alcanivorax sp.
GCTGGCGGATGGAGGTGCGGTTGCAATCCATGGCGGTGTCGCCGCCACCGAGCACCACCACACGTTTGTTGCTGACGTCGATGAAGTCCGCCGCGTCTTTCTCGAAACCCAGGTTGCGGTTGGCATTGGCGACCAGGAACGGCAGCGCCTCGTGGACGCCATCCAGATCCTCGCCGGGGAAACCGCCTTTCATGTAGGTGTAGGTGCCCATGCCCATGAACACCGCGTCGAACTCTTCCAGCAGGGCGTCGATGGTCAGTTCGCCGCCCACTTCGGTATTGAGGCGGAATTCCACCCCCATGCCCTCGAACACTTCGCGGCGTTTGGCCATCACCGGTTTTTCCAGCTTGAACTCGGGGATGCCGAAGGTCAGCAGGCCGCCGATTTCCGGGTAGCGATCGAACACCACCGGCTTGACGCCGTTACGCACCAGCACGTCGGCACAGGCCAGCCCCGCCGGGCCGGCGCCGATCACCGCCACTCGCTTGTCGGTCCATACCACCTTCGACATGTCCGGACGCCAGCCCATGGCCAGCGCGGTGTCGGTGATGTATTTCTCGGCAGCACCGATGGTTACCGCACCGAAGCCGTCATTCAGCGTGCAAGCCCCTTCGCAGAGGCGATCCTGCGGGCAGACCCGGCCGCAGACCTCCGGCAGTGAATTGGTCTGGTGGCACAGCTCCACCGCCTCCATCAGATTGCCTTCGCTGATCAGCTTCAGCCAGTTGGGGATGTAATTGTGCACCGGGCATTTCCATTCGCAGTACGGATTGCCGCAGTGCAGGCAGCGATGGGCCTGCTGCTCCACCTCCCGGGTCTCGAACGGGTGGTAGATTTCCTCGTATTTGTGCTTGCGCGTCTGCGCGTCTTTCTTCGCCGGATTGACGCGCGGCACATCGAGAAACTGGAAATGATTGTTCAGACGTTCTGCCATAATGATCTCTGTCAGGCCGGGTTGGCGCGCGTGCTTTTCAGCAGGTCTTCCAGGCTCGCCGCCTTGGGTTTGACCAGCCAGAACTTGCGGCTCATGGCATCGAAATTATCCAGGATGTACTGGCCCCACTCACTGCCGGTTTCGCTCACGAACTGCCCCACCACGTAACGCAAATGGCTGCGGTGGGATTCCGTGGATTCCGAACTGATGCGGTGCAGCTCGATCAGCTCGGGGTTGATGCGGTCGAAGAAGTTGTTGTCTTCGTCGAGCACGAAGGCAAAACCACCGGTCATGCCGGCGCCGAAGTTGTAGCCGGTGCGGCCCAGCACGGTGACGCAACCGCCGGTCATGTATTCACAGCAGTGATCGCCGGCGCCTTCCACTACCGCCTCGGCGCCGGAGTTGCGCACCGCGAAGCGTTCGCCGGCGGTGCCGGAGGCGAACAGTTTGCCGCCGGTGGCGCCGTACAGGCAGGTGTTGCCGATGATCGCCGTTTCCTGGCTGTTGAACGGGCTGCCCTCGGGCGGGCGGATGACGATCTTGCCGCCAGCCATGCCCTTGCCCACGTAATCGTTGGCGTCGCCTTCCAGATACAGATGCAAGCCACCGGCGTTGAAAACACCGAAGCTCTGCCCGGCGGTGCCGACGAAGCGCAGCCGGATCGGCGCTTTTTCCATGCCCAGATTGCCGTGCTGGCGGGCGATCAGGCCGGAAGCGGTGGCGCCCACCGAGCGGTCGCAGTTGGTGATCGGGTAATGGAAGGAGCCGCCGGAGACGTTGTCGATGGCGAGACGGATTTCATCGACGATCTTGCGGTTCAGCGTGCCTTTGTCGAAGGGCTCGTTGCGCGCTACCTGACAATAGTTCGGCTTGTCCGCCGGAATATGGTCGTTGCGCAACAGCCGGCTCAGATCCAGCCGCCGCTGCTTGTCGGTATCGCCTTCGATACGCTCCAGCAGATCGGTGCGGCCAATCAGCTCGGCCAGGCTTTTCACGCCCAGCGCGGCCAGCCGCTCACGCACATCGCGGGCGACGAACTGGAAGTAATTGATCAGCAGTTCCGGGGCGCCGACGAAATGCTCCTTGCGCAGATCCTCGCGCTGGGTGGCGACGCCGGTGGCGCAGTTGTTGAGATGACAAATGCGCAGGTACTTGCAGCCCAGCACGATCATCGGCACGGTGCCGAAACCGAAGGACTCGGCGCCGAGAATGGCCGCCTTGATCACGTCCAGGCCGGTTTTCAGGCCGCCGTCCGTCTGCAAGCGAACCCTCTGGCGCAGATCGTTGGCGCGCAGCGCCTGGTGCGCCTCGGCGAGACCCAGTTCCCAGGGCGAGCCGGCGTAACGGATGGAAGTCAGCGGGCTGGCGGCGGTGCCGCCGTCATAGCCGGAAATGGTGATCAGATCGGCATAGGCCTTGGCCACGCCGGAAGCCACGGTACCGACGCCCGGCTCGGAAACCAGCTTCACCGACACCAGCGCTTCCGGGTTGACCTGCTTGAGGTCGAAAATCAACTGCGCCAGATCTTCGATGGAGTAAATGTCGTGGTGCGGCGGCGGTGAAATCAGCGTCACGCCGGGCACCGAATGGCGCAGCCGGGCAATCAACGCATTGACCTTGCCACCCGGCAACTGCCCGCCTTCGCCGGGCTTGGCGCCCTGGGCGATCTTGATCTGCAACACTTCGGCATTGACCAGATAATGCGGCGTCACGCCAAAGCGCCCGGAGGCGATCTGCTTGATCTTGGATACCCGTTCGGTACCGAACCGCGCCGGGTCTTCGCCGCCCTCGCCGGAGTTGGAGCGCCCGCCCAGGCGGTTCATGGCCTCGGCGATGGCCTCATGGGCCTCCGGGCTCAATGCGCCCAGGGACATGCCCGCCGAATCGAAGCGCAGCAGGATATCTTCCACCGGCTCCACTTCATCGATATCGATGGCGGTGGTGTCTTCGCGCAGTTTCAGCAAATCACGCAGGGTGGCCACCGGGCGGTCGTTGACCAGCGCGGCGAATTGCTGATAAGCGCGATAGTCGCCGCTGCGGGTGGCGTGGTGAATGGCGTGCACCACGTCCGGATTGAAGGCGTGATATTCCTTGCCGTGGATGTATTTCAGTATGCCGCCGGCATCCACCGGCTTGCGCTGTTTCCAGGCGTCCTTGGCCAGTGCTTTCTGGTCGTTCTCGAAATCCTCGAAGTTGGCGCCTTCGATGCGGCTTTGCACGCCGCGGAAGCACAGTTCCACCACTTCGCTGCTGATACCCACCGCCTCGAACAACTGGGCGCCGCGATAGGAGGTGACCGTGGAGATGCCCATCTTCGAGAGAATCTTCATCAACCCTTTGTTGATGCCCTTGCGGTAATTCTTCTGCAACTCCACGGTATCGCCGAGCAGCTCGCCGCGCTTGACCATGTCCGCCAGCACGTCTTCGGCCAGGTAGGGGAAGATCGCCGAGGCACCGAACCCCAACAGCACCGCGAAGTGGTGCGTATCGCGGGCGGTGGCGGTTTCGACGATGATGTTGGCGTCGCTGCGCAGGCCGCGTTCGGTAAGGTGATGGTGTACCGCGCCACAAGCCATCAGCGCATGGATGGTCAGGGTTTCCGGGCGGATGCCGTTGTCGGACAGCACCAGCAGCACCACGCCGTCACGCACCGCCTGTTCCGCCTTTTCGCACAATGCGCGCAGCGCCTGCTCCAGGCCCAGCTCGGGCGAATAATGCAGGCTCAGACGCTCGGCGCGATAGCCGGGGCGTTCGATATCCAGCAGGTTGTGAAACTTGGAGTAGGACAGGATCGGGGTGGAAAGAATCGCCCGGTCGGCGTGGTCCGGGGTCTCCTCGAACACGTTGCGCTCGGCACCGATGCAGGTTTCCAGGCTCATGACGATGGCTTCGCGCAGCGGGTCGATCGGCGGGTTGGTGACCTGCGCGAACTGCTGGCGGAAGTAGTCGTAGAGCGGCCGCTGGCGCTGGCTGAGCACCGCCATCGGCGTGTCGTCGCCCATCGAGCCAGTGGCCTCCTGGCCGGCTTCCGCCAGTGGCCGCAGCACCTGATCGCGCTCTTCGAAGCTGACCTGGAAGAACTTCTGATAAGCCAGCAGTTCCTGGGGCTGAACATCGTCGATATGCTGGATTTCGTGGACGTAATTGGCCTCGATGCGCAGCGCGTTTTCCTTCAGCCACTGACGGTAGGGATGGCACACCTTGAGACGGTTGTCGATGTCGCTGGTATGCAGCAACTCACCCTTTTCGATATCCACTGCGAGGATCTGGCCGGGCCCGACCCGGCCCTTGGCCACCACGTCCTCGGGCTGGTATCCATAGACGCCGATTTCCGAAGACACCGTGATGAAGCCGTTGCGGGTAATCACCCAGCGGGCCGGCCGCAGGCCGTTGCGGTCGAGCATGCAGACCGCGTGGCGGCCGTCGGTCATCACCAGTCCGGCGGGGCCGTCCCAGGGTTCCATGTGCATGGAGTTGTATTCATAGAAGGCGCGCAGGTCGGCGTCCATGGTGTCCATGTTCTGCCAGGCCGGGGGCACCATCATGCGCACCGCGCGGAACAGGTCCATGCCGCCGGTGAGCAGCACTTCCAGCATGTTGTCCATGCTGGAAGAGTCGGAGCCGGTGCGGTTGACCAGCGGGCTGAGCGCGGCCAGATCGGGCAGCAGTTCGTTCTCGAACTTCTTCTCCCGCGCCAGGGCCCAGTTGCGGTTACCCTGGATGGTATTGATTTCGCCATTGTGCGCCAGCAGGCGGAAAGGCTGGGCCAATGGCCATTGCGGCAGCGTATTGGTGGAGAAACGCTGATGGAACACCACGATGCTGGTTTCCATCGCCTCGTCGCCCAACTCCGGGTAAAAGGCCGGCAGGTCCACCGGCATCATCAGGCCCTTGTAGGACACCGTGGAGGCGGACAGCGAACAAACATAGAAATAACCGTCGGCGGGGATGCGCTGCTCCGCATGGCGGCGGGCGTAGAACAGCTTGCGGTTGAGCTGCTGCTGGTCACAACCTTCGGCACTCACCAGCACCTGCCAGAACGCCGGCAGCGAGCGCATGGCCAGTTCACCGAGACAGGACGGGTCGGTGGGTACTTCACGCCAGCCATGGACGATCACGTCCTGGGCTTGCAGTTGTTCGTCGATGATCGCCTTCTGGTCCTCGGCCTGTTGCGGGTCCGGGTGGGTGAAGATCATGCCCACGCCGTAAACCCCGGGCAGCTCGATGCCCTGTTCGGCGGCGGCCTTGCGGAAGAAGGAATCCGGTTTTTTCAGCAGCAGCCCGCAGCCGTCACCGGTTTTGCCGTCGGCGTTGATACCGCCGCGGTGGGTCATGCAGGTCAGCGCCTCGATGGCGGTTTGCAGGAGTTCGTGGCTGGCCTGGCCTTCCATGTGGGAGATCAGTCCGAAACCACAGTTGTCCCGGAACTCCCCGGGCTCGTAGAGACCTTGTACCAGCGTTGAATTCTGCTGCATCAAGACCATTCCTCTCTGGATTCAGGGGCTCACAGACGCCGGCGGGACGGTCAACACAACGGCGCCTGAAAAAAGGGCGGGACATTCTACATGCATGGCGGGACCGCCACAAACGCCGGTGTCACAAGGAAACGCAACCGGGCAGAAGGCGGCAGGCAGGCCGCCCGGCAGGATCGCCGGACGGTCGAAAGGATCAGTGCAGTTCTTTCTGTATATCGGACAGCTTTCTGGGGAAAGGCCCGGCTTTACGCAGGGTCTCCGGCAGGGTGTCGCGGGCTTTCACGGCGGCGGCATGATCCGGGTAAGGTCCTGCCAGCACCACATAGACCGGCTTGCCGCCCCGCTGGGCCTGGTAGTAGGCGCCTTTGTGGTCGAGCAGATCCAGCACCCGGCGGGCGCCGTCCTCATGGCTGGTGGCGGTTACCTGCAGGAACCACTCACCGGCGGGCTGGGTCGCCAGCCAGTCATCGCGGTGGTAGGCCAGTTCCGCATCCAGCCCTTCCAGCTTCGGTTTCGCTTTGCTGTGAGTTGGCGGGGCCGGCTGGGCCGCCTTCGAATCGGCGGCGGGGGCAGCGTTGCTGGCCTCGGCCTTCGGCTTGGATTGGGCCGTGGGCGCCGGCTTGGCCGCGCTGTCAGCGGCCGGGGCGGGCTCCGGAGGCGGGGCCTGGTGGCTTTCCGCCGGCGGGCTGGCTGCCGGCTGGTTTTCCGTTTGCCCGCTGTCCGTGCCGTCATCGGCCGGCGGCGCCGTCTCGGACTGCTCGAACGCCTTGGCGGTGGGGTTGTATTCCGCCAGTGCCTGGCGTGTCTGCTCTACCGAAGAGACTAGCCCATCATCGGCGAATTTCCGCTCCAGACTGTCCTTGCCCGATGAGTTCGGTTGCTGGGAAGACGACTCGGCGGGAGGCACAGGCAGCTTCAAATCCACTACCTTGTCATTCTGCGGCGTCTCGCTGCCGCTGGCCAGCCACAATACCAGCGCCACCACCACCAGCGCGCCCACCGCCAGGCCATGACGATAAAACGGCACCACCCGGCGCGGCGCGGCGGCCGCGGCGGGGCGCTCGCGTTCTTCCAGCAGCAGCCACAGCGGCCCCGGCTGGCCGCCGCTTTCCAGGCGCAGCTCTTCCGCTTCGCTCTCATCCAGGTCCACGGCCAGCGCCTGCTCGGCGAACTCCGCCACTTCCTGCGCATTCAGCGGGGGCAGGTCCAGGGTGTCCGCCACCGTCAGGCCGGCGCTGCGCAGATGTCCGCTGGTGCCGGGGCGGCCGCCAAATACATAGGCCAGCCGTCCTTCCAGCTTCTCTTTCAGGGACACCATGGTCGCCAGCGCCTCGCCGGGCACTTCTTCCGCGTTGTCCATCACCACGATCAAACGGGTGTCGGCCAGGCTCTCCCTGAGCGCGTCCGCCAGGTCCGCCCGTTCCACGTCGAAGTGGGTCAGCATGGCGTCGATGATGGCGTTGGCGCCGAGATTTTCGGCCCCATCCAGACGGATCAGCTCGAAATCACCGACCAGCGACATGGACAGCATGCCCAGCAGAGTGGAGACGCCGCTACCCGGCTCGCCTTCCAGGACCGTGGTGGCGCCCTCGTGGGCATGACCGTTCAGCGCATCCAGAAGGTCGCCGCGTTCGGCCCCTTCGTAGAAGAAGTCTTCATTTCTCACAAAAGGCCTCAAGCGTTCTTGTTAGTGCATTGGGGTCATATGCTCCTGTGACCAGCGCCTCACCGATTCGGTTCAGCAGTACCAGCCGCAGGTGACCGTTACGAACTTTCTTGTCCAGAGCCATCAGTTCCATGAAATCCGCGCCGCTCATTCCCTCCGGCGCGGTTACCGGAAGCGCCCAGGCGGCCAGGCTGTCCCGCACCTGCTGTACCTCGGCATCACTGAGCCAGCCCTGTTCGCGGGACATATGCGCCGCCATCACCATGCCGGCCGCCACGGCCTCACCGTGCAGCCAACTGCGATAGTGGGTGAACGTCTCTATAGCATGACCGAAGGTGTGTCCGAGGTTGAGCAGCGCGCGGTTGCCCTGCTCCGTTTCGTCCGCCGCCACCACTTCCGCCTTGTTGCGGCAGCTGTGGAAGATGGCATCGACCAGCGCCGCCTCCTGCCGGGCCAGCAGCGCCGGTTGGTTGTCCTGCAACCAGCGGAACAGCGCCGGATCACGGATCAGCCCGTACTTGATCACTTCCGCCATGCCGGCGGCGAATTCACGTTTCGGCAGGGTATCGAGGACGGCGGTATCAATGATCACCGCGCGGGGCTGGTGGAAAGCGCCGATCATGTTCTTGCCGCGCGGGTGGTTGACCGCGGTCTTGCCGCCCACGGAAGAATCCACCTGCGCCAGCAGGGTGGTGGGCACCTGGATGAAGTTGACGCCACGCTGATAGCAGGCGGCGGCGAAGCCCACCATGTCGCCCACCACGCCGCCGCCCAGCGCCACCAGCGTGGTGGTGCGCGAGTGGCGGTGCGCCATCAGAGCGTCGAAGATGCGCTCCAGCGTGGCCAGCGTCTTGTGGCTTTCGCCGTCCGGCAGAATCAGCGTGTCGCATTGCAGATCCCCGAGCCCGGCCACTACCGGCTCAAGGTACAGGGGGGCCACGGTTTCATTGCTGACCACCATCACCTGATTGCCGGTGATCTGCTCGCGGATCAGGTCGCCGCCGAGCAAATCACGCCCGATGTGGATGGGGTATCCACGTTCACCGAGCGCCACGTCGAGTTTGCGCATAATCCCTCTGCATCACTTGCATCACTGGCCACGGATTGCCGGCCCATGCCGGCAAGCTGGCTGGCATTATCGGTTGGCATGCTCGCTCAGACAACCGAGCACCTGTTCCGTCACTTTTTTCAGGTTGCCGGCGGCAGTGGAAATCACCATGTGGGCGGTTTCCCGGTAGAGGGGATCGCGCCCTTCCAGCAGTTCTCTCAAACGTGCTTGCGGGTTTTCCGTGCGCAGCAGCGGCCGGTTGCGGTCATGGCGGGTGCGCGCCACCTGCACCTCCACCGGCGTCCACAGATAAACCACCAGGCCTCGCTGGCGAAGATGGCGGCGGTTGTCTTCATGCAGGATCGAACCGCCGCCGGTGGCCAGCACGATGCCCGGCAGCGCGGTCAGTTCGTCGATGACTTCCCGCTCCCGGCGGCGGAAGCCTGCTTCGCCTTCCATATCGAAGATCCACGGGATATCGGCGCCGGTTTTCTCCTCGATGACGCGATCCGAATCATAGAAAGGGCGCCCCAGCAATTGCGCCAGATGGCGGCCCAGGGTGCTTTTGCCGGCCCCCATAGGGCCGATCAGAAACAGGGATGTACTATCGTTTGAATTCACCGACTGACCATGGCCGTATCTTGGACCAGGCGCGGTGTGATGAAGATCAGCAGTTCCTGCTTGATGGTGCTGTCGATCTTTCTGCGAAACAGCGCGCCCAGCCAGGGAATGTCACCCAGGAAGGGAGTCTTGGCCAGCGATTTTACCTGCTCCCGCTGGAAAATGCCCCCCAGCACCACCGTCTCACCGTTATTCACCAGCACCGTGGTCTCGATACGGTTGGTGTTCACCGTCGGCACCTCGATATCCGGGCCCAGCGAGTCCTTGTTGACCTTGAGCCGCAGAATCACGTCACCCTCCGGTGTCACCTGCGGCGTCACTTCCAGGCGCAGCTCCGCCTTGATGAACTGCACCGCCGTGGCGCCGGATGAGGTGGATACGTTGAAGGGAATCTGCTGACCGGAGGCGATGATGGCGGGCTGCTGGTCGGCGGTGAGCACCTTGGGGGTGGCGACCACCTCGCCGTGCCCTTCCGCCTGCAACGCCGACAGCTCCAGTTCGATCAGGCCGGAGTCGAGCGACGTGAAGCCGATGGCGAAGTGGGTGGCGCTGGCGGCGTCCACGCCCAGGTCAACGATCAGATCATTGGCCGCGTCATCACCATCCCCCTGCACCGCCGTCCAGGCCAGCGGCTTCGTCTCGCCGTCGCCGGTGGCCGTGGCGCTGCGTCCGAAGCTGACGTCATGGAGATCGCGCAACGATTGCAGGCGGCCGGACAGACCATACGAACGGCCCTGCTCGCGCAGCCGGTCGGCATCCAGGGCCAGGCCGCCCCAGCGCACGCCGAACTGGTCGTCCACGTTGGTGGAGGCCACCACCACCCGCGCCTCGATCAGTACCTGCTGTACCGGAACGTCCAGTTTTTTCACCAGCGCGCGGATGTCATGCAGGTGCGCCCCTGTATCCTGGACGATCAGCGTATTGGTGCGCTGATCGACGGCCACGGAGCCGCGCGGGCCCAGCAGCGAACGGCCGCCCTCCACATCCCCCTGCTGGAGAATCAGCGCTTTCAGTTGTTCCGCCCTGGCGTAGTTGACGCTGAGGTATTCGGTGTGCAGCGGCGCCTGCTCGCGGGCTTCGAGCGCCTGTTGCTCATGGGCGGTGATTTCCCGCGCCGGCGCCACCAGCAGCACATTGCCGAGCCGGCGTTTCCCCAGGCCCTGGGTTCTGAGAATCAGATCCAGCGCCTGGTCCCAGGGTACGTCCTGCAAGCGCAAGGTGACGCTGCCCTGCACGGCGTCCGAAACCACCAGGTTGGTGTCGGTGAAGTCGGCGATCAGTTGCAGCACGGAGCGGACCTGAATGTCCTGAAAATCGAACGACAGTTTTCTGCCGGTGTATTGAATGCCGGCACCCATCACCTTCTGCGGCGGCGGCGTTTTCGGTGACCCTCCCCCCGCTGCCCCCTCCTCGCCAGGTGCGGCGGGACGGCGGGCCAGCGCCGCGTCGGCCCACCCGGCCACCACCAGCAGCAAACCCATTCCAGCCAGCAGCGTCCATTGCCGGCGTCCCGCCGTCGACATTCCCGATATTGATATGCCCATGGCCACAAGTACCTCCTGTACTTATTCTTTTTTCTCCAACTCAAGGCTCCGCGGGCGCTCCGCCCATTGCCCCCGCCCATCGGCGATGGTTTCCACCAAAGCAATCCGTCCCGGAAACACCGCCACCACACGCCCATGGTTTTCCCCCAGGTGGCTCCCAGGCCGCACTCTGCTGACAAGCCCGGTCGGGTCTTCAATCAGCGCCTCCGGCGGCGCGCCTTGCCGGGTGATCGTGCCCACCAGAGTCAGCGCATCGAGCGGGAAGCGTTCCAGGTATTCCGCGGGCCGAACAGATCGTCCCGATGGCTCGGCAAGCGGCTCACGCACGCCGGCCGGAACGAACGGGGAGCGCAATGCCTGCGCCTGATAGGCGAACGCGGCGACGGGATGGAATCCTGGTAACACCTCGGCCCTGGTCGTCGACTCCGTACCACCCACGTCCATCCCCAGGTAACGATAAGCTCTGGCGGTCAGCGTCATGCTCAGCAGACCCTCTGGCGTCCCTTTGCCTTTGACGGGCTCGATCACGAAACCGTGCAGCGTGACGATGCGCGGCAGAGCGGCAATGCCGGAGACGAAAGCGCCGAGAGCGTGATAGCCACCCACCACTTCCATGCGGATCGGCAAGACCGCGTAAAAACCCCGGTTTTTCTCGTCTTGCGGGGCAATACGGCGAAGTGCCAGGCCGGCGGCCAACCCGACTCTGTTGAGATCTTCCAGCAGCGCGGGCATTTCGGTGGCCTTCGGCAGCTGAGGGGTGAGCGTGCCGAATTGCTGCTCCAGCGCCGCCAGTTGCCGCCGGTACACGACCGGATCGCGCGCCTCGAACGCCCGCTGTTCCAGGCGGCTCTGCAACGGAGCCTGCCGCTGCCGCTGCTGCCGGTAATCCGCGTTCAGACCCCGGATGCTGAAGACGTACCCCAACGCCAGCACCAGCAGAAACACCAGCGCAACGCCAATCATCCTTGCCGGCAACGGCCAGTCGGCGGCGCTCTCGAAATCCACATTGGCGAGATCACGCAGCAGATCACGTACATCCAGATGCCTCAGGCCGGCGACGCTCATGGTCTGCCCACCTCCCCGGCGGACGCGGGGCGGCTCTGCCCGCCTTTCATCACTCCGACCTTCAGGACGAATTCGCTGGCCGCCGCCGGCCCATCCATGGCGGTTACAGAGAGCAGTTGCGGACGCCGCAGCCAGGGAGACCGCTCCAGGTTTTTCATCAGGCTGGCAATGCGGGCATTGGATTCCGCAACGCCACGGATGGTGCAATCCCCGTCGCCACATTCCATCCGGGTGTAATGGAGCCCGTCAGGCACGGTACGCACCAGTTGGTCGAACAGGTGAACGGTGACCGGCCGGCGGCTCCGCAGCGCCTCGACCACGCCCAGGCGCGCCTCCAGGCGCTGACGACGGTGGCGCAACCCGTCGATCTCCCTGGCCTGTTCGTCGAGCCGCTCCAGTTCCTGTTGCAAGTGCCGATTGTGCACTCTCTGCGCCGCCAGATGATCGGCCGCTACCCGCGCCCAGCCCCAGCACAGCAGACTCGCGGCCAGACCCGCCGCGAGCAGGGCGGCGAGCAGCGTTCGCCGCCGCCGGACACGGCGTTGCTCACGCCAGGGCAGCAGATTGATGGCATCAGTCATTGCGCCAGCCCCCGCAAAGCCAGGCCGCAGGCCACCATCATCGCGGGCGCCGTCTTTGCCAGCGTATCGGCGTCAACCCCACTGGCCGGCGTCGTTGCCGCGAACGGGTTGGCCAGCGAACAGTCGATGCCCGTCCGGTCCTGTATCCGTGCGGGCAGATCATCCAGGGCCGCTCGGCTGCCGGTGAGCAGAATGTGATCCACCCGGTGAAAACCGGTGGAGCCGTGGAAGAATTGCAGTTCACCGCTGATCTGCTCGCTGATCGAACCGGCGGGCTCTTGGCCTTTACCATCCGCGAACGCCGCCATCGGATCATCGACCCCGGCCGCCGGCTGGTCCTCACTGGCGACAATGCCATAGCGGCTGCGAATATCTTCCACTTGCCGTCCGCCGCCGGACAACGGATCGCGGCTGTAGACACCGCGCCCGCGATGAAAGACGTTCAGCCTCGTCACCGCACCGTCGATATCGAACACCGCCACGGTGTCCCGATCCGCCGCACCGGGCAACGCCGGTTGCATCCAGCGGAACGCCCTTTCCAGGGCAAAAGACGTCACGTCCACCACTTGCGGGCGCAAGCCGCCGCGCGTCAGAACCTCGGCCAGCAGATCCACATCGCCGGCCCGCGCCGCCACGACCAGAACTTTCACCCGTTCGGCGTTGTCTGCCAGAGGACCGAGCACCCGGAAATCCATGCGGATTTCGTCGGCGGGAAAGGGAATATAGCGGTCGGATTCCACCCGCAACTGAGCGTCCAGATCGCTGCCGGTGAGCGCGGCGTCCATCTCCACGAGCCGGGTGATGGCGGCGGCGGCGGGCACCGCCACGGCGGCGTTGCGAGTGCCCGGAGAGGTACGCGCCACCAGGCGAGCGATGGTGTCGGCTACCGCATCGGCGTCATGAATGTGATTGTCGACCACGGCATCGGTGGCCAGCGGTTCAATCCCGCAGGTTTCCACCCGGCAGCCATCACCGGAACCGGAAAGTTCCAGCAGTCTGACAGCAGTGGAGTGGATATCGACCCCCAGCAATGCCCTGGCCTTTCTTCCTGGAAAAAAAGGCACAGTCGTCATTCCATTGAACGGTCCACAGCCGCGCTTTTGATGGTGTTTTTACTTCGCGGGTCTGTGGTTATGTGATTTTTATGTGTATCGTTCCTGCCGCCAGTAATAGCAGAAAGGAAATTAGATCACAACCGCCTTCCCCCGTATAATGGCCGCTTTCACGGGGAAGCACTCTGGTTCTTTCTTCCGATCGCCACAGCAGTTGCCACCGTATGCATTCTACTTTTGTCTGGATTCGCTATCTCGTTCTCCTGGTCTTCGCCGCCTGCGCCGGCTGTGCCTTGATTCTGGCCGCCAGCTATCTGTATCTGGCGCCACAATTGCCACCGGCTTCCGACATCCGCCATGTGGAATTCCAGATTCCGCTGCGCATCTATTCCGCCGATGACAAGCTGATCGCGGAGTACGGCGGCAAACGCCGCGTGCCGCTCACTTACGATCAGTTTCCACCCCTGTTCGTGCAGGCGGTGCTGGCCGCCGAGGACGAGCATTTCTTCGAGCATTTCGGCGTTGACCCGGTGGGCCTGTTGCGCGCCGCCGTGGAGCTGGTGCGCTATCGGGAAATCCGCTCCGGCGGTTCCACCATCACCATGCAGGTGGCGCGCAATTTCTTCCTCACCCGCAACCAGACCTTTCTGCGCAAGTTCAACGAGATCGTTCTTGCCATCCAGATCGAGCGCATTCTTACCAAACAGCAGATTCTCGAGCTGTACCTGAACAAGATCTATCTCGGCCATCACGCCTACGGCGCCGAGGCGGCGGCCGAGGTCTACTACGGCAAACCGCTGCAAAACCTGGACCTGGCGCAATGGGCGATGATCGCCGGTTTGCCAAAAGCCCCTTCCGCCTACAACCCGATCACCGATCCGCAGCGGGCGGTGGCGCGCCGCAACTGGATTCTGCACCGCATGGTGGTGACCGGCGCCATTACCAAACAGCAGATGGAAAGCGCCATCCAGGCGCCGGTCACCGCCAGCTATCACGCCGTCGAACCTCAGGTGGAGGGCGCTTACATTGGCGAGATAGTCCGCCAGGAGGCGGCGAAGCTGGTCGATCAGGATATCTACACGACAGGCATCCGCATCTACACGACACTGGACAGCCGCAAGCAGAACGCCGCCGTCAAAGCCCTGCGCGACGGGCTCAGCGCCTACGACGAGCGCCATGGCTATCGCGGCCCGCTGACCCATGTGGACATCAGCAAACTGCCCAAGCTGGCCTGGCCTGGCGGGCAGCAGGCGGAAGCCGCGCCGAACAACGCCACCCCCAAACCGGAGCTGGCCAAACTGGACGAGCCGGACCCGTCCCAGGGGCTGGACCCGCGTCTCACCCAGTGGGTGGAGCAGTTCAAGAAACAGCCTTCCTACGGCCCGCTGGAGCCGGCCATCGTCACCGCCGTGCAGGACAAGCAGGCGGCCATTCTGCTCGAGGATGGCCACCAGGCGGTGCTGGATTGGGATGCCCTGAAATGGGCCGCACCGGCGCTGGACAACGGCTATAAAGGCAAGGCGCCGAATAGCGCCAGTGACGTACTCAAGCCGGGAGACGTGATCTATGTACGTCCCGTGGGCACCAGCCAGGGGGACAATCACTGGCGGCTGGCGGAGCTGCCCCAGGCGCAGGCCGCGCTGGTCTCCCTGGACCCGCAGACCGGCGCCGTGCGTGCCCTGCAAGGCGGCTACAGTTTCTTCGCCTCGAAATTCAATCGCGCCACCCAGGCGCTCCGGCAGGTGGGCTCCGCCTTCAAACCGTTCATCTACACCGCGGCCCTGGAGAACGGCTTCACTCCCGCGACCATCATCAACGATGCCCCGCTGGTGTTCGATGACGACAACCTGAAAGGCGGCACCTGGCGGCCCACCGGGGCCGAAAAACGTTTCTTCGGCCCGACCCGCCTGCGGGTGGCGCTGTACCGCTCGCTCAACCTGGTATCCATTCGCGTGCTCAACCAGGTCGGTATCGGCAAGACCATGGACACGCTGGATCAGTTCGGTCTGCCCACCGATCGTTTCCCCCGCAACCTGTCACTGGCCCTCGGCAGCGGCTCGTTGAGCCCGATGGAACTGGCCACCGCCTATGCCATCTTTGCCAACGGCGGTTATCGGGTGAAGCCCTGGTTCATCGAACGCATTGAAGATCGCAATGGCAATGTACTGTGGAAAGCACCCAAGGTGGTGCTGTGCGACGAAGATTGTGACAGCGGCACTCAAGATGCCGGCGAAAACGCCACCACCAACACGCCCCCTGCCGCCGCCAGCGCGCCCGTGACCGGGGGCCCGCTCAGCATCGAAACCGACAGCACGGCGAAAGCCCCCGCCGGACCACCGGAAACCGTGCAACCGCCGCCGGTGATGGCACCCCGCGTACTCAGCCCGCAGGTGGCCTGGCTGATGTATTCGATCATGCAGGACGTGATTCACAAGGGCACTGGCCGGCGCGCACTGGAACTGCACCGCACTGATCTGGCCGGCAAGACCGGCACCACCAACGACCAGGTGGACGCCTGGTTCTCCGGCTTCTCGCCGGCACTGGTGGCGACCGTCTGGGTCGGCTATGACAGCCCACGTACGCTGGGCCGTGGTGAGTACGGAGCGCGCGCCGCGCTGCCGATCTGGATCGAATACATGGGCAAGGCCCTGGACGGCGTTCCGTCCAAGCCGGAACCTCAGCCGCCAGGCATCGTCACCGTGCGCATCGATCCGCAGACCGGCCTGCAAGCGCGGCCGGACAACCCGGACGCCATCTTCGAGTATTTCCGCGAAGGACACGAACCGAAGCTGGAGGCCCCCAACAGCGGCGGCAAGGCGCCGGAACAGATCTTCTGATCCGGTGGCCGTCCTACGCGGGGGGCGCCTGCACCTCGCGGCGGTGGAACTCGTTATCCCGCGCGGGCGGTACTTCCTCCACGTCATCCCGCGCGGAGCGGTACTTCCTCCACGTCATCCTGCGCGGAGCGTAGCGCAGTCGCAGGATCCAGGGCCTTGGAGACTC
>CAYMKZ010000068.1:0-9254 GCA_964391345.1 uncultured Alcanivorax sp.
GGTACGAAGGTCACGTGCGTAACGCTGGGCGTCCTCAATGGAGAGGTCAGATGTGTCATCAAGGTGCAACGCACCCCAGCCACCCCGGCTGCGACTGCCAAGCAACCCGAAAGCGTGAATCAGCTTCATGGCTTCTTCTATGCGTGGCAACATCTCATCAGGGAAAGCCAGAGCCAGATGGTGTGCGGCTTCCTTTGCGCCTATGCCGGCCTTGATGCCAGTACGGTTGGGCAAGCCGTTGCCGCGTTTTATCAAGCCAAACCAAGCGTAACTTGTATCCAGGCCCTCGTTTAGCGGAGTAACGCCTTGCTGATGTCCGGCCTCCCATGCCGCTTGCTTCTCTTGAGCAAGCAGGCGAAGACGAACGATGCTTTTACGTGCGGCTGTTTTATTCCCCCGTTCGTCTTTGTCATCTCCCAGCCAGGCGTGACCGAACAACAGCCCCTCTTTGCGGCGCATGGCATCGTTGTTCAGGTTGAATTTGTGTTCAGCGGCGTAGGCAACCCGCCACCACTGCCGCAGCAGGGCTTTGAATGGCGGGGTACGCCACTGGCCCCGTTGCTCGGCATTGCCGAGGAAGGCCGGGGTGACGAACCGGGCAGTGTAGGTCCGTGTTGTCATGGTCATAGCATGTCCTGTTCGATGATGACGTCGATATCCTGAGGCAGATCGTAGCCACTGCGATTGCCGTGCTGGTAAACGGCAAGCTTGCAGCGGGCAGCCAGGTCCGGGCCGAGCTGTTCGGCCAGTGTGCGGTTCAGACGGGAGACATTGGTTTCAATGAACGGCTTGGTGACGCCGTCCTTGCGTAATGTGTCCTGGGTCCGAAGGTTGAGCGACAGGCCGTAGTGGTCTTCTAGGGCGAGCAGTTCCTCGGCGTAATCGTGGTTGTGCTCTTCGTCCACCAGTGGGACAAGCGCAGGAAGTGATGAATCTCGCCGCTGTGCCATCCAGAGCAGCAGGGCCATGCTGACCGGTGACAAGTTTCCGCTGATGGGACCGACGCGGTAGGTTCGATGGACCGGATTTAGTGAAAGAGTGATTGGGTGGTTGGCGAGACGGGCCTGCTCAACGGTTCGAGTGAAGCCTTGACCACCCTTGAGCAAGCCGCTCGGTAGGCCACCCCGCAGCGGAACGAAAGGTATTTGGGCAAGACTGACGGCAGCTCGAGACGTGTCCAGGGCTTTCCCATCGCGGTTTTGGATCGTATTCGGGCGAGGAGTGGGATAGTAGAAATCATGGAGGCCTTCGTAGCCTTCGGAAACCAGCACATGGGAAAGCCGGTCCTGGGGGCGCCCGAACAAGGACAAAGCATAACCGGCATAGAAGCCCATGGTTTTTCGGCCACCGGCCATGGAAACATGCAGGGCAGTGTTGTCATCGGCGGTGAAATGCAGCACCTGTTCGGTGATGAAGTCTGCGGTGGCCTCGTTCTCGTCCGGTGTGCGGATGTCATCGATTTCGTGGCCGCTGTAGTTGCGGATTACATGAATCCGCTCGTTGGTGAAAATGTTTGCGTCCAGGCCGTAGTCGTGGCAAAGCCGCTGAAAATGGCAGGGTCCTTCCAGCAGGTTGAGACGTGCCTGGTCCGCTCCATGTCGGGTGGTGACCAAGTGTACTTGCGTGGGGGTGAACGCGGGTCTGATGACCTGGGTCAGGGCGTACAACGTTTCGGTGACGATCTGCGGGCTCATACCGGAGACGAGCATTAGTACTCGCTCGGGGTATTGGTGTGGCTGGGTTGTCTTCAAGTGTGCCCCCGGAAAATTGTTGACAAAGAGCTGCTTCCACCTGTGATGCGCATCTCAGGGCAACTCGTTCGCATGACGATACGTCTTGACGGCGGAGCTCTTGCCAGAGGTGGCAGATCGTTAGTGGCAGCAACCTGGCGGTTATTATTGTTTCTGCCGAGCCGGGCTCTGTTTTTCGCAAGCTTGCGAGCCCTACTTGTTATTGCTCATCTTGTCGTTGCTTGTGTTCACATTATTGGTAGGCGATGATTTGCCAAGAGTCAAGAGGAAGATGTGGTATGGCCTGATGGTTCTGGGCACGGTTGAAGGTGGGTGTCGGCCACGGTCCGGATCGAAGAGTCCTGGTTGAGGGTGTCGCTCATAGGCTCACCTGCCCCACGGACTGATCACATCGACTCCAGCGGCCTCGAACGGAGCCACATCGCGCGTGGCCACAGCGAATCCGTTGGTGGCGGCTATGGCCGCGATGTAACCATCAGCAGTGGCAATGGCCAGCCCCGCTTTTCTCGACCGGGCCATCAGCTCCGCGTACGCCACCGTGCAGGCGAGATCAAGTGGCAATACCCTTCCCGCGAACAGCGGAAATACCTGTTTTTCCAAGCGCTCGCGCAATTCAATCTGTCGCTTTCCGTACGGCATCAGGGCAATGCCTGTCCGTAGTTCCGCCACCGTAATGGCGGTGAGGTAGAGCGTTTCCAGCGGCTGAGCATCGATCCACTGGATAACGCGAGGCTCCGGCTGCCGACGCATCGGCTCTGATATGACATTGGTATCCAGCAGAATCACTCGAAATCCACCGGCGGAGTGGGGGTTTTGTCGCGGACCTCCTCGAAACCGGCAAATTCATCCTCTGCCAGCCCGACGTCACGGCCGATGCCGGCCAGTAAAGAGCCCAGTTTCACCCGTCCTTCCGGGGCGATCGAACTTTCCAGAATCGCGCGCACCTCCGCTTCCATGCTGCGCCCGTGCAGCGCGGCACGGACCCGCAAGGCGCGATGCACCTCATCGGGGAGATTGCGTACGGTAAGCATGGCCATCAACAATCCATTCATTGCATACGATGCTCTCATTGTAGCTATATGAATGCACGCTATCAATCTACTCCACTTCGCCATGTTCACGAACCACCTGTCATATCCGTGAAGGCGGGTCTCCAGCGACTTTTAAAGACACTGGCTCCCGGATGGCGCTGATGAGGTGGTGCTCTGTCGCTGCAA
This sequence comes from uncultured Alcanivorax sp., assembly GCA_964391345.1. Taxonomy (GTDB): domain Bacteria; phylum Pseudomonadota; class Gammaproteobacteria; order Pseudomonadales; family Alcanivoracaceae; genus Alloalcanivorax. The sequence goes on from CAYMKZ010000068.1 coordinate 2,969, forward strand.
TGTGGTAACGTTGCTACATAGCGTTGAAATGGAAGCACCTGCATGGGCATAACCCGACTTTCCAGCCGTGAACTCAATCAGAATATCGGCCGCGCCAAGCGGGCATCGCTGGCGGGGCCGGTGGTGATCACCGACCGAGGCAAGCCCGCACACGTCTTGCTGAGTTATGAGCAATACCAGCAACTGTCCGGTCAGCACCACACTCTGGCCGAGGCGCTGGCGATGCCGGGGATGGCGGATATCGAATTGGATCCGCCACGGCTGAACATCGGCCTGCGTGTGCCCGACTTTTGCTGAATGGACTCTGAAATGTACCTGTTGGACACCAACGTCGTATCCGAATTGCGCAAAGTGGCCAGTGGCAAGGCAGCCCCAGAGGTGGCCAAGTGGCAGCTGTCGGTGGAGCAAACCGCCTGCTTCATTTCAGTGGTGACTTTGATGGAGCTGGAAATCGGGGTGCTGCGCGTCGAGCGGCGAGACACGGCGCAAGGTGCACTGTTGCGCACCTGGCTGGACCGGCGAGTGGTGCCGGCCTTCAGCGGGCGCGTGTTGCCAATCGGTGAAGTAGAGGCGCTGCGCTGCGCACGTCTGCATGTGCCCGATCGATGCCCGGAACGTGATGCCCTGATCGCTGCTACCGCACTGACTCACGGACTGACTCTCGTCACGCGCAATGTAGCCGACTTTGCGTCAACCGGTGTGGCACTGCTCGATCCATGGCAGGCGCCAACCCTGCATGATCCCGTCAGCGATTATCAGGTTGCCGGCCACTGACCCTGTAGCGTTGGCATCCTCTTTCCCTCAAATACTCGCCAGTATCGCCCGCCGCACGCAATGCAGCACGCCGGTGGGGTAGTCGTCGCTGAGAAATTCCCGCACTTGCCGGTAGCTGAAGGTGTCTTCGGCGAGATTGGGTTGGGCGAGCAGGGCGTCCTGGATGATGGCGATTTCCGCTTCGGGGAGGGCAAGGGCCTGGTCCAGGGCGAGTTGGCCGGCGGTCACCAGTTCCGCCAGGCCGCGGTAGACCTGGGGTTCGCCGATGCCTTGCCGGGTGGCGATGGCGGCGGGGGCCATGCCGGCCTGGGCGAGGGCCAGCAGTTCGTGGCGGTCGTTCGGTTCGGCGGTGGGGGTGTCGTTGTCGTGCCGGTGTTCCGCGAAGACCGCCAGGAAGGCGTCGCCGTAGGCGGCCAGTTTGCGGTCGCCGACGCCGCTGACGGCGGCCATCTCGCGGTGGTCGCGCGGTTGCAGGCTGATCATGTCCATTAGCGTGGCGTCGTGGAAGATCACGTAGGGCGGCACGCCGGCTTCTTCGGCCAGGCGTTTGCGGCAGGCGCGCAGGGCTTCCCAGAGGGCGCGGTCGGCGTCCGCTACGGCGGTGGCCTGGCGGCGTTCGCGGCTGGCGGTGCGGGCGGCGTCCTTGCGCAGGTAGAGCGTTTGTTCGCCACGCAGGAAGGGCCGGCAGGTTTCGGTGAGTTTGAGGGCGCCGAAGCCGTCGGCGTCCACGGCGAGCAGGCCGCGCGCCACCAGTTGCCGGTAGATGGCGCGCCATTGCGTGGCGGAAAATTCGCCGCCGATGTTCCAGGTGGAAACATGATCATGGCCGGCGCCGGCCACTTTGTCGCTGCGGTTGCCGGTGAGCACGTCCACCAGGTGGTTGACGCCGTAGCGCTGGCCGGTGCGGTAGACGCAACTCAGCGCCTTTTGCGCGGCCTGGGTGGCGTCAAAAGTTTGCGGTGGGTTGAGGCAGACGTCGCAGTTGCCGCAGGGTTGCTCCAGGGTCTCGCCGAAGTAGTGCAGCAGTGCCTGGCGGCGGCAGTGGGTGGCTTCGCAGAGGCCGAGCATGGCTTCCAGGCGCTGGTGTTCGTGGCGTTTGAAGCGTTCGTCGCCGTCGGATTGCGCGGCCATCTGTTTGTGGCGGATGGCGTCTTCCAGGCCGTAGGCCATCCAGGCGGTGGCCGGTGCGCCGTCGCGGCCGGCGCGGCCGGTTTCCTGATAATAGGCTTCGATGCTTTTCGGCATGTCCAGGTGGGCGACGAAGCGCACGTCCGGTTTGTCGATGCCCATGCCGAAGGCCACGGTGGCGACGATCACCAGGCCGTCTTCGCGCAGGAAACGTTGCTGGTGCTCAAGCCGTGTGCCGGCGGGCAGGCCGGCGTGGTAGGGCAGAGCGCGAATGCCTTCGCGGTTGAGCCATTCGGCGGTCTGTTCGACTTTCTTGCGTGACAGACAATAGACGATGCCGGCGTCGCCCTGGTGCTCGGTGCGCAGCAGCCGCAGCAGCTGCCGGCGGGCGCTGTCCTTGCGTTCGATGCGGTACTGGATGTTGGGCCGGTCGAAGCTGGAGACGAAATGGCGGGCGTTGCCCAGATCCAGTCGTTCGGCAATCTCCGTGCGGGTGCGCGGGTCGGCGGTGGCGGTGAGGGCGATGCGCGGTACGCCGGGAAATTCCCGGTGCAGCAGGGACAGTTGCAGGTAGTCGCTGCGGAAATCATGGCCCCATTGCGAGACGCAATGCGCCTCGTCGATGGCGAACAACGCCAGCGGCGCGCGGTGCAGCAAGGCCAGCGTGCGCGGTTGGGTGAGCCGTTCCGGGGCGATGTACAGCAGCTCCAGATCGCCGCTCAGCACCTGCTGTTCCAGCTCGTGGGCCTGCGCCGCGCCGAGGGTGGAATTGAGAAAGCCGGCGCGCACGCCGAGGGCGTTGAGGGCGTCCACCTGGTCCTGCATCAGCGCGATCAGCGGACTGATCACCACGCCCACCCCGTCGCGCGCCAGCGCTGGAATCTGGTAGCACAGTGACTTGCCGCCGCCGGTGGGCATCAGTACCAGCGCGTCCTCGCCGTTGACCACGGTGTCGATGATGGCGTGTTGCTCGCCGCGAAAATCGTGGTAACCGAAGGTGTGCCGGAGTATGGAAAGAGGGTCGGATTGCATGGGGTGGGAGTATACCCATCCGCGGCCTGTCTGGCATGGGGGGACAGGTCTACAGCCGGTAGGGCATGGCACTTGACGTTTCGGCTCTTTATAATGCGCTTTCCTGCAAGCCGGCTTGCAAACAGGAAAGCCATTGTCACCTTCAACGTCCTCCGCTCCGTGCGACGACTGGATCGAAAAGGGAACGCCTGCCTTTCGACGCGCCAATTGGTCGCTTTTTGCCGCCGGGCTGGCAACGTTCGGGCTGCTCTACTGTGTGCAACCGCTGATGCCGGAATTCAGCCGCGAGTACGGTATCAGCGCGGCGGCCAGTGCACTCTCCCTTTCGGTAACGACGGCCATTCTGGCCTTCGGCATGCTCTTTGCCGGTGTCTTTTCGGATACCTGGGGTCGCAAGAATGTCATGGCGATCTCGCTGTTTTCCTCCGCCCTTTTGACGCTCCTGATGCTGTTTGCTCCCGGTTGGAAAAGCCTGCTGGTGCTGCGCACCCTGCTGGGTTTCACCCTGAGTGGATTGCCAGCCGTGGCCATGACCTGGCTGAGCGAGGAAATGCATCCTGATTCGGTGGGGCTGGGCATGGGGCTCTACATCAGCGGCAATGCTATCGGAGGGCTGATGGGGCGCCTGGTGACGGGGGTGGTCGCCGATTGGCTGGGTTGGCGTGGCGGCATCGCGGTGGTCGGCGTGATCGGTCTGGGTGCGGCGGTTTGTTTCTGGTGCTGTTTGCCCGAGTCCCGGCACTTCGTGGCCCGGCCTCTCCGTTTGAGGGGGCTGGTTGCCCGCTTCGGCAGTCTTTTTCGTGACCGGGCCTTTCCTTTCCTGTTTCTGGAAGGCTTTCTGTTGCTGGGCGCTTTCGTGACCGTTTACAACTATCTGGGGTATCGCTTGCTGGCACCGCCGTTCAGTGTCAGCCAGGCCGTGGTGGGGTTGATGTTCGCCGTCTATGTGGTGGGGATGTTCAGCTCTACCTGGATGGGGGCGCTTTCCAGCCGCTTCGGCCCACGGAATGTGCTCTGGATCAATTTCGTGCTCCTGCTGCTGGGCCTTTTGCTGACCCTGGTCAACCAGCTTTGGTGGATACTGGCCGGGCTGGTCGTGCTCACTTTCGGCTTTTTCGGCGGCCATTCGGTGGCCAGCAGTTGGGTGGGCAGGCGCAGCCTGGATTCACGGGCTCAAGCGTCGTCCCTTTATCTTTTTTGCTACTACCTCGGTTCCAGTATCGCGGGTGCCAGCGGTGGTCTTTTCTATGCTGATGATGGCTGGGTGGGGGTGGCTGTTTTCGTCGGCATTCTGGCCCTTCTGGGGCTGGGCATTTCCCTGTATCTGCGCCGCGTCCCGCCTTTGCGTCCGCGACAACAAGGCCGATAGTGCCTGGCTTGGGAGGGCGCTTGCCGCAAGATCGGAATTGTGATTCACTTGTTCTGATGCAGTGAATCCGAATTCCGCTCAACGACGTCCAGTCTTGCTGGAGAACCCTTATGAACGCGAAGCAGAAAGAGCTGATTCCCGAGGCGCTGGGCAGCACCCATGAGGTGCTCAATCAGGCCGGAGACTTGCAGGATTACAACGCCTACGACACGGACAACGCGCTGCGCGAGGCGGTGCAGCGCCACGGCGCGGGCTGGGCGGAGGCGGCGCTGTCGGCGCACGGTGCAAAAACCGGCAGCGCCGAGGTGATCGAGTGGGGTTTTCTGGCCAATCAGAACAAGCCGCAGTTTTTCTCCCACGACCGCCATGGCAACCGGGTGGATCTGGTGAAATACCATGAGGCCTATCACCGGCTGATGGCGTTGGGGCTGGAGGGCGGCATCCATTCCGCGCCCTGGACCGACCCGCAGCCGGGCGCGCATGTGGCGCGGGCGGCGCGCAGCTATTTGCAGGCGCAGGCCGAGGCGGGCCATGGTTGTCCGCTGACCATGACTTTCGCGGCGGTGCCGACCATCAAGCTGACGCCGTCGGTGGCGCAGGAGTGGCTGCCGAAGATTCTTCATAACGGCTATGACCCGCGCAATGTGCCGCATTACGAGAAGCAGTCGCTGACCATCGGCATGGGCATGACCGAGAAACAGGGCGGTTCCGATGTGCGCGCCAATACCACGCGGGCCTATGCGCTGGGGGCGGAGGGTTCCGGCGAGGCTTATGAGCTGATCGGCCACAAGTGGTTCACTTCGGCGCCGATGTGCGATGCCTTTCTGGTGCTGGGGCAGACGGCCAATGGGCTGAGCTGTTTTCTGGTGCCGCGCTGGCGGCCGGATGGCAGCAAGAATCCGATTCAGGTGCAGCGTTTGAAGGACAAGGTCGGCAACGTTTCCAATGCCTCGTCCGAGATCGAGTTGCGCGGGGCGCTGGGCTGGATGGTCGGTGAGGAGGGCCGGGGTGTGCCGGCGATCATCGAGATGGTGGCGATGACCCGTTTCGATTGCATGATCGGCTCTGCCGCCGGGCAGCGTCAGGCGGTGGCGCAGGCGGTCAATCATTGTCTGGGGCGTTCGGTGTTCGGCAGCAAGCTGATCGATCAGCCGTTGATGCGCAATGTGCTGGCGGATTTGCAGCTGGAGGTGGAAGGGTCGTTGGCGATCGCCATGCGCATGGGCGAGGCGCTGGATAATTCCACGCTGGATGCCGGCAAGGAGCATGAGAAGCTGCTGCTGCGGTTGGGGCTGCCGGCGGGCAAGTACTGGATTTGCAAGCGCACGCCGTTCCATGCCTATGAGGCGATGGAGTGTCTGGGTGGTAATGGTGCGATCGAGGAATTCATGACGGCGCGGTTGTATCGGGAGGCGCCGATCAATGCCATCTGGGAAGGGTCCGGTAACGTGCAGGCGCTGGATATGCTGCGGGCGTTGTCGAAGACGCCGAAGGTGCTGGAGGTGTGGTTCGCGGAGCTGGGCAAGGCGGCTGGCAGTGATGCCCGTCTGGACCGGGCGGTGGCGTCCTTGAAGGAGGAGTTCGCTGATCTGGAGCAGGCGGAGTATCGGGCACGCACTATCGTTGATCGGTTGGCGTTGACGATGCAGGCGAGTCAGTTGGTGGTGGCGGGCAATAGTGCGGTGGCGGAGGCGTTCATTGCGTCGCGGTTGGGTGAGCATGGTGATCGCAATTACGGGACGTTGCCGCGAGGGCTGGATCTGGATGCTATTTTGCGGCGGGCGGATCCCTGGCGGGAGTCGTGACATTCTGGTTTTTCGCATGTGGGCCGGCCGCCCGGCTGCGTGGGCCGGCCGGCTCCTGAGCAGGGGGTGTCCTGCTTCAGGGTGCCTCGTCATTCCGCGCGCAGTCGCGGAATCCATGGATCCTGCGATTCCGCTGCGCTCCACGCAGGATGACGGGGGCTACGCTCCACGCAGGATG
>CAYMKZ010000068.1:9354-15744 GCA_964391345.1 uncultured Alcanivorax sp.
GCTACGCTCCACGCAGGATGGCGTGGGGAGACGTGTACGGACTTGGGGAGAATGAGTGCGGCGTGCAGTCGTGGCATCCTCCACCACGGCTTGCAGTTGGTCCGCAATAAGCCGTCATTCCGCGCGCAGTCGCGGAATCCATGGAGGGTGCGTAGTGAGTCAGAACTGGGTGGTAGACGAAATATGGAGTCGGTATGGCGTATCGTGAAACGGCGTCGGTGCGGGCGCGCAAGGCGGCGCAGCGGCAGCATTTGCTGAGCTGTGCGGAGCAGTTGGTGCGTGAGGGCGGGTTCGCGGCGTTGACCATGCAGGCGCTGGCGGAGCGGGCCGGTGTGGGGGTGGGCACCTTGTATCGCTATTTCGAGAACAAGGGGGTGCTGGCGGCGGAGGTGTTTCGGCGGGCGACGGAGCGCGAGGTGGCGGCGATGGCGCTGGCGATGCGTGAGGGGGTGGGCGTGCGTGAGCGGCTTTCCCATGCGGTGCATCAGTTCGTGCGGCGGGCGCAGGCGGCGCCGAAGCTGGCCTGGGCGTTGATCGCCGAGCCGGTGGATCCGGCGGTGGATGCGGAGCGGCTGCATTATCGTGATGCTTATGCGCGGTTGTATCGGCGCATGCTTGATGAGGGGGTGGCCGGTGGCGAGCTGCCGCCGCAGTCCACGGCGTTGGCGGCGGCGGGGTTGGTGGGGGCGATTGCCGAGGCGCTGGTGGGGCCGTTGGCGGCGCCGCTGGCGGATGCGGCGTTGGCGGATCATCTTGCCGATTTCGCGTTGCGGGCGGTGGGGATCAGTCCGCAATCGGCGGGCGCTGATTAGCTTCCTGTCAAAACAGCGCCCACAGTTCCTGCGGGTCGGTCAGTTGCGCGGGGCGGGTTTCGCGGATGATGCGGCCTTCTTTCATCAGGTAGATGCGGTCGGCGATGGCCAGGGCCTGGCCGACGTTCTGTTCCACCAGCAGGACGCTGAGGTTTTCCTCGTCGCGCAGTTGGCGGATCAGTTGCATGATGTCTTCCACCAGGTTGGGGGCCAGGCCGGTGGAGGGTTCGTCGAGCATCAACAGCGAGGGGCCGGCGAGCAGGGCGCGGCCGATGCTGACCATCTGCTGCTGGCCGCCGGAGAGGGTGCCGGCTTTTTCCCGCCAGCGTTCGCGCAGCAGGGGCAGGTAGCGGAAGGTGCGTTCGAGGCGGGCCTGCTGCTCTTGCTGGGCACGGGCGCGGGGTACGCCGGAGGCCCAGAAGCCCATTTGCAGGTTCTCCTGTACGGTGAGGCTGGGGAAGACGCCGCGTTCCTGGGGTACCAGCGCTACGCCGAGGCGGGTCAGTTCCCGTGATGACCAGTGGCGGATCCGCTGGTCCTGGACGCGCACCTCTCCCCGGCATTTGCCGAGGGCGCCGAACAGGCCTTTCAGCAAGGTGGATTTGCCGGCGCCGTTGTGTCCGAACAGGGCGACGATTTCGCCTTTGCCCACCGACAGGGCGGCGTCGGCGACCACCGGCAGGTCCGGGTAGCCGGCGTGAAAATCCGCTACTTGCAGCATGTCGTCTCCCTGCTTTTCATGCCGAGATTCCAAAGTAGATTTGCGTGAGTTCCTGGTCCGAAAAGATCTCTTCCGGGGTGCCCAAAGCGGCGACCACGCCCTGGTTGAGGAAGGCGATGCGGTCGGACACTTCGCGCACGATGTCCAGGTTGTGTTCGATGAGCAGGATGGTGTGGCCTTCCGCTTGCAAGGAGCGCAGCAGTTGCTGGAAGGCGACTCTGGAGGGGCCGTCCAGCCCGGAGGCGGGCTCGTCGAGCAGGTACAGTTGCGCGCCCAGCGCCATGAGGCGCGCCAGGCTGAGGAATTTCTTTTCCGCGTAGGACAGGTCCGCGGCCAGGCTGTGGCGCTTCGCCAGCAGGCCGACCCGTTCCAGCACCGCCTCGGTAGCGTCGTGGTGCTGGCGGTGGCGTTGCCAGGGCCGCAGGCTGTTTTCCTGGCTGACCAGCACGTTTTCGAACACCGTCATGTTGGTGAACAGCCGCAGGCTCTGGAAGGAGCGCGCCAGGCCCAGGGCGGTGATTTTCTGCGGTTTGAGGCCGATCAGGCTGCGGCCCTGGTAGCGGATGTCGCCTTCATCGGGGCGCAGAAAACCGGTGATCAGGTTGAACAGGGTGGTCTTGCCGGCGCCGTTGGGGCCGACCAGCGAGGTGATCAGGCCCTTTTCGGGGGCCAGGGTGGTGCCGTTGATGACGACGTTGCCGCCGAACGCTTTGCGGACGCCGCTGATTTCCAGTGTCATGATCTGGCCACCCCGCGTCGTCTTTTGGCCAGTTTCCAGATGCTGACGATGCCGTCCGGCCAGAACAGCATGAGAATGACGATGGCGCCGCCATAGATGACCTGTTCCATGGGGCCCACGTACTGGTTGGGGATGTTGAGGAAGGTCAGCAGGGCCGGGAAGGCGGTGATGAAAATGGCGCCGATGATCGGCCCGCTGATGGAGCTGGCGCCACCGATGACCACCATGGCCAGCAGCAGCACCGAGTAGTCCAGGGTGAAACTTTCCGGGTTGACGAAGGAGATGTGGAACGCATAGATGGAGCCGGCGATGCCCGCCAGCGCGCCGGAAATGGTGGTCACCACCACGCGCAGCACTACCGGGTCCTTGCCCAGTGCGATGGCGGCGATCTCGTCATCACGAAAGGCTTGCAGAGTACGGCCGAATGGCGAGCGCACCAGCGCGATGACGACGACCAGCACGAAGGCCACGCCGAGCAGGCTGAGCAGCGCGAAATCCACCGGCGAGGTGACGTGCCAGCCCAACAGGTGCGGCGCGGGAATGCCGGCCAGCCCGCCCATGCCGCCGGTGACACTGCGCCAGTTGACGAAGATAGTGGAGGCGACGATCTGGAAACCGATCGAGGCCACCACGAAATATTCCCCGCGCACTCTCAACACCGGCACGGCGAGCAGAAAGGCCACCGCGCCGCTGACCAGCATGGCGGCCAGGGTGGCGAGCAGGAAAGAATCGCTGTAGCTCAGCGCCACGTTGGCGGCCGCGTAGGCGCCGACGCCGTAGAACACTGCATGGGCGACGGAGAAAATGCCGCCGTAGCCGACCATCAGGCCCAGCGACGACGCCAGGATGATGGCGATGCCGAGCAGGGCGACGATGTTGGCGATATAAGCAACCATGTTGCCCCCTCAGGTTTCGCGTTGGTGGCGGGCCAGCAGGCCGCCGGGCCGGAGCATCAGCACCAGCAGCAGAATGCCGAAGGTGATGGCGGGCTTCCAGCTCGATGACAGTTGCCAGACGCCGACGTTCTCGGCGATGCCGAGAATCAGACCGCCGAGGGCGGCGCCCCACAGATTGCCGATGCCGCCGAGAATGGCGCCGACGATGGCGATCAAGGTGATGACCGCGCCGATGGACGGTTGCAGCCCGGAGATATAGGTCATCAGCACCGCACTGGGCACGATCAGCGCGGAGCCGATCAGAAAGGCGATGGTGCTGTAGCGGCGGTCGCCGAAGCCGTACAGGCCGACCAGTTGCGGATCATCCATCATCGCCCGCAACACCACGCCGGTGCGGGTGCGGCGAATGAACCATTGCAGCAGCACAATCAGCACCAGGGCACTGGCCATGGCCAGCAGATCGACCCGTGAAACCGCCACCAGACCGATCACGAAGCTGCGGCTGAGCGTCGAATCGATGGTGTAGAAAGAGCTGCCGAAAGTCAGCGCGATGACGTTGGTGGCGATGATCAGTAGCCCGAACGAGGCCGCGAAAATGGTCAGGAAGGAGGCGTTGGTGCGGCGCATAGGCTGGTAAACCAAGCGATCGGTACCGGCGCCGAACAGCAGCGCCACCAGCAATGCTGCCAGCAGACACAACAGCACCGGCCAGTGCCACACCACCAGCGTTTGATAATACGCATAGGCGGCCAGCAGCAGGGTGCCGCCGTGGGCGAAGTGAAAGGTGCGGGTGGTGGAATAAATCAGCGCGAAGCCGATCGCCGCCAGAGCGTACAGGCTCCCCACCGCAATGCCCTCGATGAGCAACTGCAACAGGATGATCATCCCGGTTTGTCTCCCGTTCCAAATTGACCGGCCGGCAAGCCGCCGGCCGGAACATCCGCTACAGGCTGTTGAAGAACATTTTCGAGGCAGCCATGGCAACGCAGATAGTTCTTCAGCAGTCTGTCAGGGTTTGACGACCTTCAGTACTGCCGGCTTGCCATCCTTGATCTGGTTGATGGCAATGGGCATCTGCACGGTGCCGTTCTCACGGAAAGTGATCTTGCCGCCGACCACCTCGAACGTCGCGATCTTGTGCAACGCCGCCAGCAGGTTTTCCCCGGTTACTTTCTGATGGTTCTCTTGTAGATAGTGGATCAGATCGGCATAGACCAGCACCGCATTGTAGTAGTTGGCCGAGTAGTAGCTGGGGGAAGTACCGTATTTTTTCTCGAATTGGCTGCGGAATTGCCGCGTCATGTCGTTGGCGTCCCAGTTCATGTGCTGGGAGGTGAAGATGGTGCCTTGCGCCGCACTCAGTTTCACGGTGGCGGGCACGCCGAAACCGGAATAACTGAGCAACTGGGCGTCCACGCCGCCGTCACGCAATTGCTTGGCGAGCACGCCTTGCTGCTCACCGTAGGAGGCGAGGAACACTGCGTCGGGTCTGGAGGCGCGCACTTTCACCACCTCGGACTGGAAGTTGGTGGCGGACGGTGAAATGGAAATATCGGTGGTCACTTCGCAGCCCAGCTTCTCGCACTGGTCGTGAATCACATCGCTGACCACATTGCCGAACGGATCGTTGACGTGCACCACGGCGATGTTCTTGAGCTTCATCTGATCGACCACGTAGGGCCAGAGCACTTTCACTTCGTCATCGACCAGCGGAATGTCGTTGATCAGGTAGCCGCCAATGGCCAGCTCCGGGCTGACCCCGCCGCCGTTGACCATGATGGTGTGGGCGCGATTGCCGATCGGCGCGATCGCCTTGCTGACGCCGCTGAAGGCGCTCAGCACGAAATTGACCTTGTTGACGTTGACCAGCTTGTTCATGCCCAGCACCGCCGGTTGCGGCAAGGCCTGGCTGTCCACGTAGATGACCTTCAGCTTGCCGTCGATCTTGCCGCTGCTGTTGACGTCCGCCACCGCCATGTCGGTGCCGCGGCTGAATACCTTGTTGTAGATGGCGTTGGGGCCGGAGAGCGGAAACAGCGCGCCCAGTTGATAAGTGTGGTCGGCCGCCGCCGCGTAAACCGGCGACAGCGCCAGAGTGGCCAGCAGACCACCGCCCGCCAGGGCGGCGCCGAAGCGAATCAGTTTCCGTTTCCAGAATGAGCCGGACATGACAAACCTCCTCCTCGTGGGATCCAGGCAGTGCGGTCCGGGTTTCTGGCTGCCGCCGGCATGAGTTCCGGTATGAATGGTTGTCAGCGTGCCGCGAAAGGAGGGGTAGGGATCGGACGGCTCGTTTTCGCGGTTGCCAGGCAGTCGATTGTCGTGTGTTCCGGCCACACCGTGGCCATCAAGACTAGCGTCCGCGGTTGTCGGCGGTCAACAGATCAAGTATTTCGAACCACAGTGCCCGAAACGCTTGTGCAGCGGGGGTGTAAGGCGCGAATTCCGCGACCGGGGCGCGGTGGTCGCCCATTTGTTCCGCGTGGGTGGAGTAGGGTATCCAGGTTTTCAGGCCGTGGCGCAGGGCCGCGGGGCGCTTCACCAGCATCTGGATGTGCAGGTCGCGGCGGCGGTCCACCATGTTGAAAAAGGGCACCAGTTGCAGGTGGCCGAATCGTTTCCCCGCCAGCCATTGCTGCACCTGTTCCAGGGCGCGCAGGGAAAGAGGGGTGGGGATCACCGGCACGAACAGGTAGTCGGCGGCGGCAAAGATGCTTTCCGCCACCGGGCTGAGCGTGGGTGGGCAATCGAGAATCAGCAGATCGCAGCTTTCGTCCAGCGGGGCGATTAGCTGTTTGAGCCGGTTTTTCGCCCCGCTGGTTTCGGCCAGCTTGAGGTCGGCGTTGCGCAGGCTGAGATCGGCGGGAATGACATTCAGGCCCGGCCAGCGGGTGGGCTGTACCAGGCTGGCCAGGGTCTGTCTGCCTTTCAGCAGGTTGCCGGCGCGATAACCAGGGGTATCGTCCATGCCCAGATAGAAACTGGCGGCGCCCTGGGGGTCCAGGTCCCACAGCAGCGTGCGCTGTTGCCAGCGGGCCGCGTACCAGGCCGTGTTGACGGCGCTGGTGGTCTTGCCGACGCCGCCTTTCAGGTTGTAGAAGGCGATGGTTTTCATGGCATTTGCTCGTCGCCGTTGTTCAAGCCGGGAATGTGGTGGATGCGCTACGCTTATCCACCCTACGGACAGGCCCACGCACGGGTTTTGTAGGGTGGATAAGCGCA
>CAYMKZ010000069.1:0-3604 GCA_964391345.1 uncultured Alcanivorax sp.
GACCGTACCGTGGAAACACTGGACGGCGTGCTGAAAAAGATTCTCGGCTGAGCCTGTTCCGTCCAAAGACGCTGGATCCCCGGTCTTCGCCGGGGATGACGGCGTACTGTGCAACCCCGGAGGCCGGTGGCACGATCATCGCCCTGGAAGCGTGGCAGTGCCACCCAACCGTCCTCCCGCAAGCGCGATAGCGCCACTCAATCGTCCTCCCGCAAGCGCGATAGCGCCACTCAATCGTCCTCCCGGAAGCGCGATAGCGCTATCCGGGACCCAGCGCCTTTCTCCCATCATCTCGCGACAACCTCGCCTTCCTGCAACACGATTGAAACATTCCGTGGTTAGTCTTTCTCCCGCCAGTTCGAAGCGAACCCTGTACTCGCATTCATGAACCCGGGAGAAACCTAGTATGTTCAATCGTATTGCTGCCACGTTGCTTGCCACGTCACTGACGCTGGGCTCGGGCGCTGCTCTGGCGGCCGACACCATTACCGGCGCCGGCGCGACCTTCCCCTATCCGGTGTATTCCAAGTGGGCGGATGCCTATCAGGATAAAACCGGCGTCGGCCTGAATTACCAGGCCATCGGTTCCGGCGGTGGCATCAAGCAGATCGTTGCCCGTACCGTCACGTTCGGTGCTTCCGATGCGCCCATGAAGCCCGCCGATCTGAAGAAGAACGGCCTGATGCAGTGGCCCATGGTGATGGGCGGCGTGGTGCCGGTGGTCAATCTGCCGGGCGTGGAGAAAGGCGCGCTGCATCTGGACGGCAAGACCCTGGCGGCCATCTATAGCGGCAAGATCAGCAACTGGAATGCGGCGCCAATCGCGGCGCTCAATCCGAAACTGTCGCTGCCGGATCTGGCGATCACGCCGGTGTACCGTGCCGAGGGCTCCGGTACCAACTTCCTGTTCACTCACTATCTGTCGCAGGTCAGCAAGTCGTTCGCCGATACCATCGGTGAAGGCAAATCGGTGGCCTGGCCGGCCGGTGTGGGCGCCAAGGCCAATGCCGGGGTGGCTCGTCAGGTGGCGCAGACCAATGGCGCCATCGGTTACGTGGAGTTCGCCTATGCCCAGCAGAACGGGCTGGGTTACGTGACCATGAAAAACCGCGCCGGGCAGTACGTGCAGCCGAGTATCGAGAGCTTCAAGGCTGCCGCCGGCAATGCGGATTGGAAAGACGCGCCGGGCATGTACCTGGTGCTGACCAATCAGCCCGGTGCGGAAAGCTGGCCGATCACCGGCGCCTCTTTCATCCTCATGCCGCTGAAAGTGGAGAACGCGGATGATGCCCGGCGGGCGCTCCAATTCTTCGACTGGGCGTACAGTGAAGGTGGCGAGATGGCCACCAAACTGGATTACGTGCCCATGCCCGCCAATGTCGCCAGCATGGTGCGCGATGCCTGGAAAGCCATCAAGGGACCCGATGGCCAGGTAATCCGGAAGTAGGCGGTCGATGAACAGTCCTCTGCCAGTGTCAGGCCCCCACCCGTTGGGGGCCAGCGGCGAAGAGCTGAAAATGCTGCGCCGCAATGGTCGCCTGGATCGTCTGTTTTCCAGGGCGACCTTTTTCTTTGCGCTGCTGGTGCTGGTGCTGCTGGGCGCCATCGTGGTGTCGCTGCTGATGGCCGGCTGGCCGGCGTTCTCGCAACTGGGTGTGTCGTTCTTCACCGGTGATCGCTGGGCGGCCAATGTCGAGGATTTCGGCATTCTGCCCGCCGTGTACGGCACCCTGGTGACGTCCTTCATCGCCATTCTGGTGGCGGTGCCGGTGTCGTTCGGCATCGCCATCTTCCTCACCGAGCTGTGTCCGGTTTTTCTGCGCCGGCCGCTGGGGGTGATGGTGGAACTGCTGGCCGGCATACCATCAATCATTTTCGGCATGTGGGGGGTGGAGGTGCTGGCGCCGTTCCTGAGAAATCACTTTCCCACCCTGTTTCCGGCTGGCACCGGGCTGGCCACCGCCGGCCTGATTCTGGCGGTGATGATCCTGCCTTTCATTACCGCGGTGACCCGCGACGTGATGAGCACGGTGCCGGCCATGGTGCGCGAATCCGCCTACGGGCTGGGTTGCACCACCGTGGAGGTGGTGCGTAGCGTCATTTTCCCTTCCGTTCGCACGGGCATGGTGGGTGGGGTGATTCTGGGGCTCGGCCGTGCTCTGGGCGAAACCATGGCGGTGACCTTCGTGATCGGCAACAGCCTGTTTTTCAACGCCACGCTGACCGGCCAGGGGACGTCGATCGCCGCGCTGATCGCCAATCAGTTTCCCGAGGCGGACGGGCTACAACGCTCGGCGCTGCTGGCGCTGGGCTTTTTGCTGTTCGTGGTTACCTTCATCGTGCTGGCGTTCGCCCGGCTGATGTTGCGGCGCATGGCTAGGAGCCACCCCCGATGAGAGCAAACAGCGTCTATCGGCGCCGCCAGTTACTCAATCGTGTGGTGATGGGTGCATCGACGGCGGCCGCGGTGTTCGGTATCGCCTGGCTGCTGCTGATTCTGGCGTCGCTGGTGGTCAAGGGGCTGCCGGCGCTGTCGCTGGAGCTGTTCACCGAGCGCACCCGCATGGGCGGCGGCGGGCTCGGCAACGCCATCCTCGGCAGTCTGGTGATGACCGCTCTGGCGACGGTGATCGGCAGTGTGATCGGCGTGCTGGCGGGCACCTGGCTGGCGGAGTACGGCGATCGTTCCCGGCTGGCTTCCTCCATTCGCTTCATCAACGACGTGCTGCTGTCGGCGCCGTCGATCATCATCGGCCTGTTCATCTATACCCTGCTGGTGCTGCCGCTGGGCCGCTTCTCCGGCTGGGCCGGCTCGGCGGCGCTGGCGATACTGGTGATTCCGGTGGTGATCCGTTCCACCGAGGACATGCTGCGGCTGGTGCCGGGCTCGCTGCGTGAAGCAGCCACCGCGCTGGGCGCCCACGGCTGGTGGGTGGTGGTGCGGGTCTGTTACAGCGGCGCTCGCTCCGGGATCATCACCGGCATTCTGCTGGGTTGCGCGCGCATCAGCGGCGAGACCGCGCCGTTGCTGTTCACCGCGCTCAACTCCAACCAGTGGAATTTCTTCGACATGGGCAGCGAGATGCCCAACCTGCCGATGACGCTGTACCAGAACATGACCATCAATTCGTTCCTGCCGGAACAGGTGCAGCTGGCCTGGGCCGGGGCGCTGATTCTCACGTTCGCCGTGCTGTTGCTGAATGTGTTCGCGCGGTTGCTGACCCGCCGGCAGGACAAGAGCTGATTTGAAGGAGGGATGCATCATGCTGTTTTCGAGCGCGAGCACTTTTTCGCAAGACAATACCCCGGCCATCACCGAGCCGGGCTCGCTGGACCAGGCTGCTGGAACCAGGCACAAGCTTCGAGTGGAGGAATTGAATTTCTATTACGGAGACTTTCAGGCGCTGAGGAACATCAGCCTGGATATTCCGGCCAATCAGGTGACCGCCTTCATCGGCCCTTCCGGTTGCGGCAAGTCCACCCTGTTGCGCTGTTTCAACCGCATCCACGACCTGTATCCGGGGCTGCGTAGCGAGGGCCGCATCCTGCTGGACGGACGCAACCTCAACGACGCCGGCCTGAATGTCCACCTGCTGCGCGCGCG
>CAYMKZ010000069.1:3614-10770 GCA_964391345.1 uncultured Alcanivorax sp.
GGGTCGGCATGGTGTTCCAGAAACCGACGCCGTTTCCGATGACGGTGTACGAGAACGTTGCCTTCGGCATCCGTCTTTATGAACGGCTCTCGGCGACGCGCATGACCGAGCGGGTCGAATGGGCCTTGCGCAAGGCGGCGCTGTGGGACGAGGTGAAAGACAAGCTGGGCAAAAGCGGACTGGCGCTGTCCGGCGGTCAGCAGCAGCGGCTGTGCATCGCCCGCACCATCGCGGTGAAGCCGGAAGTGATTCTGCTGGATGAGCCGACCTCGGCGCTGGACCCGATCTCCACCAACGCCATCGAGGAACTGGTGCACGAACTCAAGCGCGATTACACCATCGCCATCGTCACCCACAACATGCAGCAGGCGGCGCGGGTGTCGGACCACACGGCGTTCATGTATCTGGGGGAACTGGTGGAATACGGCAGTACCGAAAAGATCTTCCAGAAGCCGGACAAGACTCGCACCGAGGATTACATCACCGGCCGTTTTGGTTGAGTTTACGGCTCCGATCGGGCCGGACGATTGGCCGTAGAGCCGTGGAAAAGTCCCGTTCTGACCTTTCCGTGACTGCCGGGTGCCGCCATCATGGGGTCATTCACCCCATTTGGAGACCAGAATGGTGGAGGCAAGAATGTCTCAGAATCACTTTGATGTACTGATCGTCGGCGCCGGGCTGTCCGGTATCGGCGCCGCCTGTCATCTGAGCCGCAAATGCCCGGATCAGAGCTTTGCGATCATCGAGCGGCGTCAGCGCATGGGCGGCACCTGGGATCTGTTCCGCTATCCTGGCGTCCGCTCCGATTCCGACATGTATACCCTGGGCTACAATTTTCGCCCCTGGACCGAACCGAAAGTGCTGGCGGACGGGCCTTCGATCCGTGAGTACATCGTCGATACCGCCGACGAGTACGGTGTGGCCGACAAGATTCGCTATGGCCGCCGGATGCTGAGCGGCAATTTCGATTCCGGCAGCCATCTCTGGACCGTGGAAACGGAGCTGGAGGAAACCGGCGAGAAGGAAATCTTCACCTGCCGGTTCCTGCTGTGCTGCACCGGCTATTACAACTATGACGCGGGCTACACGCCGGACTTCCCCGGCGTCGCCGACTTCAAGCGGCAGGTGGTGCACCCGCAGCACTGGCCGGATGATCTCGACTACAGCGGCAAGAAAGTGGTGGTGATCGGCAGTGGCGCCACCGCCGTGACGCTGGTGCCGGCGATGGCACCGCAGGCGGAGCATGTGACCATGCTGCAACGGTCGCCCACTTACATTGCCACGGTGCCCGAGCGCGATGAGCTGTCCGTGAAACTGCGCCGTTACCTGCCGGAAATGGCGGTCTACCGGCTGGCGCGGGCGCGCAACATCGGTTTTCAGCGTTTCATCTTCAAGCTGTCCCGCAAGAAGCCGAAGATGGTGCGCCGGGCGCTGCTTTCCGCCGCCCGCCGCCAGCTTGAGGGCAGCGTGGACATGAAGCATTTCACGCCGCGTTACAATCCCTGGGACGAGCGCCTCTGCGCGGTGCCGGACGGTGATCTGTTCAAAGTGTTGAGAAAAGGGCAGGCATCGGTCGTCACCGACCAGATCGACACCTTCACGGAAAACGGCCTGCGTCTGCAATCCGGTGAGGAGCTGGAAGCGGATATCGTGATCACCGCCACCGGCCTGGATCTGCAACTGCTCGGCGGCGCCGCGCTGACTGTCGATGGCGAAGCCCGCAAGCCGAACGATGTGCTGGTGTACAAGGGGGTGATGCTGCGGGATGTGCCGAACATGGCGATGGTGTTCGGTTATACCAACGCCTCCTGGACGCTGAAAGCGGATATCGCCGCCGAGTACGTCTGCCGGCTGCTCAATCTGATGGCCCGCAAGGGCGTGCAGCAGGTGGTGCCGCGGGACCGGGAAGGGTGCGATACCGACAAGAGCTTTCTGGATCTGCAATCTGGCTATATCCAGCGCGCCGCCGGGCGCATGCCCCGCCAGGGCAACAAGGCGCCCTGGAAGGTGCTCAGCAACTATCTCTACGACCTGCCGCGCCTGCGTTATGGCGCCATCGAGGATGACACCCTGGAGTTCTCCGGTGAGGCGTCGCGCCGCCGTCGCGGCCTGGCGACCATTCTGCGCGGATAGCCGAGGCCCTGCCCGGCGTCTTCAAAGTCGCTGGATGCCCGCCTGCGCGGGCATGACGGAGGAGGCTCGTCATCCCGGAAGCGCGACAGCGCTATCCGGGACCAGCCCTTCCAAAGCCACCGGATGCCCGCCTGCGCGGGCATGGCGGAGAAGGCTCGTCATCCCGGAAGCGCGACAGCGCTATCCGGGACCAGCCCTTCCAAAGCCACCGGATGCCCGCCTGCGCGGGCATGGCGGAGAAGGCTCGTCATCCCGGAAGCGCGACAGCGCTATCCGGGACCAGTCCTTCCAAAGCCACTGGATGCCCGCCTGCGCGGGCATGACGGAGAGAACTCGTCATCCCGGAAGCGCGATAGCGCTATCCGGGACCCAGCGTCTTTGAAAGTCGCTGGATACCCGCCTTCGCGGGTATGACGGTGGTGCAGGTACAACGGAATATGGCCCGGTTATCTGCGGCCGGCGTAGTCGCGGGCGAACTGCCAGGCGATGCGCCCGGAGCGGGCGCCCCGGGTGCGCGCCCACAGCAGGGCGGCATCAGTGGCGGCGTCGATTTCCGCGTCGCTGACGCCGAAATGACGCATCCACTGCGCCACCGCCGCCAGGTAGTCGTTCTGGGTGAAGGGGTGGAAGCTCAGCCACAGACCGAAGCGCTCCGACAGGGACACTTTCTCCTCGGTGGTGTCACCGGGGTGGATTTCGCCATCGTCGCCGCGCCGTGCCTCCAGGTTTTCGCTCATCCGTTCCGGCAGCAGGTGGCGGCGATTGGAGGTGGCGTAGATCAGCAGGTTGGGGGCGGCGCCGGTCAGTGAGCCGTCCAGGGCGGTTTTCAGGGCCTTGTAGCCGCCTTCGCCTTCCTCGAACGAGAGATCGTCACAGAACAGGATGAAACGTTCCGGGCGGTGGCGGATCAGATTCACCAGCAGGCGCAGGTCGGCCAGATCGTCCTTGTCGATCTCGATCAGCCGCAGCCCCTGGTGCTGAAAGGCTTCCAGGCAGGCCTTCACCAGCGAGGATTTGCCGGTGCCGCGCGCGCCGGTGAGCAGTACGTTGTTGGCGGGCTTGCCGCTGATGAACTGGCGTGTATTGCGTTCGATGGCGGCTTTCTGGCGCTCCACGTTGCGCAAATCCTGGAAGCGGATCAGCGCCGGTTCCGGCACTGCCACCAGCCGTCCGCTCTTGAACGGCCCGTGCTCACTTTCCCAGCGATAAGCCGGTGCGTCACCCGGCCACACCGTTTCCTGGCTGCCGGTCACCCGCTCCAGGGCCGCGGCGATGCGGTCCAGGCGATCGAGCAATTCGGGCAGCAGGGATTGCGGAGAGCGGTCGTGAGACGGGTGGCTCATGGTTCATGGCTCCAGGGCAGTGGCGATAATTGGGGAAAAAGGACGCCCTATTGTTCCATCATGCCTGCTTCGTTTCACCTGTCCGCGGAGATTTCCTGCCGCGAGTGCCCCTGCCGTGAGCGCCGTATGGCCGTAGTATCAGTCGTCCTTGGCGCGCATGGGCTCGAAGGCGCGCATGTCGTCGGGCAGGGCAACCAGATCGCCGACGTCGAGGCCGTCGAAGCTCTGCTGGCGCTCGCTGCTGGTGGCGTCGATGATGGCGATGACCTTGGCATAGCTGATGCCGTCCTGGTGCGCTTCCAGCGAAAGCCGCACCACCCGGCCGTGGAAACGGGCCGACAGTATGCTGCCCGGCGTCGTGGCGGCGCGGTATTTCGGATCCTTGGCGTAATGTTCGAGCACGCTGGCGCTGCCCGGCTGGTCCCACTGGACGTGTTTTACATGAAATTGCATTGGTCGCCGATGCCTCTTTGTGAGCGGTCTGTCCCTGTACTGCCTGGGTCCTGGGCACGAAACCCTATGCTGGACGATAGGCCAGAAGTGCCGCGCCGACAAATGAACTTTCGCTGCGAGCAACGGGCGGGCAAAGAAAAAATCCATAGAGTCAAGATAACTGACCCAATTGCCTGAAGATATTGGCTAGACTCGACAGGACGATTGCATTCTGCAGGGGAGCTTCCCTATGAAAAAGATCAAGGAACTGTTGCGGGAGAAAGGCGGTAGTGTGTGGTCCATCGGCCCGGACGCCTCCGTGTACGACGCCATTGCCATGATGGCGGAAAGGAATATCGGGGCTCTGCTGGTGATGGAGGGGGACCGGCTGGTTGGCGTGATGTCCGAACGGGACTACGCGCGCAAGGTGATCCTGGCCGGGCGTGCTTCCAGGGACACCAAGGTCGGTGACGTGATGACCTCGCGGGTGATTTTCGCCGACCCCACCGAAACGGTGGAGGAATGCATGGCGCTGATGACTGACAAGCACATTCGTCACCTGCCGGTGATGGAAGACGGCGAGTTGCTGGGGCTCGTTTCCATCGGTGACCTGGTGAAAGAGGTGATTGCCGAGCAGAAATTCATGATCAAACAACTGGAGCACTATATCAGCGGCGGCCGTTAAGGAGTCGGTGATCGAATAAAAATTATTATTGAGAATCATTCTCGGTACAGGTATCGTATGGCCGCTGCCAATTTGTAGTGGCACCTGTCTCCCTGTCGCCATCGCTCTCCCGTGGCCGATCGACGGAGAGCCGCGGACGCCTTTGGAATCCGAGTATGAGAATCTCATCAATGACTTGTCGTGCGGGAGCGCCGTTACTGCTGCTCCTGCTGCTTTCTTCCCCGGTCCAGGCTGCCGAGCCCGCAGCGGCTCCTGCTCCGGCCACCGTGCCTGCCGCGGCGGGCCCGTCTGACGATGGCGGCGATGCGGCCACCAGCAATGCAACTGCCGACAATGCGGCGGCCAGCACCGGCGCGGCAAACGAAGCCCTGCCCGCGGCAGCGGACGGCTCGGCCGGGCCGGCGGCGGACGGCGCGGCTGACGCCACCCCGGCGGAATCGTCGTCTCAGGGCATGGTGTCATCCAGCCTGCTGCCGAAGAACCTGTCCCCATGGGGCATGTTCATGAACGCGGACTGGGTGGTGAAGGCGGTGATGATCGGCCTGGCGCTGGCGTCGCTGCTCACCTGGACCATCCTGCTGGTGAAGAGTCTGGAACTGCACTGGGCGGTGCGCCGGGAGCGCCGGCTGCACGAGCTGGTGGGCAAGGTCGCCACCCTGGAGGAGGCGCGCCGGACACTGACCGAGGACGCCCACGACGGGTTGGCCGCCATCGATGAAGAGCTGTCGATGTCGGCCAACGCACTGGACGATACCGAAGGCGTCAAGGAGCGGGTGGTGTCCCGCCTCGACCAGATCACCCTGGAGCGCGGCCGGACCATGGCCGTGGGCACCGGGATCCTGGCGACCATTGGCGCCACCGCCCCCTTCGTCGGGCTGTTCGGCACGGTGTGGGGGATCATGAACAGCTTCATTGGTATCTCCAAGGCACATACCACCAATCTGGCGGTGGTAGCGCCGGGCATCGCCGAAGCCCTGCTGGCCACCGCGCTGGGTCTGGTGGCGGCGATCCCGGCGGTGATCATCTACAACCACTTTGCGCGCCGCATCAGCGCCTACAAGTGTCTGCTGGCCGATATTTCCGCCGGCCTGCTGCGCCTGGTATCGCGGGATCTGAGCCACCGCATCACCGGCACCCGCCCGGCGGGAGCCCGTACCGCCGAGTCTCATACCACCGAGCCTCGTGCGGCAGAATCTCGCACGGCAAGCGCCCGCGCGGTGGCCGGGGGCGAGTAATCCATGGCAGCGAAACTGCGGCGCGACGACGAACTCGAAGAAACCCACGAGATCAACGTAACGCCTTTCATCGACGTGATGCTGGTGCTGCTGATCATCTTCATGGTGGCGGCACCGTTGGCAACGGTGGATATCAACGTCAATCTGCCGGCGTCCACCGCCAAGCCGACCCCGGTGCCGGACAAGCCGGTGTACCTGACCATCAAGAAAGATCATTCGCTGGCGGTGAACAACGATATCGTGACGGCCGATCAACTGGGTCCGATGTTGAACAAGCTGAGCAAAGGCAATCACGAAACCCGCATATACCTGCGTGCCGACAAGGAAGTGAGCTACGAAGAGCTGATCCGGGTGATGGATCAACTGCGCGAGTCTGGCTATCTGAAAGTCGCACTGGTTGGCCTTGAAACCGGAGAGTGAGCCAAGTGACGGGTAACTGGCGAGAACGGGGTGCGGCGCGCTGGCTGCTGGCGTTTGTCGTCGTGCTGCTGGTGCACGGCGCTCTGGCCATGGCGCTGTGGCGCTGGCCGGCACCATTGGCTAAAGGCGCGCCGCCGGTGGCGATGAACATCGATCTGGCACCGTTGCCGGCAGCGCCGACGCCACCGAAGAAAATGCCGGTGGAGCACAAAGTGCGTGAGCATGTGAAGCCGCCGGAGCCGGAGAAGCCGAAGATCAAGGTTCCCGAGGTGAAGAAGGCCGAAGCGCCCATTCCGAAACCAAAGCCTAAACCCAAGCCCAAGCCGAAGAAGCCGGAAAAGCCACCCGAGAAGCGCGACACCGCTCCGCCAGTGATGGACAAGCCGGCGCCGAAAGTGGTCGCCAGCAAAACCCCCAGCGGCCCGACGCCCGCCCAGCGCGCCTCGCTGGAAGCCACCTGGCACAGCCGCATCGTGGCCAGGTTGCAACAGTACAAGAAATATCCCCCGCGGGCGCGCATGCGGCGGCAGGAAGGCATCGCCTATGTTCGTTTCGTGATGAATCGGAAAGGTGATGTATTGTCTGCGGAGATCAGCCGTGGTTCCGGCTCTGACGTTCTGGACCGCGCCACGCTGGAGTTGCTGCAACGGGCGCAGCCTCTGCCGAAGCCGCCGAAAGAGCTGACTGGCAGCACCTTTGAACTGGTGGTGCCGGTCAACTACACGCTCAATTGAGGTGTGCCTTCTGGAATGGCACCCTTGTCATTCCTGCCCCTTCTTCGTCATTCTGCGCGGAGTGAGGTGTTTCGTCATCCTGCACGCAGTGAGGTGTTTCGTCATTCTGCGCGCAGTCGCAGAATCCAGAAGGGTAGATCCTGCGACTGCGCGCAGGATGACGTACCGCTCCGC
>CAYMKZ010000069.1:10870-15537 GCA_964391345.1 uncultured Alcanivorax sp.
CGTACCGTTACGCACGGGATGACGTACCGTTACGCTCCCGCAGGATGATGGAGGCAGTTACGCGCGGGGTGATGTCGGGCGGCGTGTTGAACTTCGCTCCGCGACATGGTATTCAGCGGTTCGGGAGATGGCATTCCTCCCGGGTTCCGTGAATGCTTCCCGCCGTTCGCCGACCCGAACCGCCGTATCGTGGACACGGCTGATGATGCCTGCGTATCGTGTCGGGGACGCGTATGCAGGCTGCTGCGCCTCTTTTCCGCCACTGCCGATTCACCCGTTCCAGGGCAGATTATGTGGTTTTCCGTTTTCGTCATCAGCATCGGCGCCGCCATCGGCGCCAATATCCGCTGGCTGTTGGGCCTGTGGCTCAACGCGCTGTTTCCTTCCTTGCCGCCGGGCACCCTGGCAGCCAACTGGCTGGGCGCCTGGCTGATCGGCATCACCCTTGGTCTGTTCCTCTGGCTGCCGCAACTGGCTCCGGAATGGCGGTTGTTTCTGGTCACCGGCATGCTCGGCGGCCTGACCACCTTCTCTTCCTTCTCCGCGGAGATCTTCACCAATCTGCAAGCCGGCCGCTGGACACTGGCCGGCCTGGGCATCGCCGCCCATGTGGGCGGCTCGTTGCTGCTGACCGGCCTGGGGATTGCCACCTTTGCTATCGTGCGCAGCCTGCTGGCCAGGTGATTACAGCCGCGCCGCCATGGCCTGTTCGCCACGCAATTTGCTCACATCGGCGCGCGGCGGCGCGCCGAACATGCGGCTGTATTCGCGGCTGAAATGGGAAGGGCTTTCGTAGCCCACCCGGTAGCTGGCGGTGGCGGCCTCCAGCCCTTCGCTGAGCATCAGCCGCCGTGCCTCGTGCAGCCGCAGTTTCTTCTGGAATTGCAGCGGCGACATGCGCGTGACCTGCTTGAAGCTGTGAAACAGCGACGATTCGCTCATGTTGGCGCGCTCCGCCAGCTCGCGGATGCGCAATGGCTCGGTGAAGCGATCCTTGAGCACGGCGATCACCTTGGAAACACGATGGGCCTGGCTGTCGGCAGCGGCGAACTTGCGCATGCGCGCGCCCATTTCACCGATCAGCAGCCGGTAGAGGATCTCCCGCTTGACCATGGGCGCGAGGATGGCCGCATCCTCCGGATGATCCAGCAGGCCCACCAGCCGGGCGACCGCATCGAGCAGCGCGAAGTCGGTCTGCGCCCTGCACAGGCCGCAGGTCACTTCCGGGCAG
This sequence comes from uncultured Alcanivorax sp., assembly GCA_964391345.1. Lineage (GTDB taxonomy): Bacteria > Pseudomonadota > Gammaproteobacteria > Pseudomonadales > Alcanivoracaceae > Alloalcanivorax. The sequence goes on from CAYMKZ010000069.1 coordinate 12,102, forward strand.
GTGGCTTCTGGCGGCGGGTCGCCCAGTTGCAACACCAGGTCGGCGACCTCCTGCGGGTCCACGTCCAGGCGGATGGCCAGGTAAGGTTGTTGTTGCGAGGCTTCGGTCACTTGCCCGAGCACCGGTAGATGAACCGATGACAGCAGATAACTGAACGGGCCATAGATGATTTCCCGGTCGCCCAGCCAGACGGTCTTGCTGCCTTGCACCACGACACAGACGCAAGGGTCGTAGATGGCCGAGGTGCATTGTGTCGGGGCATCGGCGCGGTTCAGGAAAAGGCCGTCGATGGCGGAAGCGTTCGTGCCCTCTTCGTGGATGTGCCGCTGCACGCTCTGCTGGAGTTTCTCGCCGAGCCGGTCGATATCCTGCCGGGCATCGGCGGCCGGCAACAGGTTGGTCGCCACGGTTCGTTTCTCCTTGTAAGTGGACAGGCAGTATACGTTGCCTCGATGGCGACGCCAGAGGATTGGGCAAGTCATTGCAGGAATAGGCAAATAACAGGCAGAAATGTGCAAATCCGGCCATTGCACGACTTCCTTATGCTTGTAGCCGTTTACACCATAACCTTATACCTCCTGATTCCACTCCTCCGAAAGACCACCTGCCCGATGAAAACAGAATCGGGCAATCACCACGTAGTAACCGAGTACCCCGGCTTTCCCTGCCGCGTCTATCCTGCACGCCGTTGAAAAACGCCGGCGCGAGTGCGCCCGGCAGAACAGTGAGACAAGAACAGTGAGGATGGGAACAGCCATGGAATCCATGAACATGCATTACGCGCGTGGCGGCGAGATTCTGCTCGGAGCGGCCATGCTGCTGATGGTGGTGTCGGGCCTCACCGGCTGCGACGCCCAGGGGCAGGCCGCCGTGCAGGCGCCGGCGCCGAAGGTGGACGTGGCCGAGGTGCGGCCGACGCCGGTGACCCTGTGGAACGACTACACCGGCCATGTGGCGGCGCCGCAGACCGTGGCGTTGCGGCCACGGGTGAGCGGTTATATCGACAAGATCGCTTTCAAGGAAGGTGATGTGGTGAACAAGGGCGAAGTGCTGTTCGAGATCGATCCACGCCCGTACCAGGCCAGGGCCCGGGCGGCCCGTGCCGGGCTGGCGCAGGCCGAGAGCGCGCTGAAACTGGCCCGCAGTGAAGCGGGCCGCGCCCAGCGGTTGCTGAAGAGCCATGCCATCGCCCAGGAGGAGTATGACCAGCGCCAATCCCGCAAGGCATCCGCCCAGGCGCGGGTGGATGAAGCCAGGGCGACATTGCAGAGCGCGCTTCTGGAGCTTTCCTACACCCAGGTGCGTTCGCCGATCACCGGCCGCACCGGCCGCGCCATGATCACTCGCGGCAATCTGGCCAGCGCCGATCAGACGATACTGACCACGGTGGTGTCCACCGATCCGATGTACGTCTATTTCGACGTCAGCAGTAGCACCATGCCCGATCCGGCCTTCCTTGCGGGTGAAAAGAAGGCTGGTGCAAAGGAGGCGGATGAGGGGCCCGTGGTACGGGTGGGCGTGGCCGGCGAGCAGGGTCTGCCGCACCGGGGACGGGTGGACTTCATCGACAACCGACTGGATGCCGGCACCGGCACCCTGGAATACCGGGCGGTGCTGGCCAACCCGGACGGCCGTCTGCAACCCGGACAGTTCGCCCGCGTCAGCATGCCGGTCAGCCATCGCAGCGGGGCGCTGCTGGTGAATAGCAAGGCGGTGCTCACCGACCAGGATCGCCGTTACGTCTATGTAGTGGACGACAAGGGCGTGGTCAGCCGCCGGGAAGTGACGCCGGGCCGCCATGTCGGAGACCTGACGGTGGTGCGCACGGGGCTCAAGCCCGGCGAGCGGGTGATCGTCAACGGTCTGCAACGGGTATTCAAGGCCGGTGTCATCGTCAGCCCGCAACTGGTGCAGATGGACTCGCCACGGACGCAACCGGAACTGGCTTCCGTACCCTGAATCCGGCGCCCGCCGGCACAACGAACCCTCATTACAGCGACTTTTCACTGGCCCGCCACCGGGCACGGCATCCGCGCCGTGCCCGCAGGGGAGTATTGCATGAATTTTTCCCGCTTCTTCGTCGACCGGCCGATCTTCGCGTCGGTGCTGTCGATCATCATCTTCGTGGTCGGGCTGATCAGCATTCCGCTGTTGCCGGTCACCGAGTACCCGGAAGTGGTGCCGCCCAGCGTGCTGGTCACCGCCAGCTACCCCGGCGCCAACCCGAAAACCATTTCCGAGACCGTCGCCACGCCGCTGGAGGAAGCCATCAACGGCGTGGACAACATGATCTACATGAAATCCGTGGCCGGCAGCGACGGCACCCTGGCGCTGACCGTCACCTTCCGGCTCGGTACCGACCCGGATCGCGCCCAGGTGCAGGTGCAGAACCGCGTTACCCAGGCGCTGCCACGGCTGCCGGAAGACGTGCGCCGCCAGGGCGTGACCACCCGCAAGCAATCGCCGAACCTGATGATGGTGGTGCATCTGCTGTCGCCGGATGGCCGCTATGACTCCACCTACATCCGCAACTATGCGGTGCTGCATATCCGCGATGAACTGGCGCGCCTGCCGGGCCTCGGCCAGGCTGAGGTGTTCGGCTCCGGCGATTACGCCATGCGCGTCTGGGTGGACCCGCAGCGGGCCGCCGCGCACGACCTGACCGCCAGCGACATCGTGGCGGCGATCCGTGAGCAGAACGTGCAGGTTTCCGCCGGCCAGCTTGGCGCGCCGCCGATGCCGCAGGGCTCGGATTTTCTGATCTCCATCAACGCGCACGGACGCCTGAAGACCGCCGAACAGTTTGGCGACATCGTGCTGAAGACCGGCGCCGATGGCGAAATCACCCGGCTCAAGGATGTGGCGCGGGTGGAGCTGGCCGCTTCCCAGGATTCGCTGCGCGCGCTGTTCAACGGCAAGCCGGCGGTGGCCATCGCCATCTTCCAGTCGCCGGGCTCCAACGCGCTGGAGCTGTCGCAGGCGGTGCGCGCGAAAATGGCACAACTGGGCAAGCAGTTTCCGCCGGGCCTGGAATGGACCATCGCCTACGACCCGACGGTGTTCGTCAGCACTTCCATCGACGCGGTTATCCACACCCTGCTGGAAGCGGTGCTGCTGGTGGTGCTGGTGGTGATCCTGTTCTTGCAGACCTGGCGCGCTTCACTGATTCCGCTGCTGGCGGTGCCGGTGTCGATCATCGGCACCTTCGCGGTGCTCAATCTGCTCGGTTTCTCCATCAACACGCTGACGCTGTTCGGCATGGTGCTGGCCATCGGCATTGTCGTCGATGATGCCATCGTGGTGGTGGAGAACGTCGAGCGCAATATCGAAGAGGGGCTGGCGCCGCTGGCGGCGGCGCACCGTGCCATGCGCGAAGTGAGCGGCCCGATCGTGGCGATCTGCCTGGTGTTGTGCGCGGTGTTCGTGCCGATGGCGT
>CAYMKZ010000070.1:0-8699 GCA_964391345.1 uncultured Alcanivorax sp.
TGGAGAAGCTGGTACAGGGTGGCGATTTCCGTGAGGACCTGTTTCACCGGCTCAACGTGATTCGCATTCATATTCCCCGGCTCGCCGACCGCCGGGAAGACATCCCGCGGCTGGCCGGTTATTTTCTGCAACAGGCGGCCAGCGATCTGGGCGTCGAGGCCAAGCTGCTGAGCGGCGATGCGGAACGTTATCTGGCCGAGCTGCCCTGGCCGGGCAATGTCAGACAACTGGAAAATACCTGCCGCTGGTTGACGGTGATGGCCTCGGGGCGTGAAATTCTGGTCGATGACCTGCCGCCGGAGCTGCGTCGTGATACCGGCAAACCGGCCGGATCCGGCGGCGACTGGATCAAGCCGTTGCGCCGCTGGGCGGACCGCTCCCTGGCACAGGGTGACCGCAACCTGCTGGAACAGGCGGTGCCGATGTTCGAAAGTACCCTGATCGAGGTGGCGTTGCGGCATACCGGCGGGCGCAAACGCGACGCGGCGGCGCTGTTGGGCTGGGGCCGGAATACGCTGACCCGCAAGCTTAGAGAACTGGATATGGAGAGTGTGTCTGTCAATGATGACTGAGTTGCCTGCTGAAAACCAAGCCATGGACCTGTTTCCGCCTATCGAACCCTTCTATACCAACTACCTGGGGGTGGGCGAGGGCCATCATCTCTACGTGGAGCAATCCGGCAACCCGCAAGGCGAGCCGGTACTGGCGCTGCATGGCGGGCCAGGCGGAAGCAGCACGCCACTGCTGCGCCGCTTCTTTGATCCACAAAAATACCGGATCGTGCTGTTCGACCAGCGCGGCGCCGGCCGCAGCCGCCCCTATGCCAGCAGGCGGCGCAATACGCTGGCGCGTCTGGTAGCGGATATCGAGCGCATTCGCACACGTCTGGAAGTGCCAGGCTGGAAGATCGTGCTGGGAGGCTCCTGGGGCGCCACCCTGGCGCTTTCCTATGCGCTGGCCCATCCCAAGATGGTGGGCTCACTGGCGCTGCGGAGCGTGTTTCTGTGCCGGCAACAGGACATAGACTGGCTGTATACCGAGCAGGGCGCGGCGCGTCTTTTCCCGGAGGACTGGCAGCGCTTCATCAATGCGCCGCCGTTCGACGGGCGCCCGCTGCTGGAGCGTTATCATCCGGAGTTTATTGGCCCGGATGGCATACGCTTGGCGCGGGAATGGTCGCGGTGGGAAGCGCGGCTTTCCTCTCCGGTTTCCTCCGCGGAGCCCGAAGTGGAGGACGACCCCCGTGGCATGGCCTACCTGGAAAGCCACTATTTTCTGCATGGCGGTTATGTCGAGGCGCCGTTGCTGCCGCGCTGCGCCAACATTCGCTGTCCGGTGGAGATCGTGCATGGCCGCTATGACCTGGTGTGCCTGCCGGAGCAGGCGTGGCTGTTGAGTCAGGCATTGCCCCAGGCGCATCTGGTGTGGGTACCGACGGGCCACTCCAGCCGGGAACCGGAGATGGCGCGTGCCCTGGTGGCGGCGGTAAAACGGCTGGGCGATCAGGGCCGTTCCGCGGTGTCGTCCTGAGTCAGGGGCTGCACGGTAAGCCGGTATCCGTAGCGATGGTTGACCAGTGTGGCCGGGTCGTTCCAGCGGCCGTTGCCGTAGTAATTCACGCGGGCCTCCAGTGTAGTGCCGTTGTACAGCTCCCGGTAACCGACGTGATTTTCCAGGTGCAGGCCGGCTGGCAGGCTTTTTTCCAAGGTGTCCGGGGGCCAGAGAATCAATTGCATGTCGGCGAGCAGAACATCCGGCGATACCTGTGGGGGCAGCCGGGGGGAGCGTTCTATGTTGATATTGCCGGGGGTCTGCCGTAGCCCGAACACCAATGCACCGTCAGCGTCGACCGCGTTGATTCGCGTGATGCCGGGCTGGATCGTCACTGTGCACCGGAAGCGCCGCATCTGTTCACCCCAGCGCAGCGTCAATAACTGCTGGACATGGTGATGCTCGTCGATGGGCGGCGCCAGCGGCCGCAAGGCGCGTGGATAAGTGGTAAGCACCTGGCAGCCGGTCAGCAGGCCGGCCAGCAGCAGGGTGGCGATGAGCGAACGCATGATTGGCGAAGTGACCCCCGGTCAATGCGAAATCAGGGGAATATAGCATGCATAGGTTCACGGTTTTCTTTCTCTTGCTGTGGAGCGCCCCGGTACTGGCCGGACCTTTTGTCGTCAGCTCGCCAAACAGCACCACCGCCAAGAAGATCAAGGTCACCGGGGATCTGAAAGACGGCCCGACAAAGAACTCGCTGACCCTGCCCAAAGTGGAGCTGGCCACGCCCATCACTTCCCGCCTGGATCTGGCGGTCGAGGTGCCTTACAAGACCATCGAACGGGATCATGCGGATACGGAAAGCGGCATCGGCGACGTGGAGGTCAAATCCAAGTGGAACTTCTTTCGCACCGGGCCGCTGGCGCTGGCCACGGAGCCGGAGCTGTCGCTGCCCACCGGGGATGCCGATCGCGGGCTGGGCAATGATGACGCCGGCATCAAGCTGCCGCTGATTCTCGGTTACCGCACCGAAGTCTGGGAGTTCGGCAGTGAACTGGGCTACGAGCATGTGTTTCATCAGCACGAGGACAGCGGTTACTGGGGGTTTCTGGCGCTGCGCTCGGTGACATCCACGCTGAAAGTGGGGGCGGAGATCGTCGCCGAATCCTCGGATGCCAAACTGCGTCAGATCGATACGCTGGCCAATATCGGTCTGAAATGGAAACTCCCCGAGCGGTTCGAGTTGCAGGCTCTGGTGGGCCGGACCCTGCATTCCCAGGAGGGTGACATCACTCGCCAGTACAAACTGGAACTGGAAAAAAAGTTCTGACGGCGGCTGCCCGTTCCCGGCAATGGTTTACGACCACCCGCTCAAAGAAGAGAATGGTACGGACAATCTGATCCGGTCGCGCAGCATGCCGGCCGTGTAAACCAAGGAGAGAAACTTGCCCTCTGCGACGCACCAGCCCGTTGATACGCCGCTGACACAAGCGGCAATGTTCCTGGTCCTGACCATCGGTCCCGAGCCCGGACACCTGGACGCCGTGCGCGCTTTTTCCGCGGATTTGTCCGCGCTGCTGCGCTCGGTCGGTTTCCGTGATCTCGATAGCGGCCTGTGCTGCATTCTCGGCTTTGGTTCGGATGCCTGGGATCGCCTGTTCGGTTCACCCCGGCCCAAGGAGCTGCATCCGTTCCAGGAAATTCAGGGTGTGCATCATGCCGTGTCCACGCCGGGTGATCTTCTGCTGCACATTCGCGCCACGCGCATGGACCTGTGTTTCGAGCTGGCCACGCAGGTGGTGTCGCAATTGGGTGATGCGGTTGCCGTGGTGGACGAAGTGCATGGTTTCCGCTATTTCGACGCCCGCGACCTGATCGGCTTCGTCGATGGCTCCGAGAATCCCACCGGCTCCGAAGCGGTGGCCGCCACGGTGATCGGTGACGAAGACAGCGCCTTCGCCGGCGGCAGCTACGTGATCGTGCAGAAATACCTGCATGATCTGGCCGGCTGGAACGCGCTGCCGGTGGAAATGCAGGAAAAAATCATCGGCCGCAGCAAACAGACCAACATCGAACTGGGTGACGATGTGAAGCCGACCTGGGCCCACAACGCGCTCACCGTGATCGAAGAAGAGGGCGAGGAGCTGGACATCGTGCGCAGCAACATGCCCTTCGGCGATGTGGGTAAAGGCGAGTTCGGCACCTATTTCATCGGTTATGCCAAATCCCCGCGCCGTATCGAGCAGATGCTGGAGAACATGTTCATCGGCCGCCCGCCGGGCAATTATGACCGGCTGCTGGATTTCAGCCGTGCCGTCACGGGATCGCTGTTTTTTGTGCCCTCGGCCGATTTCCTGGACGATGTGCCGGAGGGCGCTGCCCCGGCGGCCGCTGATGACGCCGCTGACGAAACTTCGCCGGATGCCGGTGTGAGCGATGGCTCACTGGGTATCGGATCACTCAAAGAGCCCGCCAAAGGCAAAGAATGCACTGAAGGCAAAGAATCCACTGAAGGAGAGTCCTCACATGAATAACCTGCACCGTGAGCTTGCACCAATATCGGATGCCGCCTGGGACGAGATCAAGGAAGAGGCCTCACGCACGCTCAAGTGCTATCTTGCCGCGCGGCGTGTGGTGGATGTGGCCGATCCACGGGGAGCGGCCTTCGCCGCCGTCGGCACCGGCCATGTCAAGAGCATCAAGGCTCCGGAAAATGGCATCCAGGCCGGGCAACACCAGGCCCAGGCACTGGTGGAATTGCGCGTGCCCTTCGAGTTGTCGCGGCAAACGCTGGATGATGTCGAGCGGGGCTCCGACGATCCCGACCTGCAACCGCTCAAGGATGCCGCGCGCAAGATCGCCTATGCCGAAGACCGCGCCGTGTTTGACGGCTATGCCGCCGCCGGCATCCAGGGTATCCGCCCCGGCGCCGATCATACGATATCATTGCCGGCCGACATCAAGCGCTACCCCGCCATCGTGGCGCAGGCGCTGAGCCAGTTGCGCCTGGCGGGGGTCAACGGCCCCTACCTTCTGGTGCTCGGCGAGAAGGCGTTTGCCGCCGTCAGCGGCGCCAGCGACGAAGGCTACCCGCTGATCAAGCACATCCGGCCGCTGTTGGGTGGCGACATCATCTGGGCGCCGGGTATCGAAGGCGGCGTACTGCTCAGCGCCCGTGGCGGCGATTTTGCGCTGCACCTTGGGCAGGACGTGTCGATCGGCTATCAGTCCCATACCGACAGCGTGGTGCATTTGTACCTGCAGGAAAGCTTCACTTTCCGGCTGCTGTCCCCCGAAGCCGCGGTGGCATTGACGTCATCGTCAGCCGTGCCCGCGCCATCCGGAGAATAGCGTCGGTCGGAAAACATGAAGGTTCTGGTGCAGCGGGTCAGTGAATCGCGGGTCACCGTGGCCGGCGAGCAGATCGGCGCCATTGGTCGCGGGGTGCTGGCTCTGGTGGGTATCGAGCGCGCGGATGATGACGCGGTGGTGGATCGCATGGTGCGCAAGCTGATCGGGCTGCGCCTGTTCGCGGACGATCAGGGAAAGATGAACCTGGATTTGCGTGATGTGGGCGGCGCCGTGCTGGCGGTGTCCCAGTTCACTCTGGCGGCCGACACCAGCCGGGGCCGGCGTCCGGGCTTTTCGCGGGCCGCCGGGCCGCGGGAAGGGCTGCGGCTTTATCAGCGCTTCGTTGCCGTGCTGCGGGAAGAGGGCATAACGGTGGCCACCGGCCGCTTCGGCGCCGACATGCAAGTGAGCCTGATCAATGATGGCCCCGTCACGTTCATGTTGGAGTTGTGAACGCTGTCCCGTTACGTTGTGTCAATTGGCAACAGTCTGTCAGTTGTTATTGCAAAGGCGTGACCCTCAATTATTATGAAAGGGAGCTCCCTGGGGCAATTGCGGGGGGGCGTGATGGAGACATCTCATACTCAGGAGAACATCATGAAAAAATGGTTGCTTGCAGCAGCGCTGGCTGGCGCTTCAACAACGGCATTCGCCGTCTCCCCCGGTGGCCCGGGCTGTGGCTGGGGAAACATGCTGTTCGACGGCTCGAACGGCCCCGCTCCACACATCGTGGCTTACACCACCAACGGCACTTCCGGTAACGCCACCTTCGGCATGACCAGTGGCACCAACGGTTGTTCCACCAACTCGGCGCTGACCTACGGCGGCCAGAGCCTGCTTGCCATGAACGGCGTGATGGACGAAGTGGCACAGGACATGGCCGTGGGGCACGGTGAAGCCCTCACCGCGCTGTCCGTGTCCATGGGCATCGCGGAACAGGATCGCGCCCATTTCGATCAGGTCATGCACGCCCATTTCGCCTCCATCTTTCCGTCCCAGGATGTGAGTGCGGCTCAGGTGATGAACAACATCAACGCAGTGATGGAAAAAGATACGGTTCTGGCCAAGTACGCCTGAACCAGGGATAGATTGCCCGCCTTTCGCCGCCGCGCGGGGGGCGGGCTTTTCATTGGGTTGGATTTTTCTTGAACGTACGCTGTGCGCACGCCGGTCTGTTTGCGTTTTTTCTGCTGCTGCTCTGTGCTGGCGTGGCGCATGCCCAGAAGCCGGAAAGCGGGCGTCCGGAAAGCGCAATCCAGCCAGCCACGAACCTGGCAGCGCTGGCCCGCCTGCCGCGCTGGCAGGCATTGCTGCATATCAACCCCGGGGCCACATTGCGTGACTGGGGACGCAGTTACGTGGATGATCCCGACTTCTTCCTCGCCAGGGACGGTGCCAGTAATCCACTTGATGAGTTGCGCGCCACGGTGGCCGCATTGCGTCCCGCCAGTTCCCCACAGCGTTGCCGGTTCCCGGCGCGCTATCGGTTCGTGGCCGAGCATCTGGGCTGGCATGATCCGCATCCCTTCGCGCATTGTGAAAAGTACCTGGAGTGGCGCTCCCACGTGCAGGCCACCCGTGCCGTGCTGGTGTTCCCCGCTTCCTATCTGAACAGTCCGTCCTCCATGTTCGGGCATACCCTGTTGCGTCTGGATCGCGGGGAAAACAGTTCCGTGTGGCTGTCGTGGGCGGTGAGTTTCGGCGCCGTCACCAGCCCCAGCGACAATGACATCCTCTACATCTACCGAGGGCTGGCCGGGGGGTATCCGGGCCGCTTCAGCATCGAGCCCTATGCGAAGAAGATTCAGGAATACTCCCATCTGGAAAACCGTGACATCTGGGAATACACCCTGAAGCTCGACCAGTCGCAGATAAACTGGATGATCGATCATCTGTGGGAACTCAAGGATGTCGATTTCGATTACTACTTTTTCGATGAAAACTGCTCCTTCCGTCTGCTGGAACTGCTTGAGGTCGCGCGTCCGAACAGCGGTCTGCTGGATCGCCTGCGCTTTGCCGAATTGCCGGTGGACACGGTGCGGGCGCTGGATGAACGGGGGCTGATCAGCGCCCGCCATTACCGGCCGTCCAAGGCGGTGGAGCTGCATCAGTACAGCGATCAACTGGACAACGAAGAGAAACATCTGGCACGACGGCTGGCGGAAGATCCTTCGTTGGCGGATACCCCGGCGTTTCGCGCGCGGCCGCTGCACCGCCAGGCGCTGATGGTGCAGACCGCCTACCGCTATCTGCGTTTCGCCCACCGCCGCGACCCGCGCACCGAGAGCTTGGCGCAGCGTTCCTTCGCGCTGCTGCGGGACATGAACCGGTTGCCGGCGCCGGGTAAACCGCCTCCTGTGAAAAAGGCCGCGCCGGAGACCGGCCACGGCTCGCAGATGCTGGCGGTATCGGGAGGGCAGCGCGGCAGCGATGATTTTGGTGAGCTGAGTTACCGTCTCACCTACCACGACCTGTTGGACAATGCCCGTGGCTACTTGCCCGGCGCGCAGATCGAAGGGTTGGGGGTGACGCTGCGCAGCACCGAATCCGGCGCCGCCAAGCTGCAAGATCTGACGCTGGTGAGCATCCGCTCGCTGAGCCCGCGGGACATTTTCGACAAACCGCTGAGCTGGTATGTGGAAGGGGGGCTGGAGCGCGCCTGGGCCGGCCGTCTGCGCCTGGCGCGCTATCTGCAGGGCGGCGTCGGCGGGAGCTGGCGCTTCGGCGGCTGGCAGCCTTACGTGCTGGCCAGCCTGCGGCTGGAAAACAACAGCGAGTTCACGCCGCTGGTGACGCCGGGCGGCGGCGCCGAAGCGGGGATGCTGTATCATGCCGGACGCTGGCAGTGGCAACTGAGCAATGTGGCTCATTACTTTTCCAACGACGAGTTTCGTAATCATGCGCGGCTGGCCGCGCAGTACGCGCTGACCCGCGAGCAGGGCATCCGCGCGCAGATCGAGCGCGACAGTTGGCGCGGTGGTGGGGCCACCGAATTCAAGCTGCAATGGCGCTGGTATTTCGATTGAGAAGTACTTTTGAGAGGGGCTTTCATCGGGAGGACTTTCATTGAAAGGTACTTTGGCTGAAACGGTACTCCGATTCGTGCGCATCCCGCTGGCGATATTGTTGAGCCTGGCGGTGACCGCCTGCAGCAGCCTGTATTTCTATCCCATGAAGCCCTGGGTGCAGAACCCGTCCCGGCAGGGGCTGGCCTACCAGGACGTGGTGCTGATTCAGCCCGATGGTCTGCGGCTGGACGGCTGGTGGCTGCCGGCACAGGGCGACGCTCTCGGCACCGTCTATTACCTGCACGGCAATGGGCAGAACATCAGCACGCACCTGGCCAACGTACAGTGGTTGCCGGCGCGCGGCTACAACGTTTTCCTGCTCGATTATCGCGGTTACGGTCTGTCCGAAGGCGAGCCGGACCTGCCTGGGGCGTTGTCGGATATTCAACTGGGGCTGGACTGGCTGGAAAAATCAGGACGTCTCGATGGCAAGCCACTGGTGCTGTTCGGCCAGAGCCTGGGGGCCTCCATGAGCATCAACGTACTGGCGCGCCCACGGAACCGGGGCAAGGTGGACTGTGTGATGCTCGGTTCCGGTTTCGCCAGTTACCGGGGTATCGCGGAAACCGTCATGGAGCGCAGCTGGCTGCTGTGGCCGCTGCAATGGCTGGTGGTGCCGCTGCTGCCGGCGCACGCCATGGACCCGGTGAAGCATATCGCCGCGCTCGCTCCCCGCCCGCTGCTGATCCTGCACAGCCAGAATGATCCGGTGGTGCCCTACGCCAATGGCCAGGCCCTGTATCTGGCGGCCGAAAAACCCAAGCAGTTCATCACGCTGAGCGGTGG
>CAYMKZ010000070.1:8799-15361 GCA_964391345.1 uncultured Alcanivorax sp.
AACAGCATCCACATGGGCACGGCCAGCAAGGTCTGGCTGATCATGTCGGGTGGGGTGAGCAACATGCCGACGACAAAACAGGCCACCACCACGTAACCCCGGGACGCCACCAGCTTTTCCACCGATACCAGCCCGGTGGACACCAGCAGAACGATGGCGATGGGCAGCTCGAAAGCGACGCCGAAGGCGAGGAACAGGGTCAGCACGAAATCCAGATAGCTGCTGATGTCGGTGGTCACCGTGACGCCCATGGGCGCCGCCGAGGTGAAGAACTTGAACATCAGCGGGAACACCACGAAATAGGCGAAGGCCGCGCCGGCGTAAAACAGCACCACACTGCTGACCAGCAATGGCGCCGCCAGCCGTTTTTCGTGGCGATACAGCCCCGGCGCCACGAAGGCCCAGATCTGGTGCAGGATGAACGGCACGGCGATGAACACGCTCAGATAGAGCGTCAGTTTGAAGGGCGCCAGAAACGGCGACGCCACGCCGGTGGCGATCATGTGGCTGCCCGGCGGCATGACCTGCATCAGCGGCTGGGCGACGAAGGTGTACAACTGGCGTGAGAAGTAGAAGAGGCACAGGAACACCACTAGTACGGCCACCACTATCCGCAGCAGGCGGGTGCGCAATTCCAGCAGGTGGGAGATCAGGGTTTGCGGAGTATCGTTTTCCACACGCTCGTCAGGCATCGTGGTGCTTCTCTGGCCTGGTGTGCTCTGGTCCGGCTTGTTCCGGCTGGACGTTTTCCGGCCCGTCGTGTTCGGCTTCGCTCAGTCTGGTAGCGGGCGCTTGCGGGGAAGGCCCGTCCGCCGTTGGCGTGGGTTTGCTGGTGCCTTTCGATTCAAGGGTTTCGTGCAGGCTGTCCTTGTCCAGCCCCATCTCCCGCATTTCCTTGTCCAGCTGCTGGCGCATGTCCTGGTTGAGCGCTTCACGCTCCAGCTCGTTGCGCAGGTTGTTGAAGGTGGAACGCGCCCGCCCCATCCAGTAGCCGAGCGTGCGGGCCGCCTTCGGCAGCCGCTCGGGGCCGAGCACCAGCAAACCGATGATGAACACCAGCAGCAGCTCGGAAAAGCCGATATCAAACATTGAGCAGGCTCCGCGCCGGGATCAGACCTGGTCCTGGTCTTTCTTCTGTTCCTGGCGTGGGGTGGCCTGGTCTTCCTCGGCCAGCCGCTTCTGTTCCAGTTCCTGATCCTGCTTCCGTTCGCCATCGTGCATGGCGTCCTTGAAGCCCTTGACGGCGCCACCCAGGTCCTGGCCGATGTTGCGCAACTTCTTGGTGCCGAACAGCAGCACAATAATGGCCAGAATGATGAGCAACTGCCAGATGCTGACTCCTGCAAACATGATGGTTCTCCCGGTTCGGGTAGGGGGCTCTAATGAGACCGGCTTGCCTTTTCGTCATGGCCGGACAGACCGAAGCGGTGATCCAGCTCCGCCAGCACCTGCTCGGGGCTCAGCCCGAGATGGGCCAGCATGACCATGGAATGAAACCATAGATCGGCGGTCTCACCAATCAGATCCTGCGGGTCGCCGCCGGCTTCGGTATCGCGGGCGGCGAGCAGGGTTTCCACGGCTTCTTCGCCGACCTTCTCCAGTATCTTGTTCAGGCCCTTGGCATAGAGGCTCGCCACGTAGGACGTTTGCGGATCAGCGGCTTTGCGCTGCTCCAGGACCTGATGCAATCGTTCGAGAATGTCCGACATGATATCTCCAGTGTGGGAGCCGAGTTTAACAGACTCCTGGTCGGTTTGAGTCGGGTCGGGGTGAAAAAGTGCCCTGGGGTGGGGCGCTTGGATTCTGCGACTCCGCTTCGCTCCGCGCAGAATGACGGGTGCTTCGCTCCGCGCAGAATGACGGGTGCTTCGCTCCGCGCAGAATGACGGGTGCTTCGCTCCGCGCAGAATGATGGGTGCTTCGCTCCGTGCGGAATGATGGGTGCCTGTGCCGAATGACGGGCCTCCGAGGGTGGCTCAGAGGCTCCAGCCGAGCAGCAGAGCGCCGGCGATACCCAGCGGCCAGCCCAGCGGGTTGTCGGCGAAGAGGCTGTCGCCAATGGCGATCAGCAGCAGGCCAAGGCCGGCGACGCCCGCCAGCAAGCGCCGGCGGTGGCGGCGCAGGTTGCGCTCCATGGTGGCTTCCAGGCGCGCCTGGCGATGGGGCTGGTCGCGCAGGGTTTCCAGCGCGTCGTGCAGCAGATCGGGCATTTCCGGCAGTTGCGCCATCCATTCCGGCAGCCGGTTGCGCAGTTTGCCGAGGGTGGCGGCGGGGCCGTAGGCCTCCATCATCCAGCGTTCCAGCAGCGGCCGGCCGACGGTCCAGATGTCCAGTTGCGGATAGATGCTGCGCCCCAGGCCCTCGATATGCACCAGGGTTTTCATCAGCAGGATGTACTGGACCGGCGCTTCGATATGGTACGTGCGCGCCAGATCGAAAATACGCAGCACCAGCGGGGCGAATTCCAGATGTTCCAGGGAAGCGGCGCGCACCGGCTCGATGATGCCGGTGACGTCCTGCTCGAAACGCTGGCGGTCGATGGGCCCCTGGGTCCAGCCGGCGCGGATCACTTGTTCCACCAGCGAAGGGTAGTCCTCGCGCATCACCGCCAGCACCATGCGCCCCAGCACGCTCAGGTCGCGGCGCGACAGGCGCCCGGCAATGGCGCAGTCCACGGCCATGTACTGTGGATTCTCCGGGTGCTGCGGATTGACGAAGATGTTGCCGGGGTGCATGTCCGCGTGGAACAGATTGTGATGGAACACCTGGGCGAAAAAGATTTCCACGCCACGCTCGGCGAGCTGTCTGGGGTCGATGCCCACCGCCTTGATGCGCTCGATATCGTTGACCGGGATGCCGTAGATGCGATCCGAAACCATCACCCGGCGCGAGGAAATCTCCACATGCACGGCGGGAATGTGCAGCAACGAGCTGAACAGAAAATGACGGCGCATGGCCTCGCTGTTGCGGGCTTCCTGGGTGAGATCCAGCTCGGCGCGGATCACCTGCTGATAGTCGCGCACCACCCGCACCGGGTGAAAATAGCGGGACTGGCGGGACAGGCGCTCGAGAGTGCGGGCGCAGAACAGCATCACTTTCAGATCCCGTTCGACGCGCTTTTCCACGCCGGGGCGCAGCACCTTGACCACCACTTCGCTGCCGTCGGCCAGCCGCGCCGGGTGCACCTGCGCCACCGAAGCGGAGGCCAGCGGCGTATCGTCGAACTGCTGGAATACCTCGTCCAGCGGGCGCGGCAGTTCGGCGATCACCATGGCGCGGGCCTGGGCGCCGCTGAACGGCGCCACCTGATCCTGCAATTGCGCCAGGGCGGTGATCCACTCCGGTGGCAGCACGTCGCGCCGGGTGGCCAGCAACTGGCCGAACTTGATGAAGATCGGGCCCAGCCGTTCCAGCGCCTGACGCAGGCGCTCGCCGTCGCTCAGCTTGCCGGTACCGAGCCAACTGGACGGGACCAGATATTGGCAAACGATCAGCAGCGGCCGCAGCGTATGCGACGGCAGTAGCGACAGCAGCCGGTAACGGCAGACCACATGAACGACGACCAGCAAACGGAGAATGGGTGGCATCAGAGGGATGGTTTCCTGTTCTGCAAATGCTGGATGCGCGCATCCAGCCGATCGACGTCACCACGCAGTTCATCCACGTCCTGACAGAAGGCATGCACGTCACGGCGCAACGCCATCAGCCCGGATTCGCCGGCCAGGTAATCGCTGACCTGCTCGCCCAGTCGCGATAGCGCCTGCTGTGCCCAGCCGAACAGGCGGCGGCTGCTGAAGTCGATCTGCTGGGCCAACTCACCGCCCAGCCGCGGCTCCAGCAGAGCGCCCCAGTCGATGTTCAGGCCGCCAGCGATTTCCCGCAATGCCTGCAAGAACTCCCGGTCGCCTGCGATGCGCAGAGTGCCACCGATGGCCGAGGGCTGGCGCCGCCAGTCGAACAGCAGCGCCGCCAGATCCAGCGGATTGCCGGTCACCGTGACGTCCGCCGTTGCCTCGCTGTGCAGCTGGATATCCACGCCGTGCTCGGCGATCAACACCTGCGCGGCGGCGGGCGGCAGCGTCAGCCGGATGGCCAGCCGGCGTCCGGCGTAGCCGGCCAGGCGGGCGGCGCTGGCCGGGTCGCTGCGCAGCGCCGCGTTGACGGCACGCTCAACGGCGGCGATCAGCGTGGCAGAAAGCAGCCTGGGTTCCGACATCAGACCTTGAACCCCCGGTGCAGGGCGACGATCCCGCCCAGCATGTTGAAATACTCGCTGCGCTGGTAGCCAGCCTCGTCCATCATCTGTTTGAGGCTGTCCTGATCCGGGTGCATGCGAATCGATTCGGCCAGGTACTGGTAGCTGGCGGCGTCGTTGACCACCAGCTTGCCGAGGCGTGGCCAGACTGCGAAGGAATAGGCGTCGTAGGCTTTCGACAGCAGTGGATTGACCGGCTTGGAAAACTCCAGCACCAGCAGCCGCCCGCCGGGTTTGAGAACGCGCAGCATGGAACGCAGGGCGGCGTCCTTGTCGGTGATGTTGCGCAGACCGAAAGCGATGGTGATGCAGTGGAAGCTGTTGTCCGCGAACGGCAGGCTCTCGCCGTTGACCTGCGCCACCTGAGTGTTGTGGCCGCAGCCGGCGTCGATCAGACGGTCACGGCCGACCGCCAGCATGGCGTCGTTGATGTCGGCCAGCACCACCTGGCCGCTGTCGCCCACCAGCCGCGAGAATTTGATCGCCAGATCACCGGTGCCGCCGGCCAGATCCAGCACCCGCTGCCCCGGCCGTACACCGGCCAGCTCGATGGTCATGCGCTTGAGAATGCGATGGCTGCCCATGGAGATCAGGTCGTTCATGACATCGTATTTGCCCGCCACCGAACGGAACACGCCGGCCACGCGCTGCTGCTTTTCGCGCCACGGCACCTGCTGGTAACCAAAGTGGGTGACCTGATCGTCTTTTACATCACTCATCGATGGGGGTTCCTCGAATGCGCTGGCCAATGAATTCCGGGCGTGCCGTTTGATACGGCCTTCAATCGTCCGCGAACGGAGCCGGATGGCCGGCGAACAGCCTCTCCATGATCACCGTCTCGCGGGCCATCACCGCCCCGAGCAGCCGGGCCACGCTGGGCACCGGTTTCATCGCCCGGAAGCTGCGATCGATGAAATCATACAGGTTCACGAAGCCGGCCGCATGAGCCGGTTTGCGCACCAGCCGGAAAGTGGTGCGAACCATGCGCGAACGCACATGACGGTCCAGATGCTGGCCCAGTTCCATCATCAGCTGCAACTGCCGGTGGCGTTGCTGCTGATGCCCCAGAGCCCGGTAAGCGTCGATGTAGGCGTGCTCGTCCAGCGGCCTGTCCAGCCGCTCGCCAAGCAGCGTCACCGCCGCTTCGTCCAGCTCCTGGGTGAGAATCGCCGCTTCCAGCGCGCTGGCGCTGGTGGCCATGACCCGCTCCGGCAGCAGTTTCATGGCCTTGGGCAGGGCGCGGACGATTTCCCGCGCCACCGGCAGCAAGTCGCGGCCGCCGTAGACATCATCGAGCAGAAACGCCACCCCCGGCGCGGTCTGCGGATCGTCGAGCAACGCATGGTGGGTGGTCATCAACCGCTGGCGCTGCCAGTCCTGGAAACAGCGCAGGCGCGACAGGAACAGCGCGTCGTCGCCCTGCTGGCGCAGAGCGAAAAAGCGTTCCAGGTAGTGTTGCAGGCGTGCGCCGCTATCCATGACCCCGGCCGCTAGAGAATATAGCGGCTGAGGTCCTCGTCGTCGGCCAGTTCGCCGAGGTAGCGGTCGACGGCTTCGGCGTCGAGCACCAGCGGGGCGCCGTCGTGGTACTGGGTGGCGAGGCTGTCGGCGTCGTAGCTGATTTCCTCAAGCAGCTTTTCCATCACCGTGTGCAGGCGGCGGGCGCCGATGTTTTCGGTGCGCTCGTTGACCTGCCAGGCCACTTCCGCGATACGGCGGATGCAGTCCCCGGTGAACGTCAGTTGCAGTCCTTCGGTTTCCAGCAGAGCACGGTACTGCTCGGTGAGCGAGCATTTCGGCTCGGTGAGGATGCGCTCGAAGTCGTCCGGGGTCAGGGCGTTCAGTTCGACGCGGATCGGCAAGCGGCCTTGCAGCTCCGGAATCAGGTCGCTGGGTTTGGCCAGGTGGAAGGCCCCGGAGGCGATGAACAGAATGTGGTCGGTGTGCACCATGCCGTAGCGGGTGCTGACCGTGGAGCCTTCGATGAGCGGCAGCAGGTCGCGTTGCACGCCTTCGCGGGATACATCCGTGCCGCCGGTTTCCGCGCGCTTCGCCACCTTGTCGATTTCGTCGATGAAAACGATGCCGTGGTTTTCCACCAGTTCGATGGCCTGCACTTTCAGCTCGTCTTCGTTGATGAAGCGGGCGGCCTCTTCGTCGCGCAGCAGACGCAGGGCATCACGTACCTTCAGTTTTTGGCTCTTGGTGCGGCCGCTGCCCATGCGTGAAAACATGTTTTGCAGCTGGCTGGTCATCTCTTCCATGCCCGGCGGCGCCATGATCTCGATGCCTTGCGGCTGGACGCTC
>CAYMKZ010000071.1:0-10744 GCA_964391345.1 uncultured Alcanivorax sp.
TCCGCATGGGCGTGAGTATCCACCGCCAGCGCCAGCTCCAGGCCGAGCTCTTCAATCAGCGCAAGATCGCGCCCCACCTGGCCGAATACAGGATCGATCAGCAACGCCTGGCGGCTGCTCTCGTCAGCGAGCAGGTAGGTGTAGGTCGAAGAAGTGGTATCGAACAGTTGCCGGAAAATCATGTTGTACCTCCAGTATCCGCACGAAGATCGATCCCCAATCCGCACAGCGGGCCGGTATCAGGGCCTTCAGAATCGCTGCAGGCTGTTTTCCGACACCTGTTCTCTGAGCCGGAATTTCTGCACCTTTCCCGAACCCGTCAACGGGAAGGCATCACAGGCAAACCAGGCGCTCGGCGCCTTGTGCGGCGCCAGATGCTGGCGACAGTGAGCTTTCAGCGACTCGGCGGTGGGCCGGGCCACACCGGCCTTGAAGCGGATCGCCGCCGCCACGATTTCACCCCAGTGGTCGTCCGCCATGCCGAAGACGCTGACGTCCTCCACCGCTGCATGGTTCATGAGCACAGATTCGATTTCGGCGGGATAGATGTTCTCGCCGCCACGGATGATCATGTCCTTGAGGCGCCCGGTGACCTTGAGGAAGCCACGCGGGTCCATGGTACCCAGGTCCCCGCTGCGCAGCCAGCCATCGGCCAGCAGGGTTTTCTCCGTGGCTTCGGGATCGTCGAAATATTCCAGCATGGTCTGGTAGCCACGTACCTGTATTTCCCCTTCTTCGCCCAGTGCAACGGGCTCGCCGGAGCGGAGGTCCGCGATTCTGACTTCCGCGTTCCACAGCGGCCTGCCGGCGGTTTGCGCCTTGTCCTCGATGCTGTCATCCGGCGAGGTCTGGCAAACCACCGGGCTCAGTTCGGTCTGCCCGTATACGGTGACCAGGTCCGCGCCCAGTTCACTCCGCACCCGTTGCGCCAGGGCCACGGGTACCGGCGCGCCGCCGGATTCCATCAGGTTCAGCGAAGAAATATCGTAGGTTTTCTTCTTCAACTGTTCCATCAGCGCCAGCAACATGGTGGGAACGCCGCCGGCCTTGGTGGCGCGTTCCGCTTCGATGGCGCTCAGTATCAGGTCCGGCTCGAACAGCAGGCCCAGCACCAGCGTCGAGCGGGTGGTGAGGCAGCCCAGTACGCTCATCACCGATCCGGCCGTGTGGAACAGCGGCATCGAACAGACAAAAACGTCATCACTGATCTGCGCGCGCAGAGCGACATAGTAGCCGTTGGTAACCAGCCCCATGTTCGGCTCGCAGGCGGTGAATCAGGGCCGGACCATTGATATCCGGCATGTGATAATCCATCACCAGCACGTCCGGAACCTCACCGCGCTGCACCAGCCGCTCCGCCTCGGCGCTTTCCCGGGCGCACAACACCTGGCAACCCTTTCCTTCCAGCGCCGCCGTCAGGGCCGCCCGCAATGCCGTATCGTTGTCCACCAGCAACACCCTCGGCGCCGCTCCGCGCAGCGACGTGCGCTGCACCAACGGCAGCGTCAGCGTGATGCGGCTGCCCTGCCCCGGGCTGCTTTCGACCTGAACCCGGCCGCCGGACTCGCCGACGATCATGCTGACCACCGCCAGCCCCAGGCCGTTGCCGCCGGAAGAGCGTTTGGTGGTGAAAGAGGGTTCGAAAATTCTCTGCTGCACCGCCGGGCTCATGCCGCAGCCATTGTCTCGCAGGCTGATCCGCACCCAGGCTCCGCTTTCACTGGCTTCATCCAGGGCCACGCTGATCTCGAAGCGCCCGCCCTCCGGCATGGCATCACGGGCGTTGCTGGCGACATTGAGTATCGCCAGCTCGAATTCGTCGCGGTCGAAGCGAATCGGCAAGCCGACATCGACCGGCGTGACGCTGATCGACACGCGGGGGTCGAACAGTTGACGCAAGGTTCCGCGCAGGGAAAACAGCGCTTCGCCGATATCGAACACTTCCCGGTGATTGGCGTCATAGCGGCTGAAACCAAGCAGCTTGCGGCTCACCGCCACGCCACGATGGGCGGCGTTTTCCACGCCGATCAGCGCTTTTTTCAAGTCCTCGGGCCGGGAACGGCGCTGGTGCCACTGGGCGTAACCGAGGATGATGCCGAGGATGTTATTGAGGTCATGAACGATGCCGCCGGCCAGTTGCCCCATGGCCTTGGTTTTCTGTCCGTGGATCAGGTGGCCCACCACCTTTTCCCGCCGTTCCTCCTCCTCGCGGATACGGCGCTCGGTCGCCACCAGTTGCTGGTCGCGCACGCGAATGCCATCCAGGCCGGCGCCGATCATCGCCGCCATCACATCAAAGAGTATCGCCGCCGTCAGCAACCCGCTGCTCACAACGATGGCGGCGGACATTACCCCCGGTATTCCCACCGGGTGGCCCGCGAAGAACAGATCGTGAAGTGCGCCGGCCAGAACGCAACACTGAAGAAACAGCAGCATCAGCCACAGGGTGCGGCGGCCGGACACCATGCCGGCCAGCGCCAGAGGCGGTAACGCCAGCATCCACGCAAAAGCCGGTTCCTGCAGGCCGGCGCCCGTGTGCAGGCAAAGAATCAGTAACGGCAGGCGAGCGCCGTGGCGCCCACAATCACCGCCAGATACAGTGTGCTCCCACTGTGCCACGAGAAAGGTTCCATGGGATGGTCCAGCACATACCCCAGACCCAGGAGAGGAACGACGATACCGGTCATGATGAAAACAATCTGCACCGCTACCGTATCACGAACTTCCAGGGCAGTTGCCACTGGCGCCCGCTGCAACCAATCGAGCACTCTCTCTCGCACTACCTCAGCCCCTGCTGCCCATGACCATATCGGTTGATGTAGCACAGCACCACTAGGAAGTATAGCTGATAAGATACGGATATGTGGCAACGCCGCGAGAGAGCGCCCCTGGAGATCAGCGCCGGCCGCGTCACCAGGCTTCGACGATATGCCGGATCAGGCCCGGCCCTTCGTAAATCAGGCCGGAATAAATCTGTACCAGATCAGCGCCAAGGCGACGCTTTTCCACAGCGTCACGAGCATCGAGAATGCCGCCGGCGCCAATGACCGGCAGCCGCCCGTCCAGCGCCCGGGCCATGGTTTGCAGTGCCTGGTTGGCGATCGGTTTCAGCGGCGCGCCGCTCAACCCGCCCTGCTCCTGGCCGTGGCGTAGCCGCCCCACCGCCGGGCGCTCCAGTGTAGTGTTGCCGACACAAACGCCATCGATGCCGTGGCGCACGAAGGCTTCGGCCATTTCCGTCAGTTCCTCGGCGCTGTTGTCCGGGGCGATCTTGATCACCAGCGGCACTTGCCGGCCATTGCTCTGGTCCAGCCGCGTTTGCTCTTCACGCAAGCGCCCCAGCAGACTGTCCAGCGCGGCGCCATGTTGCAGCGTGCGCAGCCCCGGCGTGTTGGGCGAGGAAACGTTGACCACCAGGTAACTGGCCAGCGCGTGGACCTTGCGCTGGCACAGCAGATAGTCGTCGACGGCCGACTCCAGCGGGGTGTCCTTGTTCTTGCCGATGTTGATGCCGAGCACACCTTTGTAGCGGCTGGCGCGGACATTGGCCACCAGGGTATCCACGCCGTGGTTGTTGAAGCCCATGCGATTGATCAGGGCGCGGGCGGCGGGCAGACGAAACAGGCGCGGACGCGGATTGCCAGGCTGCGGGCGCGGCGTCACGGTGCCCACTTCGAGAAAGCCGAAACCCAACGCCGCCAGGCCATCGATGCACTCGCCGTTCTTGTCCAGCCCAGCGGCCAGGCCAACCGGATTGGGTACATTGAGGCCCATCACCGTGGCCGGCCGTTCCGGCACCCGATCCGGCCACAGTTGGCCGGCGCCATGCCGCAGCAGCGCCAGTGTCAGCCCGTGGGCAGTCTCCGCCGGCAATGCGAACAGCAAGGGCCGGGCCAGTGGGTAAAGCATGCGGGTTCCTCTCGGCCTTTCAGCAGTCTGCCTGGGTATGAGCTTACAGAATTCGATCCAGCACTTCCGCGAGATTGGCGGAAGCCCCCGGGCGAATACCCTGCAATGCCTCGCGCAACTGTTTGGCCAGCGCCGGTTTCAGCCAGTCCAGACGCGCCGCGCCGCCAGCCAGACGGGCGGCCACCTGCGGATTGATGGCATCCAGCTTTTTCAGCGCCGCGGCGAAGAAGCGGTAGCCTTCGCCACCAGGGGCATGAAACGCCGACGGGTTGCCACCGACCAGCGTGCCCACCACCGCGCGCACGCGATTCGGCAGGGTCCACTCGAAGGCCGGATGATCGAGCAGTTTCTCCGCCTGCCGCACCGCCGTGGCCCCGGCGGGCATCGTGGCCTGCACCGCGAACCACTGGTCCATGACCAGCGCCTCGTCGCGCCAGCGTTGCTCGAAGCGCTGCAACGCCTGCGCCGCTCCCGGCAGATCATGATGTACCAGCGCCCGCAGCGCGCCCAGCTCCTCGGTCATGCAGGTGGGCGCGGCCAATACGTCCGTCAAATATTGCGCGACCCGCTTGCCTTCCGTCTCATCCAACGCAGCGGCGCTGGCCAGATAATTGAGGGCCACCTGGCGCAAACGGCGGCGGCCACGCGCTGCACCATCACCCTGGTATTCGGCGTCGCGCATGACTCCCGCCCAGTGCCGCCACACGCTTCGCAGCTCGACGCCCAGTGCCGCGCGCAGTGCTTTCAGTGCCTGATGCACCGGCTCCGGGTCCAGTGGTTTGCGGCGGTCGCCCAGCGCCGTTTCCGTGGGCAACGTGAGCAACAGCGCAGCGCCGGCGAAGTCTTCCTCGACATTGTTCAGCACCAGTTCCATCAGCAGCGCCAGACGTTGCGCTTCGTGCTGTACGTCGGCGCCGTCCATGATCCGTTCCAGAGCCGGAAAATACAGCTGCTGGGCGGCGTTCCAGCGCACGAAACCGTCATCATCGTGGGCCAGCAGCAGACGCAACTGTTCTTCGCTGTAGGCGTAGTGCAGCGCCACCGGCGCGGAAAAACCGCGCAGCAGTGATGGCGTCGGCCGCTCCGGCACCTGGAATACCCGTGTTTCCTGCTGCTCGCGCAGCACGATGACATCCTCGACAGTGCCTTCGTTGTCCATTTCCAGCGCCTGACCGGCGGCACCGCGCAACATCAGCCGCACGGGAATCATCAGCGGCTCCTTGTGCGGCTGTCCCGGCGTCGGCGGCGTTTGCTGGTGGAACGACAGCCGGTATTCGCCGCCACCGTCCGCCTTGGTGACATAATCGTCGGTGACCGTCAGCAGCGGCGTGCCCGCCTGGCTGTACCAGCGTTTGAACTGGGTCAGATCGAGGCCGGACACCTCTTCCATGCAGGCGACGAAATCATCGCAGGTCACCGCCTGGCCATCGAAGCGCTGGAAGTACAGATCGGTGGCGCGGCGGAACTGCTCGGGCCCCAGCAACTGGCTCTGCATGCGCACCACTTCCGCGCCTTTTTCGTAAACCGTGCGCGTGTAGAAATTGTCGATTTTCTGATATTCCGCCGGACGCACCGGGTGCGCCATGGGCCCCTGATCTTCCGGGAATTGCTGGTTGATGAGGAAATCCACGTTCTCCACCCGCACCACCGTGCGCGAGTTCTGGTCCGAGGAGAATTCCTGATCGCGGAATACCGTGAAACCTTCCTTGAGGCTGAGCTGGAACCAGTCCCGGCAGGTCACCCGATCGCCGCTCCAGTTGTGGAAATATTCGTGCGACACCACCGATTCCACGCGCTCGAAGGTGGCGTCGGTGGTGGTGGAGGGATGAGCCAGCACGCAAGAAGTGTTGAAAATGTTGAGCCCTTTGTTCTCCATCGCCCCCATGTTGAAATGGCTTACCGCGACGATCTGGAAAATGTCCAGATCGTACTCGCGGCCGAACACGCGCTCATCCCAGGCCATGGCCCGTTTCAGGGAATCCATGGCGTGGCCGAGCTTTTCCAGGTCACGGTGTTCGGCGTACAGCCGCAGCGCCACGCGGCGGCCGGAAGCAGTGGTGAACTCGTCTTCCAGGCAGGCCAGATCACCGGCCACCAGCGCGAACAGATAACAGGGTTTCGGGAACGGATCTTCCCAGGTGGCGTAATGGCGGCCATCGGCCTCGTCGCCCTGGCTAACCGGGTTGCCGTTGGACAGCAGCAGCGGATAGCGCGCCTTGTCGGCGTGAATCACCGTGGTGAAGCGGCTCAGTACATCCGGGCGGTCGGGAAAAAAGGTGATGCGGCGGAATCCTTCAGCCTCGCATTGGGTGCAATACATGCCGTTGGAGCGGTACAGCCCTTCCAGCGCGGTGTTGCGCTCCGGCTCGATGTGCACCACGGATTTCAGCGTGAAATCATCCGGCACGCCGGGCACGCTCAGGGTGTCCTCATCCAGCCGGTATTGGTCGCCGTGCAGTTGACGGCCATCCACGAACAGGGAGACCAGTGCCAGCTCCCGGCCATTGAGTTGCAGTTCCTCCGGGCGGTCCTGGCGGGCCGGGTTGCGGTACAGTTGCAGTTCCGCCGTCACCGTGGTGCGGCCGTCGTGAATGTCCACATCCAGATGAGTGTGGCGCAGTAGAAACGCGGGCGGGCGGTAATCCGCCAGCCGTGTCACCGGCGTGTTTGGGTGGCCGTCTCTCATCACTGTTCTCCTTTGTCGGTACTGCAAACTCGTGCCGGCCGCAGAAACACCGGCTGTGGCGGCGCCTCCTCGGGATGGCAGGCTGGCGGCACGTAGCCGGTGCGTTCCTCTTCGGGCAGGTTGCGGGTTTCCCAGGCGATCATCGCCTGTAGACACAACTGGCGCTGCTGGCCGCTGACGGGCCGGCCGTCCGGCCAGCGCCCCAGCTCCACGGAGCGCCGCATGTTCTGCCAGATCTCCGGGGTCATGGAATCGATCAGTTGTTGGAAAGTCGGATCAGCCATGGAAAACCTATCTACGGAGGGAACGGAAACGGGCTGTACAGTATAGGCGCTGGCGGCCCGCTGGCCCAGCCCGACAATCAGTGACCGGGGCGCGTGCTCCAGCCCAGCTTGGAACGGCAGGACTGGTAGAAATCATGGCCGGGCGGGTGGATCAGGTGCAGGCGATGGGGCTTCTTGCGAATGGCGATCACGTCATCGACTTGCAGGCGGGTGCCTTCCGTACCGTCGCAACTGACCAGCGGATTGACCTTCTCGGTGGTGATGCGGATCTTGATCTCGCTGTTGCCATCCACCACCAGCGGGCGGCTGGTGAGCACGTGGGGATTCATCGGCACCAGCACCATGGCGTCCAGGCGCGGATGCATGATCGGCCCGCCGCAGGACAGGGCATAGGCGGTGGAGCCGGTGGGAGTGGAGACGATCAGCCCGTCGGAGCGCTGGTTGTAGACGAAATGGCCATCAATGGACAGCTCGAAATCGATCATGTGCACGTTGTCACCGGACAGCAGCACCACATCGTTGAGGGCGTTGCCCTCGCCCATCACGCTCTTGCCACGGCGCACTTCCATGTCCAGCAGGAAACGCCGTTCCGTGGTGTATTCGCCATCCAGCACCTGCCCTACCCGGGATTCGATCTCCGAGGGCAGAATATCGGTGAGAAAGCCCAGATGGCCGCGGTTGACGCCCAGCACCGGCACGCCGTAACGGGCCAGGTTGCGGGCCGCGCCCAGCAGACTGCCATCACCGCCGACGACGATGACCAGATCACAGGCCTGGCCCATCTGCGTGGCGTTGGCCGCTTGCAAGCCCATTTCGGGAAGGCCGGCGGCGGTCACCTGATCGAGTATCACGTTGCAGCCACGGCCATGCAGAAAATGGATCAATTGGCGCATGGAATACATCGCCTGCTCGCTTTCCGAGCGGGCCAGCAGACCGATATTGCGAAATTTTTCCTGGGACACGGCACAAGCCTGTTGACTGTCAGGCCACCAAAGCCGGGCGGCCCTGAAAGGTGGCACGCGACAAAATGCGCGCCACCGCCATTTGTGATCCGTGCAGGGTATCACGGCACGGGTCCAGACCGGCGTTTTTAACAGAAACGCCGCTGCCGCGCCACGTTGGGCGCATCCGCATGGCTGGCCGGGGCTGGCTCAGTGAAAGGGATGAGCGGGAAAGGGAAAAGCGGGAAAGCGGGAGGAAAACGGTTTCAGTGGCTGCTTACAGCTCTACACCATCATCCACCCAGCCATCGTCATCGAGTTCTTCCAGATTTTCCAGCCAGAAGCGATCTTCCAGACGTTCTTCAAGATACAGGTCCATTGAAATCTCCTTGTTTTTTTCAACTCCTTGATACTGTCTCACCAAGGTGAATGCAGCCTAACGCCGGCGGATGACGAAATGATGACGATCATCGGAAAAACCGGCGCACAGCCTGCCACAGTGCATCATTGGAGACGCCGGACGGCGGAAAAGTTCCTTTCCCCGCCGTCCGTCCGGTCAGAACCAGGCCCGCACGCCCGCCGAAACGTTGCGGCCCGGCAGCGGCGATTCATCCTTGAACAGCGATGTGGCCAGACGCGCCGTGCGATCGGTCAGGTTGTGCAGGTCCACGAAAGCTTCCCATTGCGTGCGGTCGGTGGTCAGGAAGGTCCAGCCGAGATGCGCGTTGACCAGGGTGAAGCCATCGGTTTCGCTTTCGTAGCGTGCCACCTTGTCCTGAGTGTAATAGTGCACGGCGCCGACACTGGCGCGCCAGGTCTCTCTGTGCCATTGCAGCTCGCTGCCCAGCCGCCCGGCGGGGATACGCGGCACGTTGCCGCCGCCATCGGACAGCTTGGCGCGCACGGTATCGCCGTAGGTGCGCAGATCCCAGGTGCCGCTGGCATTGCGCGCCAGATGCAGGGTGGCTTCGGCCTCGGCACCGTGGAAATCGGCGTCGTCCTGCGCCCAGTCGCGGCGCTGCAAACCACTGCCGTTGTAGTCGTCCTGGCCGGTGGATTTGAGGTAGATGAAGTTGTCGAAGTGGTTGACGTAAACCGACAGTTTGGCGTCTATCAGCGAGCCGTCGAAATGCAGCCCCAGTTCCGCCTGGTTGCCGGTTTCCAGCTTCATGTCCGGATTGCCCACCTCATAGGAGTTGGAGCCTTCGTGCGGGCCGTTGGCAAACAGTTCCTCCTCGGCGGGAGCGCGCTGCGAACGATCCAGGTTCAGCGTCAGACGCCAGGGCGCGGCGATCTGCCAACTGGCGCCAGCGGAAAAGCTCTGCGGGTGGAAAGTGCGCTGCGCGCCGTTTTGCGGATCGCTGCTTTGCTGATCCACCCGTGCACCGGCCTCGAATTTCACCTGCCGCCACTGGTACTGTTCGGTGATGAACAGCCCGGCGCCGCGGGTTTCGGTTTTCGGAATGAAACTTTCGTCGCCCAGCGCCGCGAACTTGCGGTTGAAGAACTGGGTGCCGACGGTGCCCTGCCAGCCCGCCAGTGGCTGGTGCGTGAGCAGGATGCGCGCCTGATCGGAGCGGTTGGTGAAGGTGGTATCCGGGTCATCGCCCTCATACTCGGTGTGCTGGTAGTCGGTGTGGCCGAGGCTGAATTCCAGCTTGCTGACGCCGGCGAAGGGGTCGTTCAGCCCGCCTTTGACGTCGTAGCGGGTCTGCGCCATGCGCAGGTGCACCGGGTCTTCGCCGGCGGCGGCGTCACCGGGCTCCGCCGGGCTGCCGTAATCATCCAGATAGCGTGACACGCTGGCGCCCAGATAACCCCAATCACCCAGCCAGGAACCGCCGATGGCGCCGGTATTGGTTTCCACATTGCTGTTGGGCAGGCGGCCATGCAGGCGATTCTCGCCCTCCTCGCCGCCATAGTCCGCCGGCGTCCGGTAATCCTTGTCGCGCCGGTGCAGGCCATCCACGTGCAGCACGAAATGATCGCTGCCCGCGTCCAGGCTCATCATGTGCGTCTGACCATCGGAAACGCTGTCGAAACGTGATTCGTAACGGCCGCTGAAGCCGTTCTCGGGCGCTTTCCGCGGAATGCGGCCATCCACCACGTTGACCACGCCGCCAATGGCGCCGGACCCGTAAAGCAGAGTGGACGGCCCTTTCAATACCTCGATGCGGTCGGCCAGAAACGGCTCCACCGTCACCGCATGGTCCTGGCTGATGCTGGACACATCGCCCGAACCCAGGCCGTTTTCGGTCACCGCCACGCGCGGGCCGCCGAGACCGTGAATCACCGGTCGCCCCACGGCCTGTCCCAGCGAGGTGGTCTGCACGCCGGGAATCTTCGCCACCGTGTCGCCGATGGTGGTGCCTTTCACGTCGTTGAGACGATCACCGGCCAGCACCGACACCGGCTTGATCAGTTGGTCGGCCTGTTGGTTGCCGGGCAATGCCGTCACGGTGATGGCCTCCAGCTCCGTTGCCGACGCCGGCTTGCCGGTTGCTGTCTCGTTGCCGGCTGCCTGGCCGTTGAGTGTCTTGCTGACCGGGGTTTTCCCGTCTGCGATTCTGTCGGCCGCCGCCTTGTCGGCCGGGCGGGCCGGGTCCGTGGTCACCGGCCCACTGTTGCCTTCGCTCTTGCCGGCGCCATTGTCGGCCGCCCGCACGGGGCTGCTCCATAGGGGTAATCCCACTGTCAATACCGCCACCAGCAGGTAGCGGTCAAACGCTGTTCTTGTCATCAAACCAGTCCTTTCAAGGTATCAGGTGCACTCGACCGTCCGCCCTCCGCTCTGCACGAGCGGCAGGACACCCACGTCATTCTGCGCGTAGTCGCAGAATCCACTCCGCTCTGCACGGGCGGAAGGACGCCCACGTCATTCTGCGCGTAGTCGCAGAATCCACTCCGCTCTGCACGGGCGGAAG
>CAYMKZ010000071.1:10844-12273 GCA_964391345.1 uncultured Alcanivorax sp.
CCCACGTCATTCTGCGCGTAGTCGCAGAATCCACTCCGCTCTGCACGGGCGGAAGGACGGCGGACAGGAAACTCAAATGAAGGATGGTTGCGAAGGGGGAGCGCGAATGCGGGTGTGGGAGGGAGCTTGGCTACGAACCGCCGGCGGCGGCGCCTGATCGGCGGCACGCGGGGGAACGAAGCGGCTGGGCGCGGACAGCGCATCCACCGGCAGCGGGCTGGAGACTCCGTGCGACAGTTGCGCGATGCTGCAATGATCGCTGACCAGCGTGGCGTGTACACCGTCATGCACGGCCAGCACCGCCTGCACGAGCAGAATGATCGCGATCAGCGGATACAGGTATGCGGCTCTCGGCCGGCCACGGCAGTACATGGGGATTGGTGTTCTTGTCAGCCCGATTGAGACGACATGTTATACCATAACATCAAGAAAGCAACCGAATATCCTCCGCTTGCCAGTCACGCAGGCCGGGTCAGGCTGAATCCATGGACAGCACCACCTTGCCGATGGAGCGCCGATCCTTCAACTGGTCCAGCGCTTGCACCACCTCCGCCATCGGCCAGCGCCGGCTGATGGTGGGCCGCAGCCGCCCCGCCATCACTGCCTCGAACAGCGTCGCCACCATGGACTGCACACGGGGCGCGAATTCGGCGCTGCGGTCACGGGTGCCCCAGCCAAAATACTCGCTGTAATTCAGCCCCAGCAGGCTGAGGTTCTTGACCAGCAGAATATTGGCCGGAACCTGGGGAATGGTGCCACCGGCAAAGCCGGCGGTAACGATGCGCCCTTCCACCGCCGCCGCGCGCAGCGAATCGTTGAGCACATCGCCGCCCACCGGATCGAACACCACATCGACGCCGCGACCTTCGGTCATGCTTTTCACATCATCGCGAAAGCTGCGCTGGGTGTAGTCGATAGCCTCGACGGCACCAGCGACCAGGGCCGCATCAATTTTTTCTATTGAACTGGCCGTGGCAACCACCGTGGCGCCGGTCATCGCGCCGATCTGCACCGCCGCCATGCCCAGCGCGCCCGCCGCGCCGTGCACCAGCAGCGTCTCGCCGGCCTGCAACTTTGCGCGCCAGATCAATCCCGCGTAGGCCGTGCCGTAGGAAATCGGCACGCAAACGGCCTGGTCCAGCGGCAGCGCGGCGGGCACCTTGTAGACAGTATGCACCGGCGCGCTGACGTATTCGGCATAGCCGCCGTCACGGACGATGATGGCCACCACCGGCTCACCGAGCTGGAAACCGTCCACGCCCTCGCCGAGCGCATCGATCACGCCACTCACCTCCGCGCCCGGCACGAAAGGCGGCACCGATTTGCGCTGGTAGGTGCCGGCCACCATCAGGGTGATGGCGAACGACACGCTGGCATAGGCGACACGGATGCGCACCTCTCCCGCCGCCGGCTCCGGCCGCGGCCGTTC
>CAYMKZ010000071.1:12373-15334 GCA_964391345.1 uncultured Alcanivorax sp.
TCGGTCACTGGGGACGACGCATGTGGCAAGTGGTCGGCAGGGCCACGTCCTGCGCCGAATATTTCTTCAGCGTATGGAAATTGAGCCCGTTCGTGCCATCCGCGCCGATCTTCATGCCATCTTTCAGCACCGACACATAATAAGGCAGCAGAATCTGGTGATCCTTGGCGCGCATGATCACCTCGCCGCGGAGCGAGTCGTATTTCATGCCTTCGAGAGCAAAGGCCACCTTCACCGGGTCGATGCTGTCGGCCTTTTTCGCCGCCTGCTGCAACATTTCCAGCATGTAGGTGATGCGCGGCATGTTCAGATCCCAGCCGCTCTCTTCGCGCAGCTTCACCTGGCGCTGGGCGAGTATCGGGTTGGTGTAGTCGCCGGCGGCATCGGCGGCCACGTAAAGCCGTCCGACGGCACTCTCACCCACGGTGGCCACGGTGCCGGGGCTGTTGCCAAAATAGGTGAGAATCGGGATGTTCAGCCCATAGCTGGCCGCCGCCTTCACCAGCAGGCTCATGTCGTTACCGAAATTGCCGGTAATCACCGCGTCCGCGCCGGACGCCTTGATCTGCGTGATGTAGGGCGAGAAGTCCTTGACCTTCAGGGTCGGCTGGAAGGCGCTACCGACGATCTTCACGTCCGGGCGCTTCTCCTTGAGCATTCTGCGCGCCGACTCGGCCACCGCATGGCCGAAGCTGTAATCCGGGTTGATCAGGAAAATCTTGTGAATGTCCTTGTGCGTGGCGACCCAGTTGGTCAGCACGTTCATGGTCATGTAGGTGTTGCCGATGAAACGGAAGCTCCAGAAGGAGCAGCGATCACCGGTGAGCACCGGATCCGTCGCCGAGTAATTGAAATAGAGTACCGGCTTGGCGGGGTTGCGCTGATTGTACTTGTCCACCCCGCTCTGCAACGCCGAGGCCACGGACGACGCCATGCCCTGAACGATGTAGCGAATGCCGTCGTCGGTGGCTTTCTGCAACTCCACCAGCGACTGTTTGGGGGTCATCTTGTTGTCCATGACGACGATTTCGATGGGATGACCATTGATGCCGCCGGCCTGGTTGATGCGCTTCGCGTCAAAACGCATTTGCGCCAGCGCCGGCAGCCCGAGATTGGCCGCCGGCCCGCTGACCGGGTCGATGAAGGCGATACGCAGTGGTGCCTTGTCCGCCGCGCTGGCCAGGCCGGCAAGCGACAGAGAAAGCAGGAGGAAGAAGGAAACAAGCAGGGATCTGAGCATGGCAGGCTCCGTTTCGTTGATTTTGTTGGACGAATGCTTGTTGAATGAAGGCTCGTTGTATGGAGTGACGTAGCCGGCACAACGCCGGATACTCCGAAACGCGCTTCGATTATGGTCACAATCATTGCCACTTCTGATCGTCGGAATCGACGAATCGGCCCGGTGGCCCAGTTGCAATAATTCCCCTACTTCAGCACAGGAACCCGCCTCATGTCCGACTCCAGCTATCCCGATACCCGTCTGCTGATCGCCAACCAGTGGCGGGACGCCGCCAGCGGCAAAACCCTGGAAGTGGTCAATCCGGCCACCGGGCTGGTCATCGGCAAGGTGGCCCACGCCGATATCGCCGACCTGGACCAGGCATTGCAGGCCGCGCAGAGCGGCTTCGAGAGCTGGCGCGAGCTGCCGGCGCACGAGCGTGCAGACACCCTGCGCCGCGCCGCCGCCCTGGTGCGCGAGCGGGCTCCGGCCATCGCCCGCCTGCTGACCCTGGAACAGGGCAAACCACTGGCGGAAGCGCGCGGCGAGGTGCTGGCGGCGGCCACCATCATCGAATGGTTCGCCGACGAAGGGCTGCGTGTCTACGGGCGCATCGTGCCGGCACGCAACCCGCGGGCGCAGCAACTGGTGCTCAAGGAGCCGGTGGGCCCGGTGGCGGCCTTCACGCCGTGGAATTTCCCGATCAACCAGATCGTGCGCAAGCTGGGCGCGGCGCTGGCCACCGGTTGTTCCTTCCTGGTCAAGGCGCCGGAGGAAACCCCCGCTTCGCCCGCCGCGCTGCTGCAAGCCTTCGTCGATGCCGGCGTGCCCGCCGGCACCGTCGGGCTGGTGTTCGGTGATCCGGCGCAAATCTCCAATTACCTGATCCCGCACCCGATCATCCGCAAGGTCACGTTCACCGGCTCCACCGTCGTCGGCAAACAACTGGCGGCGCTGGCCGGGGCACACATGAAGCGCGTCACCATGGAGCTGGGCGGCCACGCGCCGGTGATCGTCGCCGAGGACGCCGACCTCGAGCTGGCCGTCAAGACCGCCAGCGCCGCCAAGTTCCGCAATGCCGGCCAGGTGTGCATTTCACCGACGCGCTTTCTCGTCCACAGCAGCCTGGTCAATGAATTTTCCAGGGCGTTCACCGCACAAGCCCAGGCCCTGACACTGGGAGACGGCCTGCAGGAAGGCACCACGCTGGGGCCGCTGGCCAATCCGCGCCGGGTGGCGGCGATGGAAAAGGTGGTGGAAGACGCACGCCGGCACGGCGCCGAGATTTTCACCGGCGGCCAGCGCGTTGGCGAAGCCGGCAACTTTTTCGCCCCCACCGTGATCGGCAATCTGACCACGGCAGCGGACCTGTTCAACAGCGAACCTTTCGGGCCGATCGCCGGCATCCGCGCCTTCGACCGGCTGGAAGAAGCCATCACCGAGGCCAATCGCCTGTCCTACGGCCTGGCCGCCTATGCGTTCACGCGCTCCTTCAGAAACGTGCAGATGCTCAGCCAGCGCGTGGAAGCCGGCATGGTGTGGATCAATCAGGCCGCCGCTACCTCGGCGGAACTGCCGTTCGGCGGCATCAAGGATTCCGGCTACGGCACCGAGGGCGGTCCGGAAGCCATGGAAGCGTACCTCAATACCAAAGCGGTATCCGTGGTGGGCGTCTAAAAACTATCTGCGTTGCCATTACGGCGTTGAAAATCGGCTCAAAATGCTCATTTATCGTACATAAA
>CAYMKZ010000072.1:0-15328 GCA_964391345.1 uncultured Alcanivorax sp.
CTCGCCGAGCGCGGCATTCTGGTGGCCGCCATCCGTCCGCCCACCGTGCCGGACGGCCAGGCGCGCTTGCGTGTGACGCTGTCGGCGGCGCACCGGGAGCAGGATGTGGCGCAGCTGCTGGATGCTCTGGAGATTGCCAAGTGCCGAAACTGATTCCTTTCCACAACACCTATCGCGCCACCGGCGTCAGCGACGAACAGGCTGGCGATATCGTGCTGCTGCACGGCTGGGGGCTGCATTCCATCGCCTTCGACGACATTGTGCCGGCGCTGCTGGAACGCTTCCGCGTCACCGTGGTGGACTTGCCGGGCATGGGGCAAAGCCCGCTGCCCAACCGTGATTACACCCTTGAATTCCTGGCTGAGCAGGTCGCCGGCGTGATGCCGCCGCGCGCCCATCTGCTGGGTTGGTCCCTGGGTGGGCTGGTGGCGCTGCGCCTGGCGCTGATGTACCCCGAGCGGGTGCAGTCGGTGGTCACCGTGGCCACCACGCCCCGCTTCATGGTGGCCGACGACTGGCCGGCGGCCATGCCGGTGGAGCTGTTCGATACCTTCGAGCAGATGTGCCGCGATGACTACGAAGCCGCGTTGGTGCGCTTTCTGGCGCTCAACTGCAAGGGATCGCAAAGCATGCGCGAGGATATCGCCCGCCTCAAGGACATTCTCTACTTCTGCGGGCTGCCGGCCCACCGGGCATTGCGGGAAGGGCTGGCGATTCTGCGTCGCAGCGACCTGCGGGATGAACTGGCGCAGCTGACCATGCCGCTGCGCATGGTGTTCGGTGAACACGATCACATCGTCCCGGCGGCCGCCATGGACGCCGTGGTTCCCTTGCTCAACGAACAGAGCGACACTGCGCTGATCGAGGGGGCGGCCCATGTCGCCTTCCTGTCGTCTCCCGATGTCTTTACGCGGATTGTTCATGACTTCCATCACCATCACTTCTTTACTTACCCGTAAGCAAGCAGTGAGCGAGCGCTTCGGGCGCGCCGCTGCCAGCTATGATGCCCATGGCCAAATACAGACCGTCTGTGCCAATCACCTGATACGGACATGGCCATCGGGATTGGCGCCGTCGGGCGATACCGCCGTGGATCTCGGCTGTGCCACGGCATTACAGGCGGATTCCCTGCTTGAACGCTGGCCGGACCTCCGCTGGATTGGCATGGATCTGTCGCCGGCCATGCTGGAGCAGGCGCACAAGCTGGACCGCACCGGAAAGCATTACCAGCCGCTGTGTGCGGATGCCGAACAACTGCCGTTGGCAACGGCCAGCCAGGCGCTGGTGTTTTCCAACTTTGCCTTGCAATGGTGCCAGCCGCAGCGGGTCGCGGAGGAACTGGCACGGGTATTGGTGCCGGGCGGTTCCCTGCTGCTGTGTCTGCCGCTGGCCGGTTCATTACGGGAGCTGAAGGACAGCTGGGCAGTGGCGGATAACCATACCCACGTCAATTTTCTGCCGACGGAACGCGACTGGCGGCGGGTGCTGACCGGCGCCGGTCTGGAGCCCATGATATGGCGTACTGGTTCGTTGCCCGAGTACTACCCGGATGTGAAGAGTCTGGCGCGCAGTATCCAGAACAGCGGTGTCGGGCATATCCCCGATCGGTCGCGCGGGCTCACGGGAAAAAGCGCCTGGACGGCGATGACCAAAGCCTATGAACGGTACCGGGAGGACGCGGGCTTGCCCCTGACCTGGCGGGTGCTGGTCACGCATACCATCAAGCCTCCGGCTTACCATTGATCATCGGGAGTTCTCATGAGTGAGCCTGTCCGCAGCGGATTTTCCGGGCTGCCGGTTCTGCGCGGCGTGTTCTTCGTCACCGGTATCGATACCGAGGTGGGCAAGACCTGGGTCAGTTGCCGGCTGCTGGAACGCGCCCGGGAAGCCGGGCTGAGCTGCTATGGCCTGAAGCCGGTGGCGGCGGGCTGTGAAGAAACCGCGCACGGGCGGCGCAACGAGGACGCGCTGAATCTGATGGCCGCCTCGTCGGTGACGCTGCCCTATGAAGTAGTCAATCCGGTCGCCTTGCAAGCGGCGATTGCGCCGCACATCGCCGCGCAGCAAGAACAGCAGCGGCTGGATCTGGCGTCACTGGCAGCCCAGGTGCGCGACGCGCTGGCGCGCTACCCGGCGGATCTGGTGCTGGTGGAAGGCGCCGGTGGCTGGCGGGTGCCGCTCAACGATGACGAAATGCTGGCGGGGCTGGCCGTGCAGCTGGACTTGCCGGTGATCCAGGTGGTCAGGATGCGGCTCGGCTGTCTCAATCACGCCTTGCTCACCGCCGAGGCGATCGCCGCCGACGGCCTGCGTTACGCAGGCACGGTGGCCAACTGTTTCGGCGGCATGGAGGTGTGCGAGGAAAATCTGCGCACCTTGCGTGATCGTCTTCCCGGCAGCTTCAGCGTGATCTGAATTCGCGCATCACTCCGTGCCGTCGGATGGCCCGGGCAGCGTCGCCGGCACCGGCTCTTCCTGCGCCGCGCGCAGCCACTCCCGCCAGATGGCCACCAGCAGCGCCATCAGTATCGGGCCGAGAAACAGGCCCACCAGCCCCAGCGTCTTGGCGCCCCCCACCAGACCGAAGAAAGTGGGCAGGAAGGGCAGTTTGATGGGCCCACCCACCAGTCGGGGGCGCAGCGTCTTGTCGACGATGAACAGCTCCAGCGTACCCCACAGGAACAGGCCGATGGCCGCGCCGGTATGGCCGCCGAAACCCAGTGACAGAGACACTACCGTGAAAGACAGCGGTGCGCCGCCGGGCACCAGCGCCATGAAACCGGTGATGACGCCGAGAATCACCGGCGACTGCACCCCGGCGATGGCGTAGGCGGTGCCCAGCACCAGTCCTTCGCCGACGGCGATCAATCCCATGCCCAGCACCGTGGAGCTGACCGTCGCCGGCACCACTCGCGAGAAGCGTTGCCAGCGGTAGGGCAGTACCCGCTCGCCGATGATGTCCAGTTGCACGGCCAGTTTCTTGCCGTCCTTGTAGAAGAAGAACAGCGTGATCAGCATGAACAGCAATCCCAGCAGCAGGTTGATGGCCTTGCCGCTGAAACTCAGGCCGAGACGATAGAGATTGCCGATCTGCTCACCGCTGACCAGGCGGATCACCTCGCCGACGCCGTGCGGGCTGGCCAGATTATCCTGCCAGACCGACGCCAGCCAGGGGCCGATGCCGGGCAGCGCGGCGATCCGCGGCGGCACCGGCAAGCCGGTACGATTCACTTCGACCAGCCAGCCGCCCCATTGGCGGAATTCCTGGAACGCCAGCGAGAAGGCGAACGACAGCGGCACGATCAATACCAGTACGATGACCAGAATGGCGATCCCCGAGGCCAGCGCATCCCGTCCTCCCAGGGCCTCATGCAGGCGCTGGTACAGCGGCCAGCTGGCGAAGCCGATGATCAATGCCACCAGCACCGGGATCAGGAAGTCCTTGAAGAAGTAAGCCGCGACCAGCAGCAAGGCGATCAGCAGGCCACGGGCGATCAGGTGATAGGGCAGAACGGAGAACACCGGCTTTTTTACCGTAACTCGGGATTGAGCGTATAGGTACCGGTGACGCTGGCCTGGTCGAGAATGTGCCCTTGCATTGCCTGCACGGCGTCCTCGCCGGTGAATTCGCCATCCAGCCCCAGGCTGGCCACATCCAGTGCATAAACGGTGAAGGTGTAATGGTGAATCAGCTCGTCGTTCCACGGCGGGCAGGGGCCGTCATAGCCGCCATAAACGCCTTTCATGTCCGGGTCGCCGGCCATGAAACCGGTGTAGCCGTTGATGCCGTTGATGCCCTTGCTGGTGCGGCCGGGCTTTTTGCCGCGCGGAGTGACCACCTTGGAATCCTCGCCTTCGGCGATCTGGGTGGCGCCGGCGGGAATATCCACGCGCACCCAGTGATAGAAGTCCACTCGGGGCAGGTCGCGGGATACGGTCTTGCCTTCCTGGTTGACGTCGCTGGCATCGGACGGCACATCCGGGTCCACCATCAGGATGGCCAGGCTGCGGGTGCCTTCGGGAATGTCGTCCCAGCTCACCCTCGGGTTGCGGTTGTCGCTGAAGATGATGTGATCGGTGTCATGGGGCACGGCAAAGGCGAACTGGTCGGGGATCGGTTGGCCTTCGCTGATGCCTTGCACGGAAATACGCATGCTTTCCTCCTGGTTGAGCGGTAAACGGAATGCCATGAGTTTAACAGGGGGGCTCGCCTGTCCGGCAACAGATCTTCAGAAAATACCGGCGTCCAGACCGGCGGCGAGATAGAGCCCCAACTCGGTGACCTGATCGACGAAATCATCCTGCCAGTCGCCACGGCATATCAACGGCTCCTGGACCCAGTTCCAGCGCAACCCGGTGGCAATGGATTCGATGGCGCGGCGGGTGCCGGTGCCGTCATGGCCGGCCCGCACGTAAAGGGCGCAGGGCAGTCCCTGCTTGTCGTCGATCACGGCGTAGTAGCTGCGATCGAAGAAATCCTTCAGTGCGCCGCTCATGTAGCCCAGATTCTCGCTGGTGCCGAGCAGAATACCGTCACAGGCCAGCACGTCCTCCGGGCCGGCTTCCAGCGGCGGCTTCCAGACGGCATCGACATTCTCGATGTCCGGATGGCGGGCGCCTTGCAGAGCGGCTTCGGCCAGCCGGCGCGTGTTCGCGGAAGGCGCGTGGGCGACGATCAGCAAATGCTTCATGCTCTTCTTATACCACGTAATCCAGCGGCAGGGCGGCGGTATCGATGACCCGGCGCATGACAAAGCTGGAATGCACGCCGCTGACGCCCTCGATGCGGGTGATCTTGTTGAGCAGGAAATGCTGGTAGTGGTCGATGTCCGGCACCACCACCTTGAGCAGATAATCCGCTTCCTGGCCGGTCACCAGGTAGCATTGCTGGACTTCCGGGTATGCCGCCACGGTGTTCTCGAAGTTGGCGAACCGCTCGGGGGTGTGGCGATCCATGCTGATCTGGATCATCACGGTGAGATCCAGGCCCAGCAGACGCGGGTCGAGCACGGTTTCGCGGCGCAGGATGATTCCCGACGCCTCCAGCTTCTGCACTCGCCGGGAGCAGGGGGAAGGAGAGAGCCCGACGGCTTCGGCGAGCCCCTGGTTGCTGAGTCCGCCGTCTTTTTGCAGGGCATTGAGGATACGCAGATCGGTACGGTCGAGAGTGACGAGCTTCTCTTTGTTCATGCAATAAAATCGCTCAGTTGCTGACGTTCGAGCTGATAATACCTCAGAAGAGAGCTTCGTGACGAAAAAACGCAAGCACATTGCGGCCAAATCACCATAAACTGTGCTGGTCGCTGCGGACAAAGCCACAAGCCTGAACTGCAGCCGGCCCGGCCGCCCGCCACCCTGGGCGCCGGGCCGGGTACGACACCCTTTCCGATCTCCATCTCGATGCCTGAATTTCATGGATTCTGCGTACTGCAACTTCGCAGATGCTGCGACTGCGCAGATGCTGCGACTGCGCAGATGCTGCGACTGCGCGCAGCATGACGTACGCTTCGCTTCGCGCAGAATGACGGTGGTTGGGGCCTTTTGCGCAATTCCCGCCTCGCCACCCTCCGCGCCGGAAGCCCATGTCGCCCTCCGCGCCGAAAGCCCATGTCATCCTGCGCGCAGTCGCAGGATCCAGCACCCACAACCCGGAACGGACAACGCCTCCCGAAGGAGGCGCTGTGTGTGATGAGCCGAAGACTGACGGATGGATTATCCGGCGCTGCCCGCAGCGATGGCCAGCGAGATCAGCGGTTGCGGGTAGAAGCCCAGCAGCAGCACCAGGGCGGTCATCAGGGCCACCATCCAACCCCCCAGCTTCCAGGACCAGTGCGGTCCACCGACGGTCAGCGTCGCGCCAGCGTCCTCCGCCTTGCGGAACGGCGCCACGGCGGCGCGCAGGTAGTAGAACAGGCTGATGCCGCTACCGATGATCAGCGCACCGAGCATCCACCAGAGGTGAGTGTTGACGGCCAGCGCCATCAGATAGAACTTGCCGATGAAACCGGCGCTCAGCGGAATGCCCGCCAGCGACAGCATCATGATGGCGAAGGCAATCACCAGGCCGGGGTGGCGGCGGGACAGACCGCGCCAGTCGTCCAGGCTGGCCCGCTCCTCGCCCCGGTAAGGGCTGGACAGCAGACCGACCACACCGAAGGCGCCGAGCATGGTGATCATGTAGGTGGCGAGGTAAACCGCCGCCGTTTCAGTACGGATGCCACCCTCGGCGGCCAGCACGATGAGCAGATAGCCCAGATGCGCCACGGAGGAATAGCCCAGCATGCGCTTGACGTTGATTTGCCTCAGCGCCAGCAGGTTGCCCGCCAGCATGGAGAGCACGCCGATCACCACCAGCAGCCCCTGCACCCAGTGCGCATCCGCCAGCGGCACGGACTCGAACAGCCGCAGCAGCACCGCGAACGCCGCCACCTTGCTGGCGGTGGACAGGTAATTGGCGGCCGGCGCCGGGGCGCCCTGATAAACGTCCGGAGTCCAGACGTGGAACGGCACCAGCGATATCTTGAAGCCGAAACCGACCAGAATCAGCGCCAGGCCCAGCTGTGACAGCGGTCCGGCGAAACCGGCATGACCCAAGGCGGCGAAGGACAGATCGCCCACTTCGGCGTACCACAGCGCCATGCCGAACAGAATGAAGGCGGAACCGGCGGTGGACAGCACCAGGTATTTCATGGCCGCTTCCAGCGAACGGCGCGTGAAGAAGGCGTAGCCGATCATGCCGTAGAGCGGAATGGAGAGCAGCTCCAGGCCGATGAACAGCGCGGCGAAGTGACGTGCGTAAGCCATTACCAGCCCGCCGGTGGCGGACAACAGCAGCAGCAGATAAAACTCTTCGCGGTTGCCTGGATAGCCCTCGTGCTTCTCATCACCACGCAGATAGGCGTAGGCGAATACCGCGCAGGCCAGTGAGGCGATCAGCACCAGCGCCGCGAACAGTGCGGAGAAACTGCCGGATTGCAGCAGCGGCGTGATGCCCAGCGCACCCACGGACAGGCTGCACGGAATGGACACCAGCGCTGCCACCAGGCCGATCACGGTGAGCAGAAAGGTCGCGCCGTGGTTGCGACGCCAGGCAATTCCCAGCATGACGACCACTGCCGTGGCAGCGGTAATCAGGATGGGCAGCAGGGCGGTACCGTATTGGAACGTCGAATTCATAGCTGCGACTACCTGGCTGAAACGGGTTGGGAAGAAGCGTGCTGGAACCACTGGTGCACGCCGCTCATGGTCGCGGAGGAGGCATCCAGCATCGGTTGCGGATAGAGGCCCAGCAGCACCACCAGTACCGCAAGGCAAGTCATCATGCCCAGCTCGCGGCGATCCAGACCGGGTAGCGGTGACGAGGCATCACTGGCGCTGGCCGGTTTGCCGAAGTAGGCACGGTGAATCATGATCAATGCGTACACGGAGCCGAGCACCATGCCGATGGTGCTGATGGCGGCGATCCAGGGGTGCTGCTGGAAAGTGCCGACCAGAATCAGGAATTCACCGGCGAAGTTGATGGTGCCCGGCAGGCCCAGCGCGGCGATGGCGAAAAACATGCTCATCCCCGGCAAGTAGTGTATGCGCCCCCACAGGCCGCCCATCTGCCGCAGATCGCGGGTGCCGGCACGGTGGTAGAGCTGGCCGCAGATCAGGCACAGCCCGCCGGTGGTCAGCCCGGAGGCGATCATCAGCACCACCGCGCCCTGCATGGCGATGACGCTGCCGCTGTAGAGGGCCACCAGCACGAAACCCATGTGCGAAACGTTGGACCAGGACACCAGCCGCTTGATGTCGGTTTGCGAGAACGCCACCAGCGCCCCGTAGATGATGCCGATGACGCCGAGGATCATGGCGATCATGGCGAATTCGGAAGAGGCGTCCGGGAACAGCGGAATGGCGAAGCGGATGATGCCGAAGGCGCCGGTCTTGAGCAGGATGCCGGACAGATCCACGGCGCCGGAGGTGGGGCCTTCCGCCTGAGTGTCCGGCATCCAGGCGTGCAGCGGCATGGCCGGGAATTTCACCGCGAAGGCGATGAAGAAACCGAGCATCAGAATCATGCCGGTGGCGCCGGAGAACGGTGTGCCGAGCAGCTCACCATAATCGAAGGTGAGGCTGCCGGTGGCGCTGTAGTGCACCAGTACCAGGCCGAGAATCGCCGCCAGCATCAGCAGGCCGCTGACCTGCGTGTAGATGAAGAACTTGACGGCGGCATTGACGTGACGGCGACGGTCGCTGCCCTGATGGCCCCACAGGGCGATCAGGAAAAACGTCGGCACCAGCATCACTTCCCAGAAGAAGAAGAACAGGAACATGTCCACGGCGGTGAAGATGCCGATCACCGCGCCGAGCAACCACAACAGGTTGAGGTGGAACAGGCCCGTGCGGCTGTGGTTTTCCTTCCAGGCGCCGAGAACGGAGAACACCCCGAGCAGGCCGGTCAGTGCCACCATCAGCACGCCCAGCCCGTCCATCGCCAGATGGAAGCTGATACCGAAACTGGGAATCCAGGGCACCTGGAACTCACTGGTCCAGGAAGGGGCGACACCGGGCAGCGGCGCCAGCGAAAGGTTGCCAGTGCTCCACAGTGACAGGCTCAGCACCAGTACCAGCAGCATGCTCAGCAGCGCGATCCAGCGTGGCAGCACGGCGTTGATACGCTCCGCCTGCCAACACAGCAGACCGGCGATAAAAGGAATCAATATCAGCCAGGGCAGCATCATGAGTGTTCAGGTCCTTTCATCAGTAGTGGGTCGCGTTACAGCGCCAGTAAAACCACGCCGGCCAGCACGACCGCGCCGAGGGCCAACATAAATGCATAGTTGCGCAGCCGACCGGTCTGCAACAGTCGGGTCAGACCGTTGCCTTGCTCGGCGGCGAGGTTGACCAGGGTGAAGCCCTGATCAACCAGGTCATTGCGAATCAGGTTGCTGATCCACAGATAGGGGCGCACGAAGACTTTGTCGTAGAGCCAGTCGAAACCCCAGGCGGCGAACCACCAGGCGCCCAGGAAGCGGCCCAGGGCGCTGCGCGCCAATGCCGTCACTACCTGGCGGTTGCCGATGTAGAGCAGCACCGCCACCAGCAGGCCGACCACGGCGATGGTGGCGGAAATCGTTTCCAGCATTCCCTGGCCCGGCCCGCCGCCGTGGCCGACGCTTTCCGGCAGCGTGTGCGCCAGCGGCGGCACGATCAGCGCGCCGATGAAGGTGGACAGCACGATCAACACCGCCAGCGGCAGATTGTGGCTGATGCCCTTGCCGGCGTGCGCTTCGGTTTTCGCCTCACCGTGGAAGGTCAGCATGATCATGCGGAAGGTGTAGATGGAGGTCAGCAGCGCGCCCAGCAGGCCGGCGTAGAGCAGCACGTCATGGCCGCTGGCGAAGGCTTCCCAGAGAATCTCGTCCTTGGAGTAGAAACCGGCGGTGACCAGCGGCAGCGCCGACAGCGCGCCGCCGCCGACCAGGAAGCTGACATAGGCCAGCGGCAGTTTCTTCCACAGCCCGCCCATGCGGAACATGTCCTGCTCGTGGTGGCAGGCGACGATCACCGCACCGGAGGCGAGGAACAACAGTGCCTTGAAGAAAGCGTGGATCATCAGATGGAAGATCGCCGCATCCCAGGCGGAAACGCCCAGCGCCAGAAACATGTAGCCGATCTGGCTCATGGTGGAGTAGGCCAGCACCCGCTTGATATCGGTTTGCACCAGCGCCGCGCAGCCGGCCAGCAGCAGCGTCAGGGCGCCGACCACGCCCACCAGCAGCAGCACGTCCGGGGCCAGCTCGAACAGCCCATGGGTACGGGCGATCAGGTAGACACCGGCGGTGACCATGGTGGCGGCGTGAATCAATGCGGAAACCGGAGTGGGACCGGCCATGGCGTCCGGCAGCCAGGTTTGCAGCGGCAACTGGGCGGATTTGCCGACCGCGCCGCCGAGCAGCATCAAGGTCGCCAGCGTGATCCAGAAATCGCCGCTGCCGGCGACTTTGTCCGGC
The DNA here is from genome assembly GCA_964391345.1 of uncultured Alcanivorax sp. Taxonomy (GTDB): domain Bacteria; phylum Pseudomonadota; class Gammaproteobacteria; order Pseudomonadales; family Alcanivoracaceae; genus Alloalcanivorax. The sequence goes on from CAYMKZ010000072.1 coordinate 9,999, forward strand.
GCGACCTGCATCAGATCCTGAATGTTCAGCGTGCCGAACTGCACGAACAGAATGAACAGGCCGATGATCAGCAGCACGTCGCCGATGCGGGTGACGACGAAGGATTTCAGCGCCGCTTCGCAGTTCTCGCGGCCGCTGTAGTAGAAGCCGATCAGCAGGTAGCTGCAAATGCCCACGCCTTCCCAGCCCAGGTACAGGAACAGCAGGTTGTCGCTGAGCACCAGGCAGAGCATGGAGGCGATGAACAGGTTCATGTAGGCGAAGAAGCGCGAGTAGCCCTCTTCACCGCGCATGTACCAGGAGGCGAACAGGTGAATCAGGAAGCCGACGCCGGTGATGATGCCGAGCATGGTCACCGCCAGTCCGTCCAGATACAGCGTCAGGCTGGGGCGGAAGTTGTCCACCAGCATCCACTGCCACAGCGTCACCGACTCGGCGCCGCCGTTCGGATGGCCGCCAAGAAAACGGAAGATGACGACGGCGGCGGCCAGGCCGACACTGCCGACGCCGATCACCGCGCTGGTGTTTTCCGACAGCCGGCCCCGCGAGAAGGCCAGTATCACGAAGCCGATCAGCGGCAGAACAATGGTCAGGGAGAGAAGAGTCATCCGCGCATCTCGCTGGCAGCATCCACGTCAAGAGAGTCGAAGCGGCGATACAGTTGCAACAGGATCGCCAGGCCGATGGCCGCTTCCGCCGCCGCCAGGGTGATGATCAGAATGAACATCACCTGGCCGTCGGCCTGTACCCAGCGGCTGCCGGCGACCACGAAGGCCAACGCTGCCGCATTCATCATGATTTCCAGGCTCATCAGCATGAACAGAATATTGCGCCGGACCATCAGGCCGGTGAGGCCCAGGGTGAACAGCACCGCCGCCAGGGCCAGGCCGTGTTCTAGGGGAATCATAGGCTCATCGCTCCTTGTCGGATCTTCCCAGGTGCCAGGCCGTCACCAGCGCCGCGAGCAGCAGCGTGGAGGCCAGTTCCACCGCCAGCAGATAGGGTCCGAACAGGGTAATGCCGACCTGTTTCGGGGCCACCAGATCGCCATGAATGACAGCGCCGGACGGATGCATGAAGAGGATCAGCAGCAACTCCAGCAGCAATAGCGCGGAGAGAATGGAGGGCCCGATCCAGGCGCCTGGCGTCAGCCATTTCCTTTCCCGTTCCGCGGTGGCGCGGCCGAGGTTGAGGATCATCATCACGAACACGAACAGCACCATGATGGCGCCGGCGTAGACGATGATTTCCAGAGCTCCGGCGAACGGCGCGCCGAGGCTGAAGAAGCACATCGCCACGGCCATCAGCGAAATCACCAGATACAGCAGGGCATGAACCGGATGACTGTGGGTAATCACCCGCAAGGTCGCCACGACGGCAATGCCTGCCGAGAAATAGAATGCGAATTCCACGCTTTCTCCTCAGTTTTGTTGCACCGGCGCTCCCGCCGGCCCGCGCCATCAGGGCAGCAGGGTCTTGACGTTGATCGGCTTCGCTTCGTTGCGCGCCGCACCTTTGGGTTTGTTTTCCACTGATTTACCGGCAATCCGGTAAAAGTTGTAATCCGGGTATTTGCCGGGGCCGCTGATCAGCAGGTCCTGCTTTTCGTAGACCAGTTCCTGGCGATTGTACTCGCCCAGCTCGAAGTCCGGCGTCAGCTGAATGGCGGTGGTCGGGCAGGCTTCTTCGCACAGGCCGCAGAAAATGCAGCGTGAAAAGTTGATGCGGAAAAATTCCGGGTACCAGCGGCCGTCCTCGCGCTCCGCTTTTTGCAGGGCGATGCAGTCCACCGGGCAGGCCACCGCGCAAAGGTTGCAGGCCACGCAGCGCTCGTCGCCGTCCGGGTCACGAGTGAGCACGATGCGGCCACGGTAGCGCGGCGGCAGCGGCACTTTCTCTTCCGGGTACATGAGCGTTTCGCGCTTGCGGAAGGCGTGGCCAAAGATCATCACCAGGGTGCGCAACTGAGTGTAGGCACCGTGCAGCACATAACCGATTTCCTTGAACATGATCTCCCCCTCAGTGCAGCGGCGCGGTATGGGCCAGCACCAGCGCACCGGTTATCAGCAGATTCAACAGTGTCAACGGCAGGCAGATCTTCCAGCAGAAGGTCAGCGCCTGGTCGTAGCGCGGCCGCGGCAGGGCGGCGCGCAACAGGATGAACATCATCACGAAGAAGGCGGTCTTCAGACCGAACCAGATCATCGACAGTTGCGGCAGCCAGCCGAACGGCCCTTGCCAGCCGCCGAAGAACAGCGTCGCCAGCAGGGCGGACACCAACACGATACCAATGTACTCGCCGACGAAGAACATGCCCCATTTCATGCCGGAGTATTCGATATGGTAACCATCGGCCAGCTCCTGCTCCGCTTCCGGCTGGTCGAACGGCAGCCGGTGGGTGACGGCAATACCGGCGATGGCGAAGGTGCAGAAACCGAAGAATTGGGGAATGATGAACCACAGGTTGTGCTGCTGGTATTCGACGATATCGCGCAGGTTGAACGAGCCGGTCTGGGCGACGATGCCCATCAGCGAGATACCCATGAACACTTCATAGGAGATGGTCTGCGCGGCGGCGCGCATGCTGCCCAGCAGGGAATACTTGTTGCCGCTGGACCAGCCGGCGAACAGTACCGCGTAGACGGTCAGCCCGGCCATGGCGAAGAAGAACAGAATGCCGATGTTCATGTCCGCCACGCCCCAGGAAGGGGTGATCGGGATGATCATGAACGAGGCCAGCACGGTGGTCATGGCGACCACCGGTGCCAGCGTGAAGATGCGCTTGTCGGCGAACGGCGGAATCCAGTCCTCCTTGAAGAACATCTTGATCATGTCGGCGGCCAGTTGCAGGGAGCCGAACGGGCCCACCCGGTTGGGGCCGTAGCGGTCTTGCCAGAGGGCCAGCACGCGCCGCTCGATGAAGCTGAGCAGGGCGCCGGCGACGACCGCCACCAGCAGGATGACGATGGCCTTGATGACGGCAATGATGATGGCACTCACTTCCGGGGTCAGCCAGCTCATGATTGCGCCTCCATGATCCGCACGGCAAGGCCGGCGATGGCGCCGGGCAGGCCGGTCATGCCTACCGGCAGGCCAGCCAGGCCGCTGGCCAGGCTGCTGTCGATCCTGGCCGGCAGTTGCAGGCGGGCGCCGTTCACTTCCAGGTTCAGCGTCTGCCCGGCGACGACGCCGAGCCGTGCGGCTTCGCCGTCGTTGATGGCCACGTAGGGCTCGGGGGCGCGCTTCTGGATCGGCTCGGCGCGGGCGCTGTTTTCTTCACTGCCGAACAGGTGGTACAGCGGCACCGCGCAAAGTCCTTCGCCGGGGGCGGTGCTGGCGGTGGGAATGTTGCTGCTCCACTCCAGGTTGCCCTGTCCGCCCTGGAACAGCCGCACGCCCGGATCGCCGGAACGCAGGTGGCCGCCCACCGTGTCCTGGAATTTGTTCCAGGCTTGCGGCGAGTTCCAGCCGGGGGACCAGGCGAAGGGGATTTCCTTGCGCGGCTCTTCGGCGCCGGAATAGCCTTCCATGGAAAACGCCAGCGCGCTGTCGGCATCCTGCGGTGCACGCGGTTCATGCACGCTGAGGTTGGCGCGCATGGAGGTGCGGCCACTGTAACGATGCGGTTCGCGGGCCACGCGCAGGCCCTTGATGCGGAAATTGGCGTTGGGGGCGGCGGTGGCGATGCCTTGCAGCGCCGGATTGGCCTGTTCGCAGGCGGCGGTGACCTGATCCAGTTGCGTCCAGTCCACCTCGTTCTGTTGCAGGCGGCTGTGCAGGGCATGCAGCCAGCGCCAGCTTTCGCGGATCACCACTTCCGGGTGGTAGTACTCCGGATCGAACACCTGGAAGAAGCGTTGTGCCCGGCCTTCCTGGCTGACCAGGGTGCCGTCGCCTTCGGCAAAACTGGCGGCGGACAGCAGCAGATCGGCTTTTTCGGCGGTGGCGGTGAGTTGGTGATCCAGCACCAGTACCTGGCCGGCTTTCTCCAGCGCCGCATCGACCTGGGCGCTGTCCGCTTCCCGGTAGAGGTCGGTTTCCATCACCACCAGCACCTCGGCCTCGCCGCTGTCGGCACGTTGCAGGGCGCCGTCCAGGCTATCGTCGAACTGCACGCCATCGGTGAGCAGGCTGAGGCCGACGCTGTTGGCGTCCCGTACCACCAGCGTCAGCGAGGCGTTGTCGTGGCGGGCTCGCAGGGCGCGGGCGATATTGGCGGTGGCGTCGAGCAGCGCTTCGCTGCCCAGTGACGTGCCGGCCACCAGCAGCGGCCGCTTGGCGTTCAGCAGGTCCCTGGCGATGCCTTCGGCGAGCTCGCGGGTGGCGTCGTCCAGGTCGGCTACTGCCGGGGCGCTGTCGTCGATGGCGTGGGCGACGGCGAAGCCGAGCCGCGCCAGGTCGTCGATGGCCGCGTGACAGGTGCGGGAAGCGATGTCGTCAAGCCGGGTGGCGGCAACGCTGGCGATCGTCACCGGGTTCTGTTGGCGCTGGCCGGCGTTGTGAATGGCGGCGGTGTTCCAGTGCGGAATCTGCAAGGATTCGGCAATGTCGTCGGCGCCATGGCTGGCCAACTGACGCAACGCCAGCGCCAGGCGCGCGGCGGTCTGGGTGACGTCCTCACCGAGAATGAAGGCGGCGTCATGATTTTCCACTTCGCGCATGGACGGGATCGGCAGCGGGCCGTCGCGCAGCAGCTTGACCGCCTGGCGCAGGCGCGCCAGCGGCGCGGCACCGATGCCCCAGTGGAAGTTGTCCTTGCCGACCAGCTCGCGCAGGGCGAAGTTGCTTTCCAGGCTGGCGCGGGTGGAGCCAATGCCCAGCAGCTTCTTGCCTTGCAGCAGGGTGGCGGCCTGGTCCAGCGCCTGTTCCAGGTCGAGCTGTTCGCCGCTGGCGAGCAGCGGGCGGCGCGGGCGGTCTTCACGGTTCACATAGCCGTAGCCGAAACGGCCACGGTCACAGAGGAAGTAGTGGTTGACGTCGCCGTTGTAGCGATTCTCGATACGGCGGATTTCACCGTAGCGTTCACCGGGGCTGATGTTGCAGCCCGACGCGCAACCGTGGCAGATGCTGGGCGCGTACTGCAGGTCCCATTTGCGGGTATAGCGGTCGGAGTGGGTCTTGTCGGTGAATACGCCGGTGGGGCAGACCTCGGTGAGGTTGCCGGCGAATTCGCTTTCCAGGGTGCCGTCTTCGACGCGCCCGAAATAGACGTTGTCGTGGGCGCCGAACACGCCCAGGTCGGTGCCGCCGGCATAGTCGTTGTAGAAGCGCACACAGCGATAGCAGGCGATGCAGCGGTTCATTTCATGGCCGATGAACGGGCCGAGGTA
>CAYMKZ010000073.1:0-15168 GCA_964391345.1 uncultured Alcanivorax sp.
CGCCCGTCATCCTGCGCGTAGTCGCAGGATCCACCTGGGATTCTGCAACTCCGCTGCGCTGCGTGCAGAATGACGTACCGCTGCGCTACGTGCAGAATGACGTGCCGCTCCGCTCCGCGCGGGATGACGTGTACTGGGCTCTCTTCAGTTCTGCATTTTCCGCATCAAGCCTTCCTGACACACCGAAGCCACCAACCGACCCTGACGGTCGAATACCTGGCCACGGGCGAGTCCGCGGCCGCCGGTGGCGATCGGGCTTTCCATGTCGTAAAGCAGCCAGTCGTCCATGCGCACCGGGCGGTGGAACCACAGCGTGTGGTCCAGGCTGGCGACCTGCATGTCGCGATTGATGAAGGTGACGCCGTGCGGCAGCAGTGCGGCGCCCATCAGGTTGTGGTCGCTGACGTAGGCCAGCAGCGCCTGGTGCAGCACCGGATCATCGCTGTCGAGGCCGGTGGCGCGCAGCCAGGTACGGCGCAGCGGCGGGCTTTTTTCCGGTTTGAGCGGGTGACGCAGGGTGACCGGGCGCAGTTCGATGGGCTTGCGGCGCAGCATGGCGGCGCGGAAATTCTCGGAAATATCCTCGTTTTCCAGGAAGCGGGCGTTCACTTCATGTTCGGTGATCAGCCCCTCCGGCGGCGCTACGTCGGGCAACTCGGCGATCTGGTGTTCAGGGCCCGGATCGGCATTGTGGAAGGATACCGCCATGTCGAAGATCGGCCGCCCGCGTTGTTCGGCAACCACCCGGCGGGTGGTGAAAGTACCGCCGTCGCGGACCCGTTCCACTTTGAACAGAATCTCTTCACCGGCGTTGCCGGGACGCAGGAAGTAGGCCTGCAACGAGTGGGCGAGGCGCCCCGGCACGGTGCGCGACGCCGCCACCAGCGCCTGGCTGACCACCTGCCCGCCGAAGATGCGCGGCCCGACGATGTTGCGGCTCTGGCCTTCGAAGAGATCGTCGGCCAATGGGGTCAGGTCGAGCAGTTTCAGTAGATCGGGCAGATCGGTATCCATGGAGTCCTCGGTATTGGTTGGGGAGGCCGGTCATGATAATGGAAATGTGTTTCGGAAATCCAAAGCCTTGTGACAGGGGCCGCCGGCAGGCCGGTTGCGGCGCGATAACGAACCCTCGGCCTGTGATAAAGTCCATGGGCGGTACCCTTGGCATTGCACATCCAGGGCTGCGGCCACGGGAGAGACGGGAGACGGGAGCCAATGCGTCTATTGGTGGTGGAAGACAGTGTGTCGCTGGCGGATCAACTGATGCCGCTGCTGCGTGAGCAGGGCTATCTGGTGGACTGGCTGGCCGATGGCCGCGACGCGCTGCTGCGCGGCCATGATGAGCCCTATGATCTGGTGGTGCTGGATCTGGGCTTGCCGGGCCTGGATGGCCTGAGCGTGCTGCGCCGCTGGCGCGAGGCCGGCCTGGTGATGCCGGTGCTGATCCTCACCGCCCGTGACAGCTGGGCGGAGCGGGTGGAAGGGCTGCGCAGCGGCGCCGATGATTACCTCGCCAAGCCGTTCCATGGCGAAGAACTGGTGTTGCGCATTCAGGCGGTGTTGCGCCGGTGCCATGGCAATACCAACAGCCATCTGACGGTGGGTGAGCTGACGCTGGATGAACAGCGTCAGTGCGTGCACCGTGGCGCCGATGAAATCCAGCTTACCGGCGCCGAGTTCCGCATGTTGCGCTATTTCATGCTCAATGCCGGCCGCCTGCTTTCCAAGCGGCAGCTCTCCGAGCATCTCTATGACGGGGAAACCGAACGTGATTCCAACGTGGTGGAAGTGCACATCAACCGGTTGCGCCGCAAGCTGGGGGCGGCCGTGATACAGACCCGGCGCGGCCAGGGCTACTGCTTTCCGAGAAACGGCCAATGATGTCGATCGGCCGGCGCCTCGGTCTGAGCCTGTCTTTCAGCCTGCTGGTGGCGGGGCTGCTGGTGGGGCAGGGATCCCTGTGGGGGCTGGACCGCGAGCAGCGCCATACCATGGCCAGCCATCTGCATGACGAGGCCACCAGTGTGCTGGCGGCGCTGGTGCCGTCGCCGGCCGGGCTGGTGCTGCGCGGCGAGCGTCTCGACCCGGCTTACCGGGCGCCGCTTTCCGGTCGTTATTTCGTGGTCGAAACCCCCGATCATCACTGGCGTTCGCGTTCGCTGTGGGATGCCGACCTGTCGGTACCGGAGAAGGCCGGCATGGATGAGGACTTGCAGGAGGGCCCGGATGGGCAACAACTGCTGCGCTACCGCGCCGATTACGTTTTCAGCGGTGCTCCCGTCACCGTGGTGGTGGCCCAGGATTACGCACCGCAACTGGAGGATTTCGAGGACATCAAGGCGGCCGGTGCGCTGGCCTGGCTGCTGACGCTGGCGGTGCTGGTGCTGGTGCAGCAGTGGCTGATCCGTCGCGGGCTGCGCCCGCTCAATCAGGTGCGCGCGCAGATCGGCCAACTGCGCGATGGCCACCGCGAGCAACTGGACGAGAACGTGGCCCCGGAACTGCGCCCGCTGGTCAGCGAGGTCAACCGTTTGCAGTATCACACCGATCAGCAACTGCGGCGTTCACGCAATGCGGTGGGCGATCTCGGCCATGCGCTGAAAACGCCGCTGGCGGTATTGCGCAACCGCTGCGACGAGACGCTGGCCCAGCAGGATCCGGTGCTCTATCACCTGCTGGACGACCATCTCGGGCAGATCGAAACCACCGTGCGGCGCGCACTCAACCGCGCCCGGGTGGCGGTGGGCGCCACCGCGCTGAATCGCTTCGAGCCGGAAAAAGACCTGCCGCTGCTGATCGACAGCCTGCGCCGCGCCCATGGCCGCACGCTGAAGGTGACCCTGCGCGGGCTGCAATTGTCTCCACAGCCAGTGGATCGGGACGACATGCTGGAGATACTGGGCAACCTCGCGGACAACGCCTTCAAGTGGGCCCGCGAGCGCGTCTGGGTGACGCTGGGCAGGCAGGACAACCGTTTGACGCTGACCGTGGCGGACGATGGGCCGGGTATCGAGGCCGACCGTCGTGAGGCGGTGCTGCGGCGCGGCGGTCGGCTCGACCGGCGCACGCCGGGGCACGGCCTGGGGCTGGCGATCGTCAGCGATACGGTGGAGGCCTACGGTGGCAGCCTGACGCTGAGTGAGTGCGCGGAGGGCGGGCTGCGGGCAATGGTTGTGCTGCCGCTTCCCGTCCCCGAATAAAGAGTCTGAATAAAGAGTCCGAATGAATCCGTGCCCATCAGCGGGCCGGCAACGAGTGCCGTTTTCGAGGAATCCATGGCTGACACGAACTACCCTCATTTGCTCGCTCCCCTGTCGCTGGGGCACACCGAACTGAAAAACCGCGTGATCATGGGGTCCATGCACACCGGCCTGGAAGACCGCTTCTGGCATTACCCGAAGCTGGCGGCCTATTTCGCCGAACGGGCCCGTGGCGGCGTGGCGCTGTCGGTGACTGGCGGCATCAACCCCAACCGGCATGCCTGGTTCTATCCGCTGGCGGGCACCTTCAACCGCAAGCTGGACATCCGCAACCACCGCAAGATCACCGAGGCGGTGCACCGTGAAGGCGGCAAGATCGCCCTGCAGATACTGCACGCGGGCCGTTACAGCTATCACCCGTTTTCGCGCTCGGCTTCGGCCATCAAGAGTCCGATCAATCCGTTCCGGCCGAAGGCCATGAGCACCCGCGAAGTGCGCAACACCGTGCGCGATTTCGCGCGCACCGCCGAGCTGGCCAAACAGGCCGGTTACGATGGCGTGGAAATCATGGGTTCCGAGGGCTATCTGATCAACCAGTTCACTGCGCCGCGCACCAACCAGCGCACTGACGAGTACGGCGGCAGCGCCGAGAACCGGCGTCGTTTTCCGGTGGACATCGTCGCCGAGACACGCCGCCGTTGCGGTGATGATTTCATCATCCTGTACCGGCTGTCGGTGATCGATCTGGTGCCTGATGGCTGCACCCACGAGGAAGTGCTGGAGCTGGCCCGCGCGGTGGAGAACGCCGGCGCCAGCCTGATCAATTCCGGCATCGGCTGGCACGAGGCGCGGGTGCCGACCATCGTTACCTCGGTGCCGCGCGCCGCTTTCGTGGAGGCGACGCGGCGGGTGAAGGAAGCGGTATCGATTCCGGTGGTGGCGTCCAACCGCATCAACCATCCGGACATCGCCGAACGGATTCTCGCCGATGGCCATGCCGATGCGGTGTCCATGGCGCGGCCGCTGCTGGCGGACCCGGAGTTCGTGCGGAAAACCGAGCAGGGGCGGGTGGACGAGATCAATACCTGCATCGCCTGCAACCAGGCCTGCCTCGATCATACTTTCGAGCTGAAGCGTGCTTCCTGTCTGGTCAATCCGCGTGCTTGCCATGAAACCGAGCTGGTCTATCTGAAAACGGCGCAGCCGAAAAAAGTGGCGGTGGTGGGCGCCGGCCCGGCGGGGCTGGCCTGCGCCACGGTGGCCGCCGAGCGGGGGCACGAGGTGACGCTGTTTGACCAGGCCGACCGTATCGGCGGCCAGTTCAACATGGCCAAGCGGATTCCCGGCAAGGAGGAGTTTCACGAGACGCTGCGTTATTTCCAGAAGCGCATCGAACGCACCGGCGTGAAACTGGTGCTGGGGCGGCGCGTCAACCAGGGCGAGCTGGAGGCCGAAGGTTTCCAGGAGATCGTCATTGCCACCGGCGTGGTGCCGCGCCTGCCGGGCATTCCCGGTATCGGGCACGCCAACGTGGTGTCTTATGCGGATGTGCTTACCGGCAAAGTGGCGGTGGGCCGCCGGGTGGCGGTGATCGGCGCCGGTGGTATCGGTTTCGATGTCTGTGAGTTTCTTGCCGAACCGCCTCGTGATGGCGCCCAGCCGCTGCCGGACTGGCTGCGCGAATGGGGTGTGGATTTCCACGCGGATACGCGCGGCGGCCTGGTGGAAAGGAAGCCGCAGGCGCCGGCCCGTGATATCTGGCTGTTGCAGCGCAAGGACGAGTCACTGGGCAAGCGTCTCGGCAAGACTTCCGGCTGGGTACACCGGGCCACGCTCAAGAGCCGCCAGGTACGGATGCTCAGGGGGTGCCAGTATGAACGCATCGATGATCAGGGCCTGCACCTTCGCCGCGCCGGCAAACGCGAACGGCTGGTGGTGGATCACATCGTGATTTGCGCCGGTCAGGAATCGTCGCGGCTGCTGTACCGGGCCGACGACGCGCGCCATCACCTGATCGGCGGCGCCGAACTGGCCGCCGAACTGGATGCCAAGCGCGCCATCAAGCAGGGCTCGGAGCTGGCCGCTGCCCTGTAGCTATCGACCTCGCCCCGGCTGCTCCCCTCGCACCCAGCTACTCCCCTCGTCATCCCCGGCGCAGACCGGGGATCCAGCGTCTTTGTGCCGTCAGCGTTGGTGGCGAACATCATGAATCGTCGGCAAGGTTTTCCAGCCGATGCCCAGTTCGGTGGCGGCTTGGGCCAGCCGCCGGTCGCGGGTCCAGAGCTGGGTGTCGGGGGTAAGCAATGCGGAAACCAGCAGAAGCACGTCCACATAACCGAGCCCCCGCCCCATCAGGCGGTGGCGCTCCAGGGCCAGCAGGGCTTCATCCTGATCCGCCTGGGATGCTTCCGGCAGGCCACTCAGCAAGCCGAGAATCTCCGCGCGATTGGCGAGATTGCCGCAGGCCAGTTCGCCGATCACCAACGGATGGCAGAGTACCTGGCCGCGCCGTAACAGCGTTTTCAACTCGTCGTCACCGACGCGCAGATGATCCACCCAGACGCAGGTATCGACCAGAATCATGAGTAGTGCGACCGCCGTCGCGTTGGGCTGTCCAGGCCAGGCTCTGATGCGCCCAGCCGCGCCAGACGCAGAGCGCTTTCGCGTTCGATCAGTGCGGTCAGCGCCTGGCGAACCAGTTGCGTGCGCTCGCGGATGCCGGTGAGGCGCTGGGCCTCGGCCAGCAATTCGTCATCGAGGTTGAGCGTGGTGCGCATGATTGAGGCTCCTTTCATCGTATTTGTCACCAAATGGTGACATTTTTGATGCATAAGGACAAGCCCTCCATCGTGATCCTCGCCGGCATCAGCGCAGTTCTTTCGAGCTGAGCCCCAGCACACGGCGGGCGATGATCAATTGCTGGATCTGCTGGGTGCCTTCGAAGATGTCGAGGATCTTCGAATCGCGGGCCCATTTTTCCAGCAGCTCGTCCTCGGTGTAGCCCAGGGTGCCGGCCAGTTCCACGCAGCGCAGGGTGATGGCGTTGCCGACGCGGCCGGCCTTGGCCTTGGCGATGGAGGCTTCCAGGGAGTTGGATTTGCGGTTGTCGGCCATCCAGGCGGCTTTCATGGCCAGCCAGAAGGCCGCTTCCCAGTCCGCCTCCATGCGGTATAGCTCCGCCTCGGCGGCGCTCACCGTATCCACCGGTTTGCTGTAATCGTAGTCGATGGCGTCGGCCAGCAACTCGCGGGTACGCTCCAGTGAGGCTTTGGCCACGCCGAGCGCGAAACAGGCCACCAGCGGGCGGGTGTTGTCGAAGGTTTCCATGACGCCGCCGAAACCCTGGGTGTCGATTTCCGGCTTGCCAAGCAGGTTTTCCTTCGCCACCCGGCAGTCGGTGAAGTTGATGGCGGCGGTGTCGGAGGCGCGGATGCCGAGTTTTTTCTCCAGACGCACCAGCGCCATGCCGGGCGTACCCCATTCCACCACGAACGACTTGATCGCCGCGCGGCCCAGTTTGGCGTCCAGTGTGGCCCACACCACCACGCAGTCGGCGCGCTCGCCGGAGGTGACGAAAATCTTTTCGCCGTTGAGCACATAGTGGTCGCCGTCCTGCCGGGCGCTGGTGCGAATCGCCGCGGAATCGGAGCCGGCGCCGGGTTCGGTGATGGCCATCGCCGCCCATTTGCCCTTGAAGCGCTCGCGCTGTTCGTCGCTGGCCACGGCGGCGATGGCGGCGTTGCCGAGGCCCTGGCGGGGCATGCCCAGCAGAAAACCGGTATCGCCGTAGCAGAACTCCAGCGCGCCCAGGCAGGTGCTCATGTTGGCGCCGTTCTTCACCGAGCCGTCGTCTTTCACCTTGCCTTTGCCGGTCTGGCTGGCGCCGGCGGAGTTGGCCGGGTCGCCTTCGTTGAAGCCGTCCAGTACGGCGGCGATCATGTCCAGCTCTTTGGGGCGCTGGTGTTCGGCGCGATCGTATTTGCGGGAGATCGGCCGGAACGTATTCAGCGCCACCTGATGGGCGTTGCCGATCAGCGGTTTGAATTTTTTCGGAATTTCAATGTTCATGGGAGTTCCTTTCAGAGAGGCACCTTTCAGAGATGCAGGCCGCCGAACGCCACGCCGACCACTCGCAGGTCGCGGTACCAGCGCTCCACCGGGTATTCGTGGGTGAAGCCGTGGCCGCCGAGCAGTTGCACACCGTCGGTGCCGATGCGCATGGCTTTGTCCTTGGCCAGGGTGCGTGCCAGGTGGGTTTCGCGCTGGAAGGGCTTGCCCTGTTCGGCGCGGCAGGCGGCGCGCCAGGTGAGCAGGCGCATGGCTTCCAGTTCCGTGGCCATGTCGGCGACCATGAAGGCCACCGCCTGGCGGTGGCTGATCGGCTCGCCGAAGGCCTGGCGCTCATTGACGTAAGGCACCACGTAATCCAGTACCGCCTGGGCGGTGCCCACGGCCAGGGCGCACCAGGCCAGGGTGCCCAGATCGATGAAGGCGCGGTAATCGAAATCGTCGCCGCCGAGACGGTTTTCCGCGGGTACCCGCACGTTGTCCAGTTGCAGTGGCCGGGCGGCGGCGGCGCGTATGCCCATGGGCGGGTTGTCACCGGCTTTCAGGCCCTTGCTGCCGCCTTCGACGATGAAGACCGCCGGTCCGTCATCGGTGGCGGCGGCGACCAGAAACAGCTCCGCTTGCGCCGCCAGCGGCACCAGTGATTTCTCGCCGTTGAGGATCCAGTGCTCGCCGTCCCGCGTGGCTGTTGTGTGCAAGGCCATCGGGTCGAACAACGGGCGGTTTTCACAGACGGCGATGGTGGCCAGTGGCGGCGTCTCGCCGGCGAAGGCGTTCAGGTACTTGTCCTGCTGGTGCGCGGTGCCCCACTGCGTGAGTGCGCTGGCGACGCCCATCGGCGCCAGAAGCGCCACCGCCTGGCCCATGTCGCCCCAGGCCAGATCCTCGGCCACCAGCAGGCTGGTCACCGTGGAACGCTGGTTGGCCGCGCCGCCCAGTGCTTCCGGCACGGCGAAGAAATTCAGCCCCAGTTCGCGGGCCTGGGCCTGGGTGTCGTCGCTGGTCTGGGCGGCGGCGTCGGCCTGCTCGGCCCGTTCACGCAGCACATCGCGGGCAAAGCCGCGCACGCTGTCGCGGATCATCTGTTGTTCGTCGGTGATGTTCAGATCGAACAGATCAGTGGTCTGGCCGGGAACATGCAGCCGCGCCGGCTTGTCGTGATTGCCGCTGGCCTTGAAGGCGCGGGCGCTGGTGGTGAGCACCTGGAAGCCGCCTTTGGTGAGTCGGTAGGCTGTGCGCTCGGCGGTGCGGCGCATGCCGAGCCTGTCCAGCCATTGCCAGCCGGCCAGTTGGTTCAGTGCGCTGAGCGCCATGCCGATCGGGTGTTTCGCCATGATGTCTTCCTGGTTGGGAACGCGAGGGCCCGATTATGGAGCAGACAGAAATATGGCGATTGGCTCTCTTGCCAGCGAAAAATGGCAGAACGGCCACCCGTGTGCCGGCCGGCGGCTGAAAAACCGTGGAGATTGTGATGGTGGTTCAGAAGATTTTTCGTATCCGTTGCAGGAAGCCACCTTGCCGTGCGTGGCGCAGGCGCATCAAGCACAACTGATGGCGGTCGTTGAACAGCGCCAGGAAAGCCGCCAGGCATACCGCCAGCGTTCCCAGGGCGGCGGCCGAGGCGATCACGAACATGATGACGATTTGATAACGCACCGCCGATGCCGGGGAAGCGCCGGCCAGCATTTGCCCTGTCATCATGCCCGGCAGGCTGACCACGCCCATCACCATCATGGCGTTGATGGTCGGGATCATGCCGGTTCGCAACGCTTCGACCAGCAAGGGGTGGGCGGCTTCCCAGCGGGTCGCGCCGAGCGCCAGATCGGCTTCGATGGTATCGGCTTCGCGTACGGCGCCTTCCATGAAGCGGTCCAGCGCCAGCGACACGCCGGTGAGCAAGTTGCCGAGCACCATGCCGAGCAGCGGGATCGCGTACTGCGGCAGGAACCACGGTTGCACATCGATTATCCCGGTCAGTGCGATGCCGGTGACCACGAATGAGGCGCCCAATACGGACAGCAGGCTTTCCCAGAAGATGCCGGGGAAGCGCCGGCGGGTACGTTGTACCGCGGTGACGCCGGCCAGCACCGCCATCACCAGGCCGATGCCGATCACCGGCCAAGGGGTTTGCAGTGCGAATACCGCTTCGAGAATGAAACCGACCAGCAGCAGTTGCACCACCATGCGCACGCTCGCCACCAGAAGGTTGCGCGTCAGCCCCAGCCTCAGCCAGGCGGAAATGGCGATATTGACCACGATCAGCGCGGCCGCGCATCCCAGTTGCGCGTTATCAAGCGGGATGTAAGTCGCATTCATGGTGACGACTCCAGTGACTGGAGGCGATCGCAAGTGCGGGTCAACTGGTGGTGATCGTGGCTGGTCCAGAGGCAGGCGCGGCCGGGGGCGGCCTCCAGCCAGGTGGTGATGATCGTTTCCGTGGCGGTGACGGCATCGGCGTCCATGGATGCGGTGGGTTCGTCCAGCAACAGTATTTCCGGCTCCAGCAGCAGGGCGCGTACCAGCACCACGATCTGGCTTTCGCCGCCGGAAAGCCGCTCGCAGCGCTGCCGCAGGAAAGATTCGTCGCGGCCCAGCCGGGCGAGCAGATCGCGGGCCTGATCGAGCGGAAAGATTTTCCGGCGATGGCTGCGGAATCGGTGCGGGGCGCGCAGCGCCTGCTCCACGTCGCCTTCGCGAAAGCGCGGGCGCTGGCTGATGTACATGACGCGGGCCCGGTAAGCCGGCATTGGCCACTGGCTCAGGGCGCGGTCACGATACTGCAGCGTTCCTTCCTGAAGTGCTTCAAGGCCGGCGAGGGTACGCAACAGCACTGTCTTGCCACTACCGGACTGCCCGGTGATGCCCAGTTGTTCACCGGCGGCGAGGTCGAGATCGATCCGTTGCCACAGAACACGCTTTTCCATACGGCAGGTCAATTGGCGTGCTCTGAGTCGTGAGGGGTCGAGGTTTGTTGTCAAAGTGGTTGTCCCGCCATGCTCATCCGGCCGCTGTTCCAGTCACGGTTATTCTGCGGTGTTCATGCCACAACAAGAAAGGGCCGGCGAATGCCGGCCCTCCAGGTCAGGTGCAAAAGTGCGGCGTTTACTTGCTGCCTTGTGCGCCGTTTTCGTACTGAGCCTGTTTGGTGGTGGCTTTCATGGTGGCCACTACGCGACGGTTCTGTGCGCGGCCATCACGGGTCTTGTTGCTGGCGATGGGATCGTTTTCACCATAGCCGGTGGTGGTGATGCGAGTGCCATCCACGCCGAAGTGGCCGGTCAGCACGTCTTTGACAGCCGCTGCACGCTTCTCGGACAGCTTCTGGTTGTAGGCGGCGGTGCCGGTGCTGTCGGTGTAGCCTTCCAGCAGCAGGCTGGCGGACGGGTACTGGTACATCTTGTTGGCCAGATCCTTCAGCTCAGGGTAGGAGCTTTCGCGTACCGTGGACTTGTCCAGACCGAACTGTACGTAGAGGGTCTGCTTGACGTCCTTGCTGAGGTATTTCTGGCAGCCCTTGGCATCCACCAGCGCACGGGCCGGGGTGTTGGGGCACTGGTCCTGGCTGTTGACCACGCCATCGCCGTCGTCGTCCAGTTCGCAGCCCTTGGCGTCAACGGTGGCGCCGGCGGTGGTGCCGGGGCATTGGTCGGCCTGATCCGGCACGCCATCACCGTCGCTGTCGGTGGCGGTGGTCACTTCGGCGACCGGCTCGGTGTCATAGGAGGTGCCGACCAGGAAGTTCAGGCCGGCGTAGATGGCGCCGTCCCAGCGTTCGCTGCGGAAGCTGTAGGTCGGGCGCGCGCCCACGTCCAGCACCAGGTGACGGGTCAGGCCGGTCTGGAAGCCGAAGGCCACGCCGCCGGTGGTTTCCTTGAAGTCGTCATCGTGCGTGCTGTTGAATTCGGTGCGCATCTGGCCGAGGCCGAAACCGACGTAGGGCTCAATGGTGGAGTCGGTGTTGAAGTGACGGCGCAGGCTGAGGAAGGAGTTGCTGATGTACACCTTGTCGTTGTTGCCGGAGGCTTGCCCCAGGTGCGCCTGGTTGCGTTCCCACCAGGCCTGAATGGACCAGTCCTTGTTGAAGCGGTAACCCAACTGGGCGCCCGGCAGTGTCAGTTTGTCCAGAGCCGGGTAGTCGTCGGCAATGTAGCCATCGCCATCGTAGTGATCACCCAGGTCCATCCACTGCTGGGTAACGTGACCACCCAGATAGAAGTACTGATCCGGGATATCGGTCGCGGAAGCGGTGCCGGCCAGCGACAGCGAGGCGCAAGCGATACCCGAGGCGAGAATGATTTTGGCGTTCATAGTTCCTTCCTTGTTCTTTCAGGCAGAATGGTGCAAACAAACACGGTGCTAGTCTTGACATACCGGGCGGCAGTGTAAATGGCCGCCACAGGAATAATAAAAAAATTTACAAACCAATGCGGAACATTGGTGCGGTTTCAGCCGCCATCGGGAACAACGGGTGGGTGTGGGGTTAGTCATGGGTTAGTGACGGGCTGGTTGCCGATTTCTTCCCGGGGGTGGCGGTCGTTGCGATTCTGGTACAGCGCGTAATCCGCTTCGTTGAGCAGGGGGTTGAGGTGCCGCCCGCTGTTTTCGGTGCTGGCGGCGCCGATGCGGACTTCGAACGGTACCACCACGCCGTCCAGATAGGTCTGGACGGTGGCGGTCAGCGTGCGCAGGCTTTGTGCCATCTGCAATGCATCGCGGTAGTTGGTGTGTGGCAGTACCAGCAGGAACTGGGCGCCGTCGATGCGTCCGAACAGATCGCTCTCGCGTATCTTGTCGCCAATCCGTTCGGCCAATTGGCGCAGCAGGCTTTCCCCCGCGTGCCGTCCGTACTGGTCAAGAATATCGGTGAAATCGACGATCTCGAGCAGCAGTATGGAAATCGTGTAATCGTGCCGCTGGCTCAGTGACAACTCCCGTTCGAGCATGCTGATGAGGTAGGGCCGGTTGAACAGGCCGGTCAGATGATCCTCTCTGGCTTGCTGGCGCAGCGAACGGTTTTCATAGCGGATGGCGGACAGACGTGCCAGCAGCGGATAGCAGATGGGGGGCACCAGCAGCAGCGGGATCAGCAGTGCCAGCGTGATCGCGGCCAGCCAGTCGCGCTGGCCGGTGAGCAGCACTCCCAAAGCCGTGATCAGCAGCGACGCGAAAATGCCCGCCACCGTGAGCGCGATGGTGAGGCGCAGCGCCTGCAACCGGTCGGCGGTGCGAACCGGGTGGAATGGGCTGGAGCGACCGTTCGGCAAACGGGTCATTACTGCCTTCGACCCCCAATGGCGTGATGGTTCTGTGTGTCGGGTTAGTATCAGTGCTGGGGGCGGGGGGCGCAAGACGCGGCGGTGAGCGGTTCGATGCTGCAGCGCGTCAGCAGGCCTTTGGCGTTGAGGGCGTCGAGGATGCGGTTGCGCGTGTCGAGGGCGCGATGCAGGTCGCTGTTTGCCAGCAGTACGGTGAACTGGCCGTCGCCGAGGTGGGCGGCGCTGTCGCGCTTGTCTATCAGTGCCGCCAGGGAGTCGGCGAGCTGTTCGCGCCGGGCGTGGTCCATGGCGTCGCCGGACAGACGCAGGATGTGCGTGGTCTGTCCGTAGCTCTGGCAGCGTTGTCGTTCGCGCCCGATGGTGCGGTGCCAGCCGGTGCTGTCCAGCAGGCCGGTTTCCGGGTCACGGCCTTCTTCCTCGATGAATTCCCGGGTGCGCTGTTCGTCCAGGCTGGCCAGGTTCCAGGCCAGGGCGGCTTCCAGTAATTGGCGCTGGCGTTGCAGCGCGTCACGAACGCTGCTTTCGCGCAGTTGCGGTTGGGGCGCGGGATCGAAGGCGCAGAGGGTGCCGAAGGGTTTGCCGCTTTGTTCTTTCAGCGGCAGGCTCAGGTATGCCTTGATATCGAGGCGGCGGGTGATGGGAACACTCTGGCAGGCCGTCTGGCTGGTGTCGGAACAGATCGCCGCTGCCGGCTGGCCTGTTTCGCAGGCGCCGATCATGTCGTTCCAGTCGAAGTGGTCGCCGGCGGACAATCGGTATCCCTTGCCGATGGTCCGCAGCACCAGCCATTGGTCGCCGCACTGGCGCGCCAGACACCACATGGCCATGCCGAAGCGTTCGTGCAGATCACGAATCTGTGTATCGATGAAGCTGTCAAAAGAATAGTGAGGCGAGGGGGCGGCCCGTGGCATGAGCGATTCCATCGTCCGGTAATGATTCGTTCAGTCGCATCCCGTCCCGGAATGATCCGGGCAGCCCGGGATCGAGCCGACTTTGCATTGCATTGTTATGGCGAACATTGTCGTACCGGAGATGGAAATCACGCAAGCCGATATACGGATGGCTCGTTAAAGTTTGTAAAACGTGAAAAAGGCCCTTCCCTTTATTTCTGATTGCTGAGGGCCTTCTACTGTTGATCGCTGAGGGCTCTCTGCTATTAGTCGCTGAGGGCTCTCCACTATTAATCGCTGAGGGCTCTCTACTGCTAGTCGCTGAGGGCTCCAACCCGCGCGAAGCGCTGCCGGTAGTGGCTGGGGGAGAGGCCGGTGTGGCGTTTGAACAGGCGGGAGAAGCTGCTGACGTCCTGGTAGCCCACCTGTTCGGCGAGGTGGCTGAGGTTTACGGCGCCGCGTTCCAGCATTTTACGGGCCGCTTCGATGCGTACCCGCTGGAGGTATTGCAGTGGCGGTTCGCCGAGTGCGCTGGTGAAGCGCCGTTGCAACTGGCGTGGGCTGAGGTGCACCTGCGAGGCCAGTTCGGCGAGGGTGGTGGGCTCGGCGAAGTGCTCGTGCAGCCAGGCCTGCACCTGTTGTACCTGCTGGTCGTGATGGTAGGTTTTGGCGGGCAGGCCGGCGTAGACGCTTTGCGGGTCGTTGCGTACGTCGATGACGAACGCCTTGGCCAGTTCCCGGGCGGTGTCGACGCCGCAATACCGTTCCACCAGCAGGATGGTGAGATCCCGCCAGGCGGTGCCGCCACCGGCGCAGAAGATGTTGCCGTCGCGGGTGATCAGCTCTCTTTCGTGCAGGTGGACCTGGGGGTAACGCTGCCGGAACAGTGGGCTGAACCCCCAGTGCGTGGTGGCGCGGCGGCCGTCCAGCAGGCCGGCTTCCGCCAGCAGAAAAGAGCCGGTGCAGTTGCTGGCGATGTCGGAACCGCCGTCGTGCATGAAGCGCAGCCATTCCAGCGTGTCCTGCTCCTGTCGCAGAACCTGGGTGATCTCGTTGCCAATGGTGGGCACCAGCACCAGATCGCTCTGGTCCACCCGCTCGATGGCGTTGTCCACCGCCAGCCGCAGGCCGGCGGTGCAGCGCACCGGCTCGCCGCCACGGGAAACCAGTTGCACGTTGAACTGGCGGTTGAGCGGCAGATCATGGATGCGATTCCAGGTGACACCGGCGAAATTGAACAGATCCATGACGCCGGCCAGGGCGGAGGCGAAGACACCATCGTAGGCTAGAACACTGACTCGATACATTTTTGTCGCAAATCACCATAAATAAGTCATAGACGACAATACCAGCCCTGGATGCAGACTGCCATACTTGCACTATTCTCAACCCCGATACAGACTGTGCTGATTCGGGCGGGCCCCGCTCCTGCCCACACCGTCTATCGTCATCAGGCTCGGGAGCCTGCTTCGGCAGGCATGCTATGACGGTATTTGAAACCCCGCTCCCCGCGGGGTTTTTTTTGTGGCCTGCCATCCCTGGCGGCCACCCTTCGGGCCGTCGCTGCGCGACGTCGAAAATCGCTCCCGGCGATTTTGGTGGGGCGGCGGGAATTCGTCCAGGTCGATTGGTGGATGCGCTGCGCTTATCCCCCCTACAAAACCCGCGCGAGCCTATCCGTAGACAACATGGATTGACCTGCCCGTCCTCAACGAGCGTGGGTTACATTGAGGA
>CAYMKZ010000074.1:0-2067 GCA_964391345.1 uncultured Alcanivorax sp.
GCGAGTACGACGCCGGTAGCGAGTACGACGCCGGTAGCGAGTACGACGCCGGTAGAATATCGGGCGCGAAGGGTCTTTACCTGGACAAGCAGTCGGGCTGAGTGGGTGAGCGGTGGGGAAAACGACCAAGACGGGGAGAAAAGCGGAACGCATGGAGGCCGGCTCAACCGATGCCCCGGGGCCTGATCACAACGGTCGGGGGCGGGCCGATGTGCTGCTGCTGGCAGTGGGCGTGGTCCTGCTGCTGCTGTTGATCGGTCTGGTGGTGTACGGAAGCTGGTGGCGCGACGGCGCTGCCCGGTCGCCAGCTACGGCGGACGGCACGGGAAAAGTCACGGCGCATTTCGTTGGCTCGGCCACCTGTGCCGGCTGCCATGCCCAGGCCTACCGGGATTGGCTCGGCTCCCATCATCAACTGGCCATGCAACCCGCCAGCGCCGACAGTGTGCTGGGCGATTTCAGCGCCGCGCCGCTGGCGCAGGGTGACGGCGCGGCGTTCTCCCGTAGCGGCGACCAGTTCGTGATTCGCACGGCGGGGCCGGACGGCCAGCAACGTGACTATCCGGTGCGCTATACCTTCGGCGTTTACCCCCTGCAACAGTATCTGCTGGGTCTGCCAGGCGGTCGCTTGCAGGCGTTCGGCACCGCCTGGGACAGCCGCCCTGCCGACGAGGGCGGCCAGCGCTGGTTCGCCCTGTACCCGGAATCCGCAGGCAATCCGCAAAGCCCGTTGCACTGGACTGCCATCGATCAGAACTGGAACGGCCATTGCGCGCACTGCCATTCCACCGACTTGCGCAAGCAGTACGATGCGGCGACGCACCAGTACGCCACTTCCTATGCGGAAGTCAGCGTCGGCTGCGAGGCCTGCCACGGACCGGGCTCGGCTCATGTGGCCTGGGCCAAGGCGCCGTCAGAATCGATAGCCAATCGCGGTCTGACGGTGGATTTCGGCGCCCGGCCGCTGGGCCACTGGCATTACGATCAGGAGCGTCAGTTGGTGGTGGGGCAGGGGCCGGGCAATCAGCACCGCGAAGTGGAAACCTGCGCCCGCTGTCACGGGCTCGGCACACCGCTCGATGAACAGTCTCCCCACGGCCAGCCGATCGGAGACAGCAAGCGTATCGCTCTGCTGGATCCGGCGCTGTATTTCGTCGATGGGCAGATCAAGGGCGAGGTCTTCGAATACGGTTCTTTCCTGCAAAGCCGCATGTACCACGAGGGCGTCACTTGCAGCAATTGCCACAACCCGCACAGCGGACAGTTGCGCGCCGAAGGCAATGCGGTCTGCACCCAGTGCCACCAGGCCAGCCGCTACGACACGCCGCAGCATCATCATCACCCGATGGGTTCCACCGGTGCTCAGTGTGTGGCCTGCCACATGCCGTCGCGCACCTACATGAAAGTGGATGTGCGCCACGACCACAGCCTGCGCGTGCCGAGACCGGATCTTTCCGTGCGCCTGGGCACCCCCAATGCCTGCAATCAGTGCCATCAGGATCAAAGCCCGGCCTGGGCCGCCGCCCAGATCAAAAGCTGGCCGAATGGTGCCTATCACGGCTTCCAGCACTTCGCCGGGGCGCTGTGGGCCGGCCGTGAAGACGCGCCTGGTGCGCGGCGCAAACTGATGAAACTGATCGGCGACCGGCAACAGCCGGCGATCGCCCGTGCCACCGCGTTGCGCCTGCTCATCGATCGCGGTGATGGCAACGCCGCCAGCGAACTGATTCGACAGGCCGCCGGCGATCCATCGCCACTGGTGCGCCGGGCCGCCGCCGGCTGGCCCGCCGTGGCGCCGTCGTTGCTGGACGACGCGGTGCGTTCCGTGCGGCTGGCCGCCGCCGAGACCCTGGCTCCGCAGGCCGGAGCAGGGTCGGCATCGACGCTGTCAGCGGAACAGCGCGCGAGTCTGCGTGCCGATCTGGAACAATATCGCGCCAGCCAGGCGCTGAGCGCCGACCGTCCCGAGGCCCACCTCGCCCTGGCGCGCCTGCACGCCAGCCAGGGCGATGCGAAGGCCGCCCTGGCGGAGCTGCAAACCGCCCTGCAACTGGACCCGGCGTTCGT
>CAYMKZ010000074.1:2167-7986 GCA_964391345.1 uncultured Alcanivorax sp.
ATACGACGCAGGCCATCCAGGTGCTGAAATCGTCGTTGCAGCAGCATCCCTGGCACCGGCCTTCCATCGCCGCCCTCGCCAAGCTCTATCGGCAACAAGGCAATGCCGTCGAGGCCATGAAGTATCAGCAGCGATTGCGGCAGGGGGGGCAGAACGAGTAATGAGTTAGAGAATTTTCTTCGTTGTAGCACGAGGAAGACACTGGCTCCCGGATAGTGCTGCGCACTTCCGGGATGACGATTTCGGGCGATCTGCCTCCGTAGCGAAGCTCCACCGTCGTCCCGCACGCAGCGAGCCTCTCTGTCGTCCCACACGCAGCGAGCCTCTCCGTCGTCCCGCACGCAGCGAAGCCGCTCCGTCATCCCGCACGTAGCGAAGCCTCTCCGTCATCCCGCACGCAGCGAGCCTCTCCGTCATCCCGCACGCAGCGAGCCTCTGTCATCCCGCACGCAGCGAAGCGGAGATGCGGGATCCAGTGACTTTCCCGGGCAGCACGCGAGCGAAAAATACCATTTTCAGGGGATAGGTAAGCCCTCGACACAATGGGATCATGGTAGCAATTACAACCAGATTCCATTGATCTGAAACGGGGGCAACATGAAAACACTTTGCGGCATTGTCGTGCTGATGGGGATGCTTCTATTGGCGGGCTGTGGTGGTGACTCGGACAACGACAACGATACTACCGCCGACCAACCGACCCATCCGAATATTCTGTTCGTGGTCATCGACGATGTGGGTGTCGATCTGTTCAGTGCCTTCGGCTATGGCGGTGAAACCAACATCGACCCGCCCGCCGACGTTGCCAGTATCAATGCCATCGCCGATGGCGGTGTGCGTTTCCGCAACACTTGGTCAATGCCCACCTGCAGTACCTCCAGGGCTTCCATTTTCAGTGGCCTTTACCCGTTTCGCACCGGTGTGATGAACGCCATCACTTCCAGCGATCTGGCCAATTCCCAGCTGTCGCCCTACACCCTGACCACTCCTGAGTTGTTGCACAGCGCGGGCTATGTCAGTGCGCTGATCGGCAAGGTGCATATCGCCGGATCTGATTTGAATGAAGACACCAACCCGCTGGGGCTGGGCGCCATGCACGCACTGGGCTGGGATTATTTTGCCGGCTACCAGGATGGTGCGCCGTTCCCCATCGATACCACTGCCGGTGGCGTGGCGCCGGAAGGCACCTATCAGTGCGGCTTCATTCCCAACACCAAAGTCGATGGCACCCACGGCGCCGATACGGGTATCTGTTATCTGCCGGACGGTGGCCATGTGAGCCTGTCCGCCACGGAAGCCTCACCTTCGCCGGGGCGCACCTGTGTGGAAATGGGCGGAATCCTCGATCCCAGCGGCCAGCCCTACAGCGAAACACGCCGCGACGAACTGGATTTCGATATCGCGAATGGTTACTACGTCAGTGAATGGGTCATCAACAACGGTGACGACAGCCAGTTGATCAAGACTTCCGATCCCGCCGCCCGGGGCTATCGTTCCACTCTGGAAACCGATCGTGCCGTCGACTGGATCAACAGCACCAGGCAGCAACAACCCGGCAAACCCTGGATGCTGAGCATCGGTTACTCGGCGATCCACACGCCGCTGCAACCACCACCGGCAGCACTACTGCCGCACCCGCTGGACCCGGACAACAAGCTCACTTATCTGGATCTGCTCGGTTGCGGCACGCCGCTGATTGATGACCTCTCCGAGCTGGGCGGCCCCGCGGACACGGAAAACCTGGCGGCCCTGGCCGGATATGCGCAATCACGGGCGGTGTCCCAGCATATGCTGGAAGCCATGGATCACGAATTGGGACGTCTGCTGGAACAGACCGGCATCGCCAGCCGTGACGACAATGGTGTGCTGCATTACAACCCGGACAGCAACACCGTGGTGGTGATCGTCGGTGACAACGGCACTTACGCGCCCAGCGTCAAACTGCCGTTCGACTACAGCCGCGCCAAGGGCACGCCTTACCAGACCGGCGTCTGGGTGCCGCTGATCGTTGCCGGCCCCGATGCTGTGGTGGCGAGCCCCAACCGGGACGTGGAATCGATGGTCAACGTCACTGATCTGTACAGCCTGTTTGCGGAGCTGGCGGGCCTCAATGCGGCGAGCGTTGCCCAGCAACGAGGTGTACCGCTGGATGCCGAGCCGGTGCTGCCCTATCTGCAACAACCGGGACACGCCAGCATTCGTGATGACAACTTCACCGAAGTGGGGCTGAACATCACCGCGGAAACACCGCCGCCCTGTGTGGTTCCGTCGCTCAACGTGTGCGTGGAAATCTTCCCGCAGCAGGATGTTTGTGAAGATCAGGGCGGCGTCTGGTATGGCCCTGGGGCCCCTCAGTCCTTCGACAGCTGCTGCGCAGTGAGGGATTACCTGATAGAGAACCCAGCGGAATATGCCGGCGACGACCCGGCGAACCTGCAACCGTTCCCCGAATCGCAACGCGCCATGCGCAACGATATTTACAAGCTGGTCAGCATCAATCGCATGGATTGCGACAGCGGACAGATGGAAACCTTCGACGAGTTCTACGAGATCAACGAAAGCAAGGATGTGGATCAGTTGAAGCTGGACCGCGAAGAGGACAACCTGTTGGCTGGCAAGACACCAGACCAACTGACCTCTGAGCAGGAACAGAACTACAACGACCTGAAACAGAGGATGACGGCCTTGCTGGACACCCAGGTCGATTGCCCTGGAGACGGCAACGGTGACCTGATTGTCAACCAGACCGACCTCGATGAATGGCAGAAATGGGCGACGGAGAATGGCGAGCACAGTGGCCTCTCCAGTTGGTACGACTTCAACCACGATGGCCTGACCGATAACGCCGACAAGATCATCATCGAACAGAACATGAACGTGGATTGCCGGCTGTAGGCATGAACGAACAAGCACCCACGGGAGGTGAAATGACAATAACAACCCGTTTTGCCGCCGCGCTGCCTTGTGGCGTGGCCCTGGCCGGCCTGCTGGCGTGCGCCGGCTCGGCCGCCGCCGATGCGCCGCAGCCCAAGGAGACGCCGGCCTATGTGCAGTTGCACACCGACGTCCTGATCAACGCCGATCTGTGGTCCGATCATCCGCAAATCCTCGCCGCCAACTACGGCTTCGAGGGAATCATCGGCATTCCCGGATTGCTCACTGCCAACGATCTGGACAAGGCCATCGAGGCCGGCGCCGGGGTCAACCTGGACTGGGCCAAGCTGAAGCCAGCGCCGCCACTGCGCAACCTGACCAGCGGCGCCGGTATGCTTGGCGTGCTGTCGGTAGGCTTTGGCAACATCGTGCCGGACGCCGACGCCATGCCCATCGAGGTGAGCTGGCCGTTGTTGCCCAGCTCGGTGTCGCCGGACAACATCCACATCACTCTCAATACCGGCCAAGTGGTGACGCCGGTAGCCGCTGCTCTGAACCCCAACTACGACTACAACGAACGTCACGTGATCGTGGTGTTCGGCAAGTTCGGCAATCGCAAGATGCCTGGTGAGGTGGGTGCGGTATACCCGATGGAGGTGACGTTTGTACCGGGCACATCGCCGTTGATGGCGGTGGGGCCGGATGGCCCGGTGTCGATCGTCGGTCTCTCCGCGCCCAGCAGCAATCCTTATCTGGCGGGGCCGGCACTGGTGGGGGCCCGCCTGACCCGTTACTCGTCGGCGGGCGATTTCCCACCGCCGGCGCTGGATACCGCATTCCCCAACGACGCTTATTCCCTGTATGGCGCCGATGCCCAGTATCGTCTGCGGTTGTTCACCTCCGGGGGTTTCTCGCCGGATGGCGTCAGCGGCTACATGCCGGGGGATTTCGCCAGCACCTTCCGGCTACGCGCGGTCAACAACCAGGGTGAAACGGTACTCATCGACCAGGCGAACCACTGGTACGATCTCGGCGTCGGCAAACTGGAAGTGCTGGGGCTGGCCGAAGTGGGCCCGCCGGTGGGGGATACCACCCGGCCTTACTACGCCGAGGATCACGACAACTATTTCGATATCGTGCTCAAGGGCGATGAGGCGGCCATCCGCCTGCTGAAACAAGTGGAACTGCCCACCGCCTCCGTGCCCGGCTACGAGAATATCTACAACCCGGGTGGCCCCGGCCGTACCCCGCAGTCGGGCACCACGTACACCAAACCGGCGTTGCCGCAGCTCTATCCCATTGCCTTTAGCCTGGATCAGCCCGGCACCGTCAGTTACGCCGCCCAGTCGCTGGCGGACTATCCCGCCGACAGTGATGTGCCGGTGGTGTTCGTGCTGAAACAGACGGATGGCGCGCAGATGCTGACCAGCAACACCGGCACCGCCGCTGAACTCGTCGATCAGGGCGCCACCTTGGTGCGCGTGGCGTTCGCCAACGAAGCCGCCCGGCCGGACGTGAAGGACGTGGTGCTGTACCAATCGCCGCAAGGCGACCGTATCTACACCCTGGACACTGATGAGCAGCAACAACTGGCCGACCAGGACTGGGAGGACAAGGGCCGTGTTTTCGGTGCTTTCGACCACCAGGAGCCGGGCCTGTCACCGATCTACCGCTTCTATGATGCCGCCAATCAGCGCCACTACTTCAGCGCCCAGCGCGACCCGCAATCCGGCTGGCAATACCAGAACGTGGCCTGGTACTCGGCACTGTTCTTCAAGCCCGCCTCGACAGACGATGACGATGGCGGCGGCGGCGCGTTCTGGCCGCTGGCCCTGCTGGCCTTGCTGTGGCGGGGGCTTTCGCCGTATCGTTCCAACCGAACCGCGTAGCCTATTGTCGCCCCGACCGGAGCACCACGTCGTCCCGGTCGAAGCACCATGTCATCCCGACCGAAGCGGAGGGATCTCTTTGCCATGCGCCAGGATTCCTCCATTCCGCACTACGTGCTCCAGTCGGAATGACAGTGACACTCGGGATCACAAAGGGTTTCGCTCCGGTGCGTTGCTGCTTCAAAACGGCCGAAACAACCGCAAGTGCTGCCGGAGTTCCTGCCGGTACAGCGTCTGTATCCAGGTGGGTACCGGGGTGCTGAGATCAATGATGAAGCCTTTGCGCAATTCCAGTTTCCGCTTCGGGCCTGCGAAGCGTTCGCTGTTGTCGAATACCAGCCCGGCATCGGCCATCAGGATGGCTTCGCGGATCAAAGCCTGGTTGCGGTGGTAGCGTTGGTGAATCTTGTGTTCCGGTACCGGATGGCCGCCCCGGTCCACGCGCTGGGCGACCCGGCTGACGGAGATCTCCGGGCTGGCTACATTGATGTGAAACACGGCAATCCGGTAGCCCGCTTCGCGGGCGGCGCGAATCAGTGCCAGCTTGGAGGCGTGGCTGAAGGTGCTTTCGGTGATGAAGCTACGGTGTTCCGCCAGCAACCCTCGGCGTCTTTGTTCGGCCAGCTCGGCGGCCCGATAGGCGGCGTCCATGCGCGTGTCGCCCAGCTCTTCGAGTTGGATGCGGTCGGCGTTGATGAAAGGCAGCGGGCGGGTGACGGGGTCGTGCTGGAGCACGTACTCATAGAGTGTGGATTTGCCGGCGCCATTGGGACCGGCAAGCACATGAAGAGTGGGGCGTGCGGACGCCACTCAAAGCCCATCCTTGCCGCTTGCGTCGCGGCGTAGTGACTCCATGGCCCGCTCCAGGTGTTCGCTGGGTTGGCTCATGCGATCGAGAAACTGATCGAAGGCGAATTCCTGCTCCGCGCCGTCGAGATCTTCCAGACACAGCTCACCGTCGAGCAGCGCGCGAATCTGCTGGAAGTTGACCAACCGTGAGCGTTCCACGGCCCGTCCCAGCGCCATCCAGTATTCCGCCTGGCTGGCGAGGGTGCG
>CAYMKZ010000074.1:8086-15156 GCA_964391345.1 uncultured Alcanivorax sp.
CGGAGCGTAAAATGCTGACCGGTTTGATGAATTCAGTCTCTCTTGCCGCTAGACTAACTGGCTTGAGTTCAAGTCACTGGCCCTATTGCGCGGACTCAGCCGCGATGTGCACCTTATGAGACTAAAAAGCACCAAACTGGTCGGCTTCAAGTCCTTTGTTGATCCGACCACGGCTCTGTTCCCGGAAAATCTCACCGCGGTGGTCGGCCCCAATGGCTGCGGCAAGTCCAATATCATCGATGCCGTGCGCTGGGTGATGGGGGAGTCCTCCGCCAAGCATTTGCGCGGCGAATCCATGGCGGACGTGATTTTCAACGGTTCCAATGCCCGCAAGCCGGTGGCCCAGGCCTCCATCGAGCTGGTGTTCGACAACGCCGACGGCACCATCACCGGCGAATACGGCAAATTCAACGAAGTCTCGGTAAAGCGCCAGGTGACCCGCGACGGCCAGTCCAGCTATTTCCTCAACGGCACCCGCTGCCGCCGCAAGGACATCGCTGATATCTTCATGGGCACCGGCCTCGGCCCGCGCAGTTACGCGATCATCGAGCAGGGCACCATCTCCCGGCTGATCGAGGCCAAGCCCGAGGAATTGCGGGTCTACATCGAGGAAGCCGCCGGTATCTCCAAATACAAGGCGCGCCGCCGCGAAACCGAGAACCGCATGCGCCGTACCCGCGAGAATCTGGAGCGGCTCACCGACATCCGCGAAGAGCTGGAGCGGCAACTGGAGCGGCTCAGCCGCCAGGCCGCGGCGGCCGAGAAGTACAAGCAATACAAGGAAGAAGAGCGTCACAAGAGCGCGCAACTCAAGGCGTTGCGCTGGAAGGGCCTGGACGCCCAGGTGCAGCAGCTCGACCACGCCATCGGCGAGCTGGAAGTGACGCTGGAAGCGCGGATCGCCGAACAGCGCCGGGTGGATGCCGACATCGAGCGGCTGCGCGAAAATCACAACGAAGTGCAGGAACACTTCAACCAGGTGCAACAGCGTTTCTATGCTCTGGGCGCCGAGGTGGCGCGGCTGGAACAAAGCATCCAGCATCAGCGCGAGCGCCGCCAGCAGCTGTTCGAGGAGCTGGAACAGATCGGCGCCAGTTGGCAGGAAGCCGACCAGCATCAGCGCGCGGACAGCGAGCAGATCGCCATGCTGGAAGAAAAGCTGGCGGAGCTGGAGCCGCGGCTGGAAGAAGCCAGCGAACGGGAAGAAAGCGCCAACGAAACCCTGGCGCTGGCCGAAGAGGCCATGCAGGAGTGGCAGGCGGCTTGGGAAAGCTTCAACAACCGGGCCGGTGAATCGCGCCGTCAGGCCGAGGTGGAGCAATCCCGCATCCAGCATCTGGAGCAGTCTGTCGAGCGTCTCAAGGATCGCAATGAGCGCCTGATGAAGGAGCAGACGTCGCTGGATTCCGGGCCGCTGGCGTCGGAAATGCGCCGCTTCGAAGAGCAGGTGGAGGAATTCCAGGCTCAGCGTGAAGAAAGCGAGCTGCGTCTGGAAGGGTTGCAGGACGAGATCAACCGGCTGCGCCACGAGAACGGCGAGCGGGGCCGGGCGCTGGATGATGCGCGCGACCAGTTGCAGAGCCTGACCGGGCGGCACACCTCCCTGGAAGCGCTGCAAAAGGCGGCGATGGGCGATGACGGCGCCGTCAGTGACTGGCTTGGCCGTCATCAACTGCACGACGCGCCGCGTCTGGCGGACCACATCGAGGTGTCCGCGGGCTGGGAAAAGGCCGTGGAAGTGGTACTGGGCGACGCCTTGCAGGCGGTGGCCGTGGACGGGCTGGATGAGGTCGGCGAATGGCTGGCCGATCTCACCCATGGCCGGGTGACCCTGGTGCAGAGCAGTGCATCGGCTAGCGGGGCAGCGGCTGTCGGTCAGGGGCCGTTGCTGCGCGAGCAGGTCTCCGGCCGGGTTCCGGAAAATCTGCTGGCCGGCGTGCACGCCGTGGATGAACTGAACGCCGCCCTGGCGCTGCGTGGGCAACTGGCCCCCGGCCAGTCGGTGGTGACCCGCGACGGGCTGTGGCTGGGGCCGGACTGGCTGCGCATCGTGCGTGAGCAGGATCAGGAAGCCGGTGTGCTGGAGCGTCGCCGCGAACTGGAAACGCTGGCCGCACGCATCGACGAAACCCGCGCCCAGGTCGAGGAGCTGAAACAGCAACTGGAAGAGAACCGCGAAACGGTGGCCACGCTGGAAGAGGAGCGCGAAGAAGTACAGCGCCAGGCCAGCCGCATCAGCCGTGAGCTCGGCGAACTCAACGCTCAGGTCAGCGCCCGTCAGGTGCGTCTGGAGCAGATCACCCTGCGCCGTGAACGTCTCGGCCAGGAGCGGGAGGAAACCGCCGCGCAACTGGCCCAGGAAGAGCAGCAGATCCGCGAAGGCCGGGCGATACTGGCGGAAGCTCTGGACGCCATGGAGCACAACTCCGGTGAACGGGAGGTGCTGCTGGGCCGCCGTGACGAAGGCCGGGCGCGTCTGGAAGACGCCCGTCAGCAGGCGCGCCAGTACCGCGACCAGTCCCACCAACTGGCCATGGAGGCCCAGGCGGCCCGCACCCAGGCCGATTCACTGCGGCAAAACCTGGAACGGCTGGCCTCGCGGGTGGCGGCATTGAGCGAGCGCAAGGCGTTGCTGCAAAGCCAGGCGGGCGATGACGACGACCCGGCGCTGGAACTGCAGGCGCAACTGGAAGAAAAGCTGGAATTGCGTCTCGAAGCGGAACAGCACCTGGCCGAAGCCCGCCGCCAGTTGGAGGACGTGGAGCACCAGATGCGCGAGCTGGAAGGGCAGCGCGGCCAGTTCGAGCGCCAGGCCCAGGAAGTGCGCGAAGCGATGAATGCCCGGCGCATGCAATGGCAGGAGTTGAGCACGCGCCGGCAGACCGTGGCGGAGCAACTCGGCGAGCAGCATTTCGATCTGCAAACGGTGATCGCCAATCTCCCCGAGGACGCCGACGAACAGCACTGGAGCGAGGCGCTGGAGCAGATCGCCCAGCGTATCGCCCGGCTCGGGCAGATCAATCTGGCGGCCATCGACGAATACCAGCAGCAGTCCGAGCGCAAACAGTACCTGGATCAGCAGAACGAGGATCTGGAAGACGCGCTGCGCACGCTGGAAAACGCCATCCGCAAGATCGACCGCGAAACCCGCACCCGCTTCAAGGAATATTTCGATCGCATCAACAAGGGGCTCCAGGAGCTGTTTCCGAAGGTGTTCGGCGGCGGTCATGCCTACCTGGAACTGACCGGCGATGACCTGCTCGACACCGGCGTGACGATCATGGCGCGCCCGCCGGGCAAGCGTAACAGTACCATCCACCTGCTGTCCGGCGGCGAAAAAGCGCTCACCGCCATGTCGCTGGTGTTCAGTATTTTTGAACTGAACCCGGCGCCGTTCTGTCTGCTTGATGAGGTGGATGCGCCGCTGGACGATGCCAACGTCGGGCGCTTCTGCAATCTGGTTTCGGAGATGTCCGAGCGGGTACAGTTCATTTATATCACGCACAACAAAATCGCCATGGAAATGGCCCACACCCTGATGGGCGTGACCATGCATGAGCCGGGGGTTTCCCGCCTGGTGTCCGTGGATGTCGATGAAGCCGCGGAAATGGCCGCCATGTAGATGTATGCAGGCGGCAGCATGGTGGCCAGGACGGCCGCCAATGAATCCGGCAGCCTTTGACAGGGCTGTTGTCATGACAAATGATTAGCCAAGCTTGGCAAGAGCTAAGGAAGAGGCAAATGGGCCTGAATCTGGAAACACTGATCGGCATTCTGGTTATTCTGATCCTCCTGATTCTCGCCGATGGCGTGCGGCGCATGATCCGCGAACGACACGGTCGTTTGCGGATGCGCATCGATCGTCGCTTTCGGGACCAGGATGGAGCGGACGGCGAGGATGACGACTACCTCAATGAACTGGTGGGGCGGCCGCGGCGGCGAAGCCATGCGGATGAGGCGCTGGATGAAGTGCACGACGATGAACCGGCTCCCGCCAGCCGTCCCGGTGGCGAACAGCAAAGCCTGTTCGACAGTGATGACGAAGAACCGCTGACCCAGGCCAGTGCCGATACCCCGGAGAGAGAGGGCCAGCCTGCTTCCCGTGCGGGAAGCGAAAAACCCGCTGCCAGAGCCGACAGAAAGAGCGCCGGCAAGAAGAGCGCCGGCAAAAAAACCGCTGACGAACCCCAGCCGGTGCTGGACGTCATCGTGTTTCACCTGATCGCCCGCCGCCCCGAGCGCTTCGACGGCAAGGACATGCTGCGGCTGATGCTGGAAAACGGCTTGCGCTATGGCGACATGAACATTTTTCACCGTCACCGCGAAACCCGCGGTGAAGAGGAGTTGCAGTTTTCCGTGGCCAACGCGGTGAAACCCGGCACCTTCGACATCGACAACATGGAAGAAGAAGCCTTTGCCGGCATCACCTTCTTCATGAAACTGCCGGGCCCGGGGGATGCGCTCGGCGCCCTGGACCGCATGCTGGCCATCGGCCGGCGCATGGCCGAGGAACTGGACGGAGAACTGAAAGACGAGCAGCACAGCGTGCTGACGCCGCAGACCATGGAGCATTTGCGCCAGCGGGTGCAGGAATTCGAACGCCGCCAGCGTGTCTCCAACGGTGCATGACATCAGGGAATTCGTAGGGTGGATAAGCGCAGCGTATCCACCGAGCATTCGCTTTCACCGGGTTATCTCTACATCGTGACCAGCAATACCCCAGCTCCCGCCCAGGAAGTCCGCACGCTGCGCCGCCAGCTCGATGACTGGGCCTACCGTTATTACAGCCTCGACGACCCGGCGGTGCCGGACGCGGAATACGACCGCGTGTTTCGCCGTTTGCAGGCGCTGGAAGAGGAACATCCCGAACTGGTAACGGCGGACTCGCCCACCCAGCGGGTCGGCGCCGAGCCGCTGGCAGCCTTTCAGGAAGTGCGCCACGCGGTGCCGATGCTGAGCCTCGGCAATGCTTTCAGCGACGATGATCTGCGCGCCTTCGACCAGCGCATCCGCGAACGTCTGGGAGTGACGGATGACGTGGCCTACGTGGCGGAGCCCAAGCTGGACGGGCTGGCGGTGTCCCTGCTGTACGAGAACGGCCGCCTGGTGCGCGGCGCCACCCGGGGCGACGGCGAAACCGGCGAGGACATCACCGCCAACGTGCGCACCATCAAATCCATTCCGTTGCGCTTGCGTGGCGAGCAGCCACCGGCGCTACTGGAAGTGCGTGGCGAAGTGGTGATGCCGCACTCCGGTTTTGAGACGCTCAACCGGCGCCAGCAGGACGCCGGCCAGAAACCGTTCGCCAACCCGCGCAACGCCGCCGCCGGCAGCCTGCGGCAACTGGACGCGCGGGTGACGGCGGAGCGGCCCCTGGAATTCTACGCCTACACGCTGGCGCGGCTGGAAGGCGAGCCCTGGCCGCAAACCCATTCGGCGATTCTCACCTGGCTGCGCGAGCTGGGCTTGCGGGTCAACCCGGAAATCCGCTCCTGTCAGGGTGTGCAGGCGTTGCTGGATTTTTATCACGGCATTCTGGAACGCCGCGCGCGGTTGGATTACGACATCGACGGCGTGGTCTACAAAGTGGACCGTCTCGACTGGCAGCAGGAATTGGGTTTCGTCAGCCGCGCGCCGCGCTGGGCCGTTGCCCACAAGTTCCCTGCCCAGGAAGAGCTGACCGTACTGAATGGCGTGGACTGGCAGGTGGGACGGACTGGCGCGCTGACGCCGGTGGCCCGGCTGGAGCCGGTGCAGGTGGGCGGCGTCACCGTCAGCAGCGCCACCTTGCACAATATCGATGAAATCCGCCGGCTGGATATTCGCGTCGGTGACACCGTGGTGGTGTACCGGGCCGGTGACGTCATTCCCAAGGTGGTGCGGGCGCTGCCCGAACGGCGCCCGAAGCACAGCGAAGTCATCACCTTGCCGGAACGCTGCCCGGTGTGCGACAGCGATATTCTGCGCGCCGACGATGGCGTGGTGGCGCGCTGTAGCGGCGGGCTGATCTGCGGCGCCCAGCGCCGCGAGGCGATCAAGCATTTTGCCTCCCGGCGCGCCATGGACATCGACGGCCTCGGCGACAAGCTGGTGGATGCGCTGGTGGACCAGGGACTGATCGAGGACGTGGCGGATCTCTACAAGCTCCAGGCGGAGCAGGTGGCCGAACTGGAACGCATGGGAGAGAAGTCCGCCGCCAATTTGATCGCTGCGCTGGACGCCTCGAAAAGCAACAGCCTCAGCCGTTTTCTGTTCGCGCTGGGCATCTTGCAGATCGGCGAAGAAACCGCCAAGGCACTGGCGGAATGTTTCGGCGATCTGTCATCGATTCGCCGGGCATCGCCCCTGCTGCTGTTGCAGGTGCCGGATGTGGGCACGGAAGTGGCGCGCGCCATCGCCGCTTTCTTCGAGACCGCGCACGACCCGCAGGCCAGTACCTCGGAGCGGGACAACAATACCTCGGGGCGAGACAACAATGCCGTGATCGACCGTCTGCTGGACGCTGGTGTCAGCCCGCAATGCAACGGCGTGCCGTCCACTGCTTTCGTGCGGCGCTGTACCCTGGGGGCGTTGCTGCAGGCCGCCAAGCGGCTGGGCATGAACCTGAGCGGCATTGGCGAAAAGACCCTGGACAATGTCGGCCGTCATTATGAAACCCTGGAACGGCTGGAAGAGGCGTTTGGCAAAAAGACCTCCGAGACGCTGCCGGGCATCAAGGCGGGCACCCTGGAACGGATTGCCACCGGTCTGGCGGAGCACGGCTGGGCCGATCGGCTCGAGAGCGCCTGGCGGCAGGTCCGGCAACTGTCGGAAGCCGCCGCCGATGAAGCGGAGCAGCCCGAGGAGCGCCCCTTGGAGGGACAAACCTGGGTGCTCACCGGTACCCTCAGCCAGCTCACCCGCGATCAGGCCAAAGCACGGCTGGAGGCTCTGGGCGCCAAGGTGGCCGGCAGTGTGTCGAAGAAAACCACTCAGGTGGTGGCCGGCGAAGCGGCGGGCTCCAAGCTCGACAAGGCGCGCGATCTCGGCGTGCCGGTAATGGATGAAGAGAGCTTCCTCCGTTTTCTCGA
>CAYMKZ010000075.1:0-15048 GCA_964391345.1 uncultured Alcanivorax sp.
GGCCACCGCCTGGGCGGCGTCGATGACCCGGTCGATGTCCGCCTGCATCACTTCACGATCACGAATGGCGACGATGCCGTGGGAGTTGAGGCTGCGCACATGGGCGCCGGCAATGCCGGCGTACACGGAATGGATGCGGCAGCCGGCCATCAGCTCGGCCTCCTCCACCGCACGCTGGATGGAGCGCACCGTGGCTTCGATGTCCACCACCACTCCTTTCTTCATGCCCCGCGAAGGCTGCGAGCCCAGGCCCACCACGTCCACGGCGCCGCCCTCGGTGATCTGGCCGACGATGGCCACCACCTTGGAAGTGCCGATGTCCAGGCCCACGATCATGTTGTCCATTGCATTCGCCATTAGAGGTGCATCCTCCGTCCCGTTATGCGTTCGGCGACCCATCGCGCCACGTCACGGCAATGCCGTCGGCGTAACGCAGATCCGCCTTCGCCACCTTGCGGCTGTCGGTGCTCAGCACGCCCTGATACAGCCGCGCGAAGCGGCGCAGTTTGTTCACGTAGTTCTCGCGGTCCACCACCACCAGCACGCCGTTGTTGAGCGTCAGGCGGGCGGTGAGCCGGTCGTTCACGTCCATGCTGGTGATGGTCAGATTCACCTCACGCAGCACTTTGCTCATGCTGTGATAGAAGCTCATCACCTCGTCCAGCCGGTTGTCCGGCCCGTTCAGACGCGGCAGGCCGGACAGGTCGTATTCCTTGAGCGCCTTGAACGGCTGGCCGCTGCTGGACACCAGCAGCGACTGGTTCCAGACCGCCACCGGCTTGCGTTCGGTAATGTCCACCATCACGGTGTCCGGCCACTGGCGGCGTACCGAGGCATCCGCCACCCAGCTCAGCTCCCGGGTACGCTGGTAAAGCTTGTCCAGCGGCACCGAAAAATAGTTGCTGTCGCGGACCAGCGCGGCCAGCGCCGTCTGTACCTGCTGCTGGCGCCGCACATCGTGCACACCGTCCACGCCGACCTTGCGGATCGGGTAGTGATCCATCACCCGTGGCAGCCAGATCACCCCAGCCACCAGCACCACCGCCACCATGCTCAGCAGCAGCCAGGGCAGCGCGGCGGCCAGCCGTTCGCCAATGGGAACACCCGGCGCCCGGCGTCTGGCGGCCGCCGTTCGCGGCGACGCACCGCGCGTGCGGCGAACCGGGTCCGGGGTGCGGCGCAGGCTAGCCACGGCCGCGGCTCCCTTTTCTCGCTGGCTGCGGAGCGCGCTCCACGGCTTCCAGCAGAATGCGCGCCACCAGCGTGGCGAAATCGTCACCGGCGGCCTTGGCCGCCATCGGCACCAGGCTGTGGTCGGTCATGCCGGGAACCGTGTTCACTTCCAGCAATTGCCAGCCGCCATCGGCATCGCGCATCACATCGACACGCCCCCAGCCACGGCAGCCCAGCACCCGGAAAGCACGCAGCGACAGCTCACGCAGAGCCTGCTCTTCGCCGTCGCTGAGCCCCGCCGGGCACAGATATTCGGTGGTATCCGCCTGGTACTTGGCATCGAAGTCGTAGAACGCATGAGGGGTGCGCAGACGAATCGACGGCAGCACCTGGTCGCCGACGATGCCGACGGTGTATTCGGGGCCATCCACCCAGGCTTCCACCAGCACTTCGCTGTCATAGCGGCGCGCGGTTTCCAGCGCCGCGGACAACTGACCGGCGTTCTCCACTTTGCTCATGCCGATGGAGGAACCTTCGCGTGACGGCTTGATCATGCGCGGATAGCCCATGCCGGCCGGCGCTTCACTCTGACCATCGACATAGAAAGCCGGGGTCGGCAGCCCGGCGCCCTTCCACAGTTGCTTGGTGCGCACCTTGTCCATGCCGATCGCCGAGGCCATCACGCCGGAACCGGTGTACGGCACGCCCAGATGATCCAGCACGCCCTGAATGACGCCGTCCTCGCCACCACGACCGTGCAGGGCGATGAACGCCACTTCAAAGCCCTTGAGGGTGTCCACGCTGCTGTCGGCGGTGTCCACCAGCTCGGCGATCATGCCCAGTTTACGCAACGCCTGATGCACCGCGGCGCCGCTTTTCAGCGACACCGAACGCTCGGCGGAACGGCCGCCGGCCAGCACCGCCACCCGCCCGATGCGGGAAAGACGCTGCTTCATTGCACTATCCACGCCACTAACCACGATCGGTTGCTCCTTTCACCAATGCAGCCAGCTCCCGGGCGATCACGCCCACATTACCGGCCCCCTGGGTGACCAGCAGATCGCCGTCCTCCAGCAGACCGTCCAACAGCGCCGGCAGCTTGGCCGGGTCATCCACGAATACCGGATCGGATTTGCTGCGCTTGCGGATGCTACGCAGCAGGGCGCGGGCGTCCGCTCCGGGGATCGGCGCTTCGCCGGCGGAGTACACCTCCAGCATCAGCAGCTGATCGACGTTGCACAGCACGTCGACGAAATCCTCGTAAAGATCCTGGGTACGGGTATAGCGATGCGGCTGGAACAGCATCACCAGCCGCCGGCCCGGCCAGCCTTCGCGAATTGCCGCGATGGTGGCGGCCACCTCGCGGGGGTGATGGCCGTAATCGTCCACCAGGGTGGCGCTGCCGCCGGAAAAGCCGTATTCACCGAGCACGTCGAAGCGGCGTCCGACGCCACCAAAACCGTTCAGCCCGCGCACGATGGCGGCGTCGTCGGCGCCTTCATCGGCGGCCACGGCAATCGCCGCCAGCGCATTGAGCACGTTGTGCCGGCCCGGCATGTTGAGGCAGATATCCAGCGGAGCGCCTTCGCTGCGCAGCACCCGGAACGACGTGTGCATGCCGTCCTGACGCACGTTTTCGGCGCGCAGATCGGCGTCTTCACTGAAACCGTAGCGGATCACCTGGCGGTTGATGCGCGGCAACAGCCGGCGGACCACCGGATCGTCCACGCACATGGCCGCCATGCCGTAGAACGGCAGGTTGTGCAGGAAGGCGATGAAGGTGTTTTCCAGCCGCGAGAAATCACCGCCATAGGTATGCATGTGGTCGGCATCGATATTGGTGACGATGGCGGTCATCGGCTGCAGATGCAGGAAGCTGGCATCGGATTCGTCCGCCTCCGCCACCAGATAGCGGCTTTGTCCGAGCCGCGCATTGGTGCCGGCGCTGGTCAGCCGCCCGCCGATCACGAAGGTCGGATCGAGCCCGGCTTCGCCAAGAATCGAGGCCACCATGGAGGTGGTGGTGGTCTTGCCATGGGTGCCGGCCACCGCGATGCCGTGCCGGAAACGCATCAGCTCCGCCAGCATCTCCGCCCGCGGCACCACGGGAATGCGCTGCTCATGGGCCTGCGCCACTTCCACGTTGTCGCTTTTCACGGCGGAAGAAGTGACCACCACGTCGGCGTCACGGATGTTCTCCGCGCGGTGCCCGATTTCCACGCGCACCCCCAGCTCACGCAGACGGATTACCACCGGCGAAACCCGGATATCGCTGCCGCTCACCGTGTAACCCTGGTTGGCGAGCACCTCGGCGATACCGCACATACCCACCCCGCCGATACCGACGAAATGAATGCGGTGAATACGGCGCATTTCCGGCACCACGTAACCGGTGGGGGATGCCTTAGTGGTCATCGGCCACCTCCTGACAGATTCGTGCAACTCGCTGGGCGCTGTCCGGCACCGCCAGCTGGCGGGCGCGGCCGGCGATCTGCGCCAGCGCATCGCGCTCGGTCATGCCGGCCAGACTGCGCGCCAGCGCACTGGCGTTCATGTCGCTCTGCGCCAGCATCAGCGCGGCGCCCCGGCCCGCCAGCCAGCGCGCATTGAGCGTCTGGTGATCGTCCACGGCGGTGGGCAGCGGCACGAACAGGGCCGCCACGCCGGCGGCGGCCACCTCGGCCACCGTCAGCGCGCCGGCGCGGCACACCACCAGATCCGCCCAGCCGTAGGCTTCCGCCATGTCCTCGATGAAAGCGCTCACCGTGGCCGGCAGGCCCAGCGCCCGGTATACCGGAAGCGCCTCGTCCTCGCGGCCGGCGCCACACTGATGGCGCACTTCCAGATGGTTGCCCATCGCCGCCATCAGCAGTTCGGGCAGATCCTGATTCAGCGCCAGCGCGCCCTGGCTGCCGCCCAGCACCAGTATTCGCAAGGGACCATTGCGGCGGGCATAACGTTCCGCCGGTTCTTTCAGTTCGGCGATTTCCTGGCGCACCGGGTTGCCCACCCAGACGCCGGCGGGCATGGCGCCCTCGAAACCGACCAGGGTTTCCACGGCGAAACGGCTGAGCAGCCGATTGGTCAGGCCGGGCACCGCGTTCTGTTCATGGATGACCAGCGGCACGCCGGAAAGACGCGCCGCCAGACCGCCGGGGGCGCTGACGAAGCCGCCGAAACCCACCGCCAGCACCGGCCGCTCGCGGCGGATCAGGCGGCGGGCCTGAATCACGGCGCGCAACAGTTGCAGCGGCCCCAGCAGTTTGCGTTTCAGGCCGCCACCGCGCAGACGTCCGACGCCCAGTACCGCCACCTCGAAGCCGTATTTCGGTACCAGCCGGGTTTCCATGCCGTTCTCGGCGCCCAGCCACAGCACCCGGTAACCGGCGGCCTGCATCTCGCGGGCCACGGCCAGCGCCGGGAACACGTGGCCGCCGGTGCCGCCGGCCATGATCAGGACGGTACCGCTCATCGCCGCGCCCTCCCTCTGGCCTGCAGACGGTTCTGCTCGGCGCCGGCGCGCAGCACCAGCGCGATCATCACCGCCGATACCAGCAGCGAGGAACCGCCATAGCTGACGAACGGCAGGGTCAGCCCCTTGGTCGGCAGCACGCCCATGTTGACGCCGATATTGATGAAGGCCTGGGCGCAGAACACCAGCGCGCAGCCATACACCACGTAGGCGTGATAGAGAAAACCGCGCTGCTCCAGGCGGCGGCCGGTGCGGAACACGCGCCAGCCGAGCAGGCCGAAGCCGGCGATCATGGTCAGCACGCCGATCAATCCCCATTCCTCCGCCAGCACCGCGAACACGAAATCGGTGTGCGCCTCCGGCAGGTAGAACAATTTCTGCACACTGTTGCCAAGGCCGACACCGTCGATGCCGCCACGGCCAAAGGCGATCAGGCTTTGCGTGAGCTGATAACCGGAGCCGAACTGGTCCGCCCAGGGGTTGGTGAAATTGAGCAGCCGCTCGACCCGGTAAGGCTCGGCCACGGCGATCAGCGCGCCCAGCCCCACCGCCACCGCGCCGATCAGCAGGAACCGCAGGATCGGCACACCGGCCAGGAACAGCATGCCCATGGTGGTCAGCCCGAGCACCACCACGGCGCCAAAATCAGGCTCCATCAGCAGCATCAGCACCAGTACCGCCAGCACGCCCAGCGGCACCAGGAAAGCCTTCCATTCGGCTTCCAGCGCCGCCTTGTGCTGGGCGATGTAGCCCGCCAGGTAGAGCAGGAAGCACATCTTCACCACTTCCGAAGCCTGGATGGTCATGCCCGGCAGGGCGATCCAGCGGGTCGAGCCGTTCACTTCGCGGCCGAGCCCCGGCACGAACACCAGCAGCAACAGCACTCCCGCCGCCGGCAGCATCAGAAAGCGCAATCTTTCCAGCAGGCTCATCGGCACCAGACGGTAAACGCCGATACCGACCACCAATCCCATGAACAGATACAGGCCATGGCGCTGGGCGTAATAGAACGGATTGCCGTCCTCGGTTTCGGCAATCTGCAAGGAAGCGGAGGTGACCATCACCAGACCGGCCAGGCACAGCAGCACCACCGTCCACAGCAGGGTGTGGTCGAGGCCGGACTGGGTGGTGGACGCCACGCGTCCCTGGCTTTTAGCCACCGCTCACCTCCTTCGCCAGGGCGGTGAAATCGTCACCGCGAGCCACATAGCTGCTGTACATGTCGAACGACGCACAGGCCGGCGACAGCAGCACGGCATCACCCGGAGCGGCCAATTGCGCGGCGCGGCGCACCGCCGAGGCCATGTCCGCGAGGCGCTCGCAGGGCACGTCGGCAAGGCCATCGGCCACCTGGTCGGCATCCTGGCCCAGCAACAGCGCGCGGCGCAGATATTGGCGCGCCGGCTCGCCCAGCGGGGAAAAGTCCTGCCCTTTGCCCACCCCGCCGGCAATCAGGATCACCTTGCCGGCAATGGCTTCGCCGATACCGGTCAGCGCCGCCAGCGTGGCGCCCACATTGGTCGCCTTGGAATCATTGAACCAGCGCACGCCGCCCGCTTCCGCCACCTGCTGGCAACGGTGCGGCAGACCCTGGAACGCTTTCACCGTGGCCAGCGCGGCGGCGCGCTCGAAGCCCAGCGCATCGCTCATGGCCAGCACCGCCAGCACGTTCATGGCATTGTGGTGGCCGGTCAGCACCAGTTCGTCCAGGCGCAACAACTCTTCATCCTGATGCTGTAACCGGTGTTGTTGCACATCCAGCCGGTAGTCCGCCTGGGGGTGGGTGCCGAAGGTGATCTCCCGGGACACCGGAGACTGTGGCCGGGTAGCCAGATCATCACGATTCCACACCGCCACTTGGCAGCCGTCGTAAACGCGCTGCTTGGCCGCCAGGTAATCGCTGAAGGCGGCGTAACGATCGAGGTGGTCCTGGGACAGATTGAGAATGCAGGCGACCTGCGCATTGAGGCTGTAGGTGGTTTCCAGTTGGAAGCTGGACAGCTCGAGCACGTACAGACCGTGGTCCGGACCCAGCAGATCCAGCGCCGGCGTACCCAGATTGCCGCCCACACCGGGGTTGCGGCCACAGGCGCTGGCCACTTCGCCAAGCAGCGTGGTCACGGTGCTCTTGGCGTTGGAGCCGGTGATCGCCACCAGCGGCCGGCTGGCCGCCCGTGCGAACAGCTCGATGTCGCCGATCACTTCCTTGCCTTCGGCGGCCTGCTCGGCGATGGCCGGCGTGGACACCGCCACGCCCGGGCTGACGATCAGCCGCCGGGCTTCCTTCATCCAGCCGCTCTTGAAGCTGCCGGTATGCACTTTCAGGGCCGGGTATTGCTGGCGCAACGGCTCCAGCCCGGC
The DNA here is from genome assembly GCA_964391345.1 of uncultured Alcanivorax sp. Lineage (GTDB taxonomy): Bacteria > Pseudomonadota > Gammaproteobacteria > Pseudomonadales > Alcanivoracaceae > Alloalcanivorax. Next base: position 7,007 of record CAYMKZ010000075.1, read on the forward strand.
GGGGGCATCGCGGGTATCGAGGGCGCGCACGGCCATGCCCTGATCCAGCAGATAGCGGATCACGGAGCGCCCGGTCAGTCCCAGGCCAATGACCAGATCGAATGCGTCTTTCGCCATATCCCTACTCAGTCTCCGGCCGCAGCCTGCCTATCGAAGCTTGAGGGTCGCCAGACCCACCAGCACCAGAATCACGGTGATGATCCAGAAGCGCACGATGATCTTCGGCTCCGGCCATCCTTTCAGTTCGAAATGGTGATGAATCGGCGCCATGCGGAACACGCGCCGCCCGGTGAGCTTGAAAGACGCCACCTGCACCATCACCGACACGGTTTCCATGACGAACACGCCGCCCATGATCGCCAGCACGATTTCCTGACGAACGATCACCGCCATCACTCCCAACACCGCGCCCAGCGCCAGAGCGCCGACATCGCCCATGAATACCTGCGCCGGGTAGGCGTTGAACCACAGAAAGCCAAGCCCCGCGCCACACAGGCCGGCGACGATCACCACCAGTTCACCGGCGCCGGCGATGTAGGGAATCTTCAGGTAGCTGGCGAATTCCGCATGGCCGCTGGCGTAGGCGAATACACCGAGGGCGGCGGCCACCAGCACGGTAGGCATGATCGCCAGGCCGTCCAGACCGTCGGTCAGATTCACCGCGTTGGAAGTGCCGTTGATGACGAAATAGGTGAGCACGATGTAGAACCAGCCCATGTTGATCGCCACGTTCTTGAAAAACGGCACGATCAACTGCGTATCCGCCGGCGCCTGAGCGGTGAGATACAGCGCCAGCCCGGCGCCCAGCGCACCCACGGACTGCCAGAAATATTTCCAGCGCGCCGGCAGGCCACGCGGGTTTTTCTCCACCACCTTGCGCCAGTCGTCCACCCAGCCGACGGCGCCGAACACCACCAGCACACCCAGGGTGATCCACACGAAACGGTTGCTGAGATCGGCCCACAGCAGAGTGGCGATGACGATCGACACCAGAATCAGGCCGCCGCCCATGGTCGGCGTGCCGGCCTTGCTCAGGTGGCTCTTCGGGCCATCGTCACGGATCGCCTGGCCGACCTGCTTTTCCTGGAGCTTGCGGATCATGTACGGGCCGATGAAGAACGCCAGGAACAGCGCGGTGAGCACCGACAGAATGGCGCGGAAGGTGATGTAATCCACCACCCGGAAACCGCTGTAATATTCGCCCAGCAAATCCGCCAGCCAGAGCAGCATCAGCGCCCCCTCCCCTCATTAGTGGTGAGTTGTTGCACTACTTGCTCCATGCGTGCGCTGCGCGAGCCTTTGACCAGAACGGTGCCGCCGCCCGCCAGCAGCGTGGCGGCGCGCGCAGCGGCCTGGGCGTGGTCGGCCACCTGTTCGGCGGCGCCGCCAAAACCGCGGGCGGCGGCTTCCGCGCCCGGCAAGGCGATCAGCTTTTCCAGCCCCGCTTCGCGGGCTTCACGGCCGAGCTCCTGCATCAGCGCTTCGCCTCCGGCGCCCAGCTCGGCCAGTGCGCCCAGCACCAGCGTCCGCGGCGCCGGACGATCGGCCAGCCAGCGGATCGCGGCGCGGACTGAACCGGGGTTGGCGTTATAGGTATCATCGATCAGCGTACCGCCGGCACAGGCCATGACATTCATGCGCCCCGGCACCGGCCTGAGCTTCAACAGACGAGGCAGTACCTGGTCCAGTTCAAAGCCCAGGGCGCTGACCGCGGCTATCGCCATCAGCACATTGCTGACCTGATGCACGCCGACCAGCGGCACGGTGACCGGCAGGCGGTACGGCATCAGCAGGAAGCTGGCGCCATGCTCGCTGAGCAGCATTTCTTCGGTGTAGAAGCTGCACTCTTCCGTTTGCCGGGTGCCGACCCGCAGTATCGACAGTTTCTGCTGGCGGGCGGCATCGGCGAAAAAGTCCGCATAGTCGTCGTCATTGTTGATGATGGCGACGCCACCCTGAGGGCAGCCGGTAAAGATCTCCGCCTTGGCGCGGGCGATGCCGTCCATGCTGCCGAAGCCTTCCAGGTGAGCGCCGGTGACATTGGTGATCAGCGCCACGTTGGGTCTCACCAGCGAACTGGTCCAGGCGATTTCGCCGGGAGCGCTGGCACCCAGTTCAATCACCGCCTGCCGGCAGTGCTTGTCGAAGCGCAGCAGGGTCTGCGGCACGCCGATGTCGTTATTCAGGTTGCCCTGCGTGGACAAGGTACCCTCGCCGAGCAGCGCGGCGATCATTTCCTTGACGGTGGTCTTGCCCGCGTTGCCGGTCACCGCGACGCGCGGCACCCGGAACTGCGCCGCGTAGCCCGCCGCCAGACGTCCCAGCGCCTGGCGGGTATCGGGCACCACGATCTGGCCGTCGCCGGAATACTGCTCGACCAGCGCGGCCACCGCACCGGCGGCGCGTGCTTCGGCCAGGAACTGATGCCCGTCGAACCGCTCGCCGCGCAAGGCCACGAACAGGCTGCCGGGTTCGATGGTACGGGTGTCGGTGCTGACCGCACGGATCAGCCCGTCGGGGCCATGCAGCACCCCTCCGGTCCAACGGCAAATACGGGAAAGACTCATCATGATATTGCCCCCCAGGCTGCCAGAGCGGTATGCGCCAGCAGCCGGTCGTCCATGGAATAACGGTGCCCGGCCACATCCTGGTAGGTTTCATGCCCTTTACCGGCCAGCAGCACCACATCACCCGGCGCGGCTTCGGCCACGGCTTGCATCACGGCGGCCGGACGATCCGCGATGCGCCGTACTTCGCCGGGCCGGGTCAGGCCGGCGACCATTTCGTCGATGATCGTCTCGGGGTTCTCGCTGCGCGGGTTGTCGCTGGTCAGCACCACCCGGTCCGCACCGCGTTCAGCGACAGCGGCCATCAGCGGGCGTTTGCCGGTATCGCGGTCGCCGCCGCAGCCGATCACGCAATGCAGCCGGCCGGGGAAGTGATCGCGCACGGCGCTCAATGCCTTCTCCAGGCCATCCGGCGTGTGGGCATAATCCACCAGCACCATCGGTTTATTGGTTCCCGGCTTGCCGGCTTCACGCACCGGTTCCATGCGGCCAGGTACCGGCGTGATCGCGGCCAGGCCACGGCTTACCGTATCGCCGGCGGGATCACAGGCCAGGCCATGCAGTACACCGGCCACCGCCATCAGATTGTTGAGGTTGAAGCGGCCGTACAGCGGCAGTGCCGTTTCGATCCGGCAACCACCCACCGACAGCACCACATTCATGCCGTGCTCATGGGGGTGGTATTCCACACAGCGCACGGTGGCGCCGCCCTGTTCGCCGAAGGTCACGCAGCGTACGCCTTCATTGAGGCGCGCCACCAGTATCGGCGCCACCGGGTCGTCACCGTTGATGACCGCCAGCCGAATGTCAGGCCGGCCGAACAGCATCGCCTTGGCGGCCAGGTAGGAATCCATGTCACCGTGGTAATCCAGGTGGTCCCGGCTCAGGTTGCTGAACACCGCCACGCTGACCGGCGTATCGCCGAGCCGGTGCTGATCCAGCGCGTGGGAGGAGACTTCCATGGCGACGCAATCGGCGCCGGCATCGCACAACGTACGCAGCCCCTGTTGCAGGCTGATCGGATCAGGGGTGGTGTGGCCGCTGTCCAGTTCGCGCCCCTTGAGGCCGACGCCGAGCGTGCCCATCAGGCCGCATACGTGGCCCAGCCTGTTGAGGGCGTCGCGCAGGAACCAGGCGATGCTGGTTTTGCCATTGGTGCCGGTGATGCCAACCACCCTCATGCGCGTGGCGGGCTCGGCAAAGAAGCGGGCGGCGATGGTGCCGACCTGGTGGCACAGCCCGGGCACCACCACACTGGCGACGCCACGGTGCTCGCCGATCGCGAAAGCATCGCCCTCTTCCAGCACCACGGCGGCGCCGGCGCGAACCGCCGCATCGATGAAGCGCCGGCCATCGGTGCTGTGGCCGGGCACCGCCAGGAAGGCATCGCCAGCGGTCACCGCGCGGCTGTCCAGACGCAGGGCCGGCACCGGCAAACCCGCCATGGGAGCGGGAAGCGGGTAATCGGGGAGCAGTTGCTGCAGTGTCATCATCCCTGGTTCCCTCCGCTCAGGTTGGCGGCGATCAGGCCATCGGTCTGATCCGGTGGTACGTGGAGAATGCGCAGCGCGCTGCCCACCACCTTGGAGAACACCGGCGCCGCCACCAGCCCACCGTAGTACTGCCCATCGCTGGGGTCGTCGATCATCACCACGCAGGCAAGACGCGGGTTGCTGGCCGGGGCGATGCCAGCGAATACGCCGATGTAATGGTTCTCGGCATAACCATGGGCGGTGGCCTTGTGTACGGTGCCGGTCTTGCCGGCCACGGTGTAACCGGGAATCTCGGCACGGCTGGCGGTGCCCCGGCGGGTGACCACGGTTTCCAGCATGTCGATCAGCGAATGGGCGGTCTGCGGGCGAATCACCTCCGTGCCCGCGGGTGGATGGTCCACCTTGAGCAGGGACACCGGCACATGGACGCCGTTGTTGGCGATGATCGCGTAGGCCTGCGCCAGTTGCAGGGTGGTCACGCTGACGCCGTAGCCGTAGGCCAGCGCGGCGCGCTCCACATCCGCCCAGTGCGCCCGCATCGGCAACACGCCGCTGCTTTCACCGGGGAAATCGATGCCGGTCAGATGGCCGAAGCCGAAATGACTCAGATAACCGGGCAACACGGCCGGTTCCATGGACAACGCCAGTTTGCTGATGCCCACGTTGGAGCTTTTGGTAAGGATGGTGGTGACGTCGATCACGCCGTAATCGCGGTGATCGTGAATCACGTTGTTGCCGACACGCAGATAGCCGGGGTGGGTATTGACCAGCGTGGTGGGCGTTACCAGCCCCTGCTCCAGCGCGGCGGCGACGGTGAACGGTTTCATCGTCGAGCCGGGCTCGAAGACGTCGGTGACAGCCCGGTTGCGCAGGCTGGAGGTATCAAGATCGCTGCGGTTGTTGGGGTTGTAGGAAGGCTGGTTGACCATGGCGAGAATCTCGCCGGTCTTGACGTCCAGCAGCACCAGGGAGGCGCTCTTGGCATCGAAGCGGCGGGTCGCCGCCAGCAGTTGCTTGTAGGCCAGATACTGCAACCGCAGATCCAGGCTGAGCGTCAGATCCTCACCCGGCCGCGCCTGCTTGATCACTTCGATGTTCTGAATCACCCGGCCCAGCAGGTCGCGCACCACTTTCTTGCTGCCGGGATGCCCGGCCAACTGCTTGTTGAACGACAGCTCGATGCCTTCCTGGCCCTGACCATCGATGTTGGTGAAGCCCACCACCTGACTGGTCACTTCGCCGGCGGGATAGTAGCGGCGGTATTCGGTGAGCGGGTGAATGCCGGTAACGTCCTTGTCCAGCACACTGGCTGCCTGCGCCGGCGCCAGGCCCCGCGCCAGGTAAATGAATTCCTTGCCCTTGTGATGCTCGATGCGCGCGGCGAAATCGCGCGCGCTGATGATCGGGTTGTCGCCCAGCCGGGCCCACTGTTGCGGTTGCTCCAGCGCTTCCTGCGGATTGGCCCACAGGGTGGTCACCGGCGTGCTGACCGCCAGCGGACGGCCCTGACGATCACGGATCACGCCACGATGGGCGGCCAGCGGCTCCACCCGCAGATTGCGGATGTCGCCCTGATGAGCGAGAAAATCCTGATCGACCACTTGCAGGTCCACCGCACGCACCACCAGCAGACCGCCACAGGCCACCCAGAACGCCAGCATGAAGCGCCAGCGCCAGGTGGTGTTCGGCTTGCGTGCAGCCTGCTGTGAGGTCTTGCGAGCCCCGCTCATGGCCGTATCAATACTCGCTCGTCATTGGTTGGCAGTTTCATGCCCAGCTTGTTCCGCGCCAGGCGCTCCACCCGGGCATAACTGCCCCAGGTACTCTTTTCCAGCAGCAACTGGCCCCAACGGGTTTCCAGCTGCGCCTGTTGATGTTCCAGCTTCTGGGTGTGGTCGGTCAGTTGCCGTGTCTCGAACACGCTGTAAGCCACGCCCAGCGCGCTCACCACCACCAGGGCAAGCAGAACCGGCGGCAACAACCGGGCCGCCGTCATGCCACTTTCTCCGCGCCGCGCAATACCGCGCTGCGGCTGCGCACGTTCAGTGTCAACTCCTGCTCGCCGGCATGCCGGGCCTTGCCCAGGGGCCTGAGCCGCCGGGGCATTTCCTCGCCCAGCGGCAAACCGCCACGCCCTTTCGGCGCCAACCCGGAATGGTCACGGATGAACCGTTTCACCAGCCGGTCTTCCAGTGAATGGAAGCTGATAACGGCGAGACGCCCGCCGATGGCGAGCGTCTCCAGGGCTTGTTGCAGTGCGTTCTGTAACGCCTCCAGCTCGCCATTGATATGAATGCGCAATGCCTGGAAGCTGCGCGTGGCCGGGTGCTTGCCCGGCTCGCCGCGCCCCAGCAACGATTCGATCAACGCCGCCAGCTCTGCGGTGGTGCGCAATGGGGCACTCTCCCGCCGCTGGCAGATGGCGCGGGCGATGCGCCGCGACTTGCGTTCATCGCCGTAGCGGAACAGCACGTCGGCGATCTGCTTTTCGCTGGCCCGGGCCAGCCAGTCGGCCACGCTTTCGCCGCTGTCCGGGTCCATGCGCATGTCCAGCGGACCATCACGCAGGAAACTGAAACCGCGCTGCGCGTCATCCAGTTGCGGGGAGGACACACCCAGATCCAGCAACAGGCCATCTATTTGACGGCCTTCCCGCGCCACCAGTTCAGGCAGGCAATCAAAACGTCCACGGTGGATGTGAAAGCGGCCATCCTCGCCGGCCAGTGCCTGACCCACCGCTACCGCCTGCGGATCACGGTCCACGCCGATCAGGCGCGCACCCGGAGCGAGGCGGGTCAGCAGGGCGCGGCTGTGGCCGCCGCGGCCAAAGGTGCCGTCCACATAAAAGCCGTCATCCCGGGTGGGCCACATTTCCAGTACCTCCTCCAGCATTACCGGCTGGTGCTCGTACCGCCTGTTGTTGTCATTCGCCATGGCCAGCCCCTGGATCTTAGAAAGAAAGGGCCTGAACGCTTTCCGGCATGGCGTCCTGATCCAGTTCCTGCTGCTCCAGTTCAATCCAGGTTTCTTCCGCCCAGATCTCGAAACGGTGCATCAAGCCCACCAGCATGGCGCGCTTCTCAAGCCCGACCACGGCGCGCAGCTCCGGCGGCAGCAGCAGGCGGCCGTTGCCATCCATGTCCATTTCCACGGCCTGACCGAGAAAACGGCGCTTGAGTTTGCGTACCTGCGGGCTGGCGTCGCTTTGCGCCGCGACCTGACGGGCGATGTCGTTCCAGGCGGGGGAGGGATACATGACGAGACAGCCGTCATAGGGGTGCTGCGTGATCACGACACGGCCGCCGCACGAGTCGCTGAGCGATTCACGGTAGCGTGTCGGCACGGTCAGCCGACCTTTGGCATCCAGATTGAGCGTGTTACGCCCGTTGAACACTGGTCTTTCCCCTCTCGGTGGGCTCGTCCCACGTTCCTCCACGGAATGAAGCATCCATCCCACTTCATCCCACTTTTCACCACATTGTGACACTTTATGTCTGCGGCAAATCGCAAGTCAAGCTCGCAGCAGTCAGCGGATGTAAAAGAAACCCTTTACAAATCAGGTTGTTAGAGACGGTATCGACGGGCTTCGAGAGGATTGGGCAAGACGGGCACGTAGAAAATCAGCCGCGTAACCGACGCAGCTAAGAAACCACTTTAAGTGTTAGATTTTTTGGTTATAAAAAATTCAGAAAAATCAGAGAAAAGGCACAAAAACCGCCTGATGGTGCAGCAAGAAACCCTGGTGGACCCTGCGACTGCGCGCAGGGTGACGGGGGCGTGATCTGCGCCTCCGCTGGCAACCACGCCCTTGCGACTGCGCGCAGGGTGACGGGGGCGTGATCTGCGCCTCCGCTGGCAACCACGCCCTTGCGACTGCGCGCAGGGTGACGGGGGCGTGATCTGCGCCTCCGCTGGCAACCACGCCCTTGCGACTGCGCGCAGGGTGACGGGGGCGTGATCTGCGCCTCCGCTGGCAACCACG
>CAYMKZ010000076.1:0-14420 GCA_964391345.1 uncultured Alcanivorax sp.
TTTCGTGGTCGCCCACTTCCACTATGTGCTGGTCACCGGCGCGGCCTTCAGCATCATCGCCGCCGTTTACTACTGGCTGCCCAAGTGGAGCGGCATAATGCCCAGCAAGGTGTTGGGTGAGTTGCACTTCTGGAACTCGCTGATCTCGGTCAACCTGCTGTTCTTCCCGATGCACTTCGTCGGCCTGGCCGGCATGCCGCGCCGCTACGCGGACTACGCTTTGCAGTTTGCCGACTACAACTTCTGGATTTCCATCGGCGCTTTCTGGTTCGGGCTTTCCCAGTTGTTCTTCCTGGCCCTGTGTCTGCGCTGTGCCATGAAGAAAGGCGAGAAAGCACCCGCCAGAGCCTGGGAAGGGGCCAAGGGCCTGGAATGGGAGGTGCCGTCACCGGCGCCTCACCACACCTTCCAGACCCCTCCGGTGGTGGAATGACGGAAGCCGTACCGGCGTGTTTCGGCGGGGCCGGGAGGCCACCGCCGGCAGCATAGGAGACAAAGGTGATGTCGAACTCGAACAATTACTACATCCCTGAATACAGCCCCTGGCCGATCGTTGCCACCGTCGGGCTGTTCGCTACGGCCTTCGGGGGCGCCAACTACATCCAGCAGGCCACCGGCAAGCTGGTGTACTTTCCCGGCGGGCACTGGGGCAAATACGTGTTTGCTCTGGGGGCCATCTGGCTGCTCGTCACCATTACCCTGTGGTGGCGGGACACCATCAACGAATCCATTGGCGGGCTGCATCACGGCAGGCTCAATGTTTCCTACCGTCTGGGCATGGCCTGGTTCATCTTCTCCGAGGTGATGTTCTTCGGCGCCTTCTTCGGTTCCCTGTTCTACACTCGCTGGCTGGTGGTGCCCTGGCTCGGAGGGGCGGGCAGCAATGCCATGACCCACGAGCTGCTGTGGCCGGACTTCCAGGCCATGTGGCCGCTGATCCGTACCCCGGACGGTACCGTCACTCAGGCCATGGAAGCCTGGGGTTTGCCCGCCATCAACACGGCGGTGCTGCTGACCAGTTCGGTGACGCTGACCATCGCCCATCATGCCCTTCTCGAAGGGCGCCGCACCCGTCTGGCGGTGTTCCAGGCCATCACGGTGGTACTGGGGATCGCCTTCCTGTGCCTGCAGGCCGACGAATACCATCATGCCTACACTCATATGGGCCTGACCTTGCACGCCGGTATTTACGGCAGTCTGTTCTTCGTCATGACCGGCTTCCACGGCGTCCACGTCACCATCGGCACCATTTTCCTGATCATCACGCTGTCACGGGTGCTGCGCGGGCATTTCAGCAAGGAGAACGACTTCGCCTGGGAGGCGGCCGCCTGGTACTGGCACTTCGTGGATATCGTCTGGCTGTTTCTGTTCGTCTCGGTGTACTGGCTGTAGCCGTCACCGCCGGCCGGGCTGCCATCTCGCAGCCCGGTTTTCCGTTTGCGGCAGCCGGCTACGAATTCGGCTCACTGGTGGAGTGCTGCTGAATCGGCTGGCCGTCGTGCATTGATGGGTTGACGTCGTGAGGCTTGACCCAGCCCATGCGGATGCTCAGCAGAATGAAAAGGAACACCACCACCGACAGCCCCACCCGCCAGGCCAGTGCATGCATAGTCTTGCCACCTTCCTTGTCCTCTCCTCGCACCAGAGACATCAGCGCCCGGGCCAGGGCCACGACCGCGGCGATCAGCAGCACGATGGCGATCAGCTTTATCCACCACATGGGCCACTCCTGTTGTTTGCGTATGGGGTAGCATACTAGACCGTGATCAGGCAAAGGTCAGGGTAAAAATGACAAAAGATGTCCAGCAGAAATCACCGGCGACCGAGCCACAACGCCCCCCGGGGCGCCTGCGGCCCCAAGTCGGCCTGAGCATCGGCCTGGGCATCGGTCTGCTGCTTCTGGTTGTGTGTCTGGGGCTCGCCGTCTGGCAATGGCAACGGGCCGACGAGGCACGCGCTTGGCTGGCCGCGGAGCAATTGAAGGCCCGCTCCGCTCCGCTGCCTTTCGAGCAGGTGCTGCAATTGCAGGATCGCCAGTTCCAGCCGGTACGGGTCAGCGGCCACTTCGACAATGCCCACGCCATACTGCTCAACAGCCGCACCTACCAGAACCGCGTGGGCTACTACCTGCTTTCCCCATTGCGCACCGACAGCGGCCACTGGGTGCTGGTGAACCGGGGCTGGCTGCCCGCCGGCGAGTACCGCAACCAGCTACCGCCGATTCCCGCGGCGACCGGGCCGGTGACGCTCACCGGTACGCTCTACCTGCCCGAACACAATATTTTTCTGCCTTCCGGAGACGAAATCGCGGGCGGGCAATGGCCGCTGCAAGTGGCGGAGGTCAATTTTGCAGCCATTGGACGTCAACTTGGGGTAGAATTGGCACCTTTCGAGATCCGGTTAGGCCCCGATCAACATCCGGGGAGCAAGGGAGCGCCCCTGCCGAAGCCCTGGAAAACGGTGGAAGCCACCATCAGTCCCGCGCGCCACGTCGCCTATGCGGTACAGTGGGTGGCCATCGGCATCGCCGGTCTGGTGATATTCACGCTGGCCGGCCGTCGCCGCCGGCAAGGCAGCCGTGACCGTTGAACGCCATCAATATTTGAGAGCCATGTCCCCACGTCTGAGAAACCGACTGATCCTGCTGGCCATCCTCAGCCCGTTCGTGCTGTTCTTTCTGGCCGGCCGCTATCTCATCAATCCTTGGGAACTGCCGCGCGTCAACAAGGGTCAGTTGATCATCCCTCACGTGCAAATCGCCGCTCTGGCACTCACCGACGATAACGGCGAGCCGTATGACGCCAAGGATACGGCGGGCAAGTGGTCGCTGCTGTATATTGCCGGGGCCCATTGCGACACCGCCTGCAAGAACGGCTTGTATTATCAGATGCGCCAGGTCAGGCGCACGCTCGGTGACGATGCGCCCAGAGTACGCCGCATAGTGGTGCTGACCAGTACACCGGATGCCGGATTGCGCCAGTTCCTGGATAACAACGTGGCCGGCATGGTGGAGGTTCACGGCGAGCGAAGCACACTGCGTGAGGCGCTGGCGCCGGTCTACAAACCGAAGCCCAGCACGCCGGTGGGCGACATTTTCGTGGTCAGCCCGGATGGCCAGATATTTCTGCGTTACCCCACGCATGACGACATGGACGCCACGCTCAAGGAGGCGGAAAACATCCGCCTGGATCTGACACGCACCCTCAAGGGCTCCTTGATCTGAGCGGTGCATAACTCGAGCGCGCCAGGCCAACCCGCTCTGGCGCCTCAGGCAATCGGACAATCGTACAGGCTCCAATCAACATGCAAACCATGACCTCTTCGCAAATATGGCTGCGCCGCTGCGCCGTGCTGGCGCTGATCCTGGCCGCCTGCGTGATCATGCTGGGCTCCTTCACGCGCCTCAGCGACGCCGGGCTGGGTTGTCCGGACTGGCCCACCTGCTACGGTCATTTCGATGTACTCCAGTCCATGCAGCATGTCGAGCAGGTAAACTCCCTGGATCCAGGCACGTTGCGCCCCGCGGGCAAAACCGTCCCGGAAATGGTGCACCGCTACTTCGCCTCCACGCTGGGCCTGGTGATTCTGATTGTCGCCGTGCTCAGCCTGATCAACCGCAAAAAGAAAAAGCAGCCGCTGAAGCTGCCGCTGTTTCTGCTGCTGCTGGTGATCTTCCAGGGCATGCTGGGCATGTGGACCGTGACCCTGAAGTTGCAGCCGATCATCGTCATGCTGCACCTGCTCGGTGGTTTCACCACTTTCACCCTGCTGGCGCTGCTGGTGGCACGGCTGTATCGCTGGCCACGCTTCCTCAACGACCATGATGTGCTGAGAATGCGCCCCCTGGCGTCCATCGCCCTGGCGGCGCTGATTCTGCAAATCGCGCTGGGCGGCTGGACCGCCGCCAATTACGCCGCCGTGGCCTGCACCGAACTGCCGATCTGCGAGGCAGGCTGGACCCACCGGCTGGACTTCGAGGACGCCTTCACGGTCTGGCAGCATCTGGGCGACAGGGAAGATTTCGAGCACGGGGTGTTGCACAATAAGGCCCGCACCACCATCCACATCATGCATCGCTTCGGCGCCATGCTGGTGACACTGTTGATTCTGCTACTGGTAACGCGCATCCTGCTGCGCGCGCGCAGCACTTTCTTCCGCCGTTTCGCGTTGGTGATACTGGGGCTGCTGGTGATCCAGGTGAGCCTTGGCATCAGCAACATCGTGTTCCTGGTGCCGCTGCCGGTGGCGGTGGCGCATAATTTCGGCGCCGTGCTGCTGCTGATTTCCCTGGTGCTGTTCATTCGTGCCATCAGTATCAAATGCGACTGTCGGCACCCACAAATCGGGGGGGAACCCAAATCATGATCCAGGCCACGCGCTGGCGGGACTACCTGGCACTGACCAAGCCCAACGTCGTACTGCTGCTGATGGTGACCGCGGTGGCGGGCATGTTCCTGGCCACCGATCCGCCGGGACTGGTGCCGCTACGCATCTTCATCCCCGCCTTCGTGGGGTTGTATCTGGCGATGATGTCCTCGGCGGCCATCAACCAGATCGTCGATCAGGAGATCGACGCGATCATGAACCGCACCAAAAGGCGACCACTGGTGGTCGGCACCCTGACCCGGCGCGCGGCGATCACCTTCGCCACCGCGCTGGCCATCGCCTCCATGGTGATGCTGTATTTCCTGGTCAACCCGCTGACCGCCTGGCTGACCCTGTTCGGTTTTGTCGGTTATGCCTTCATTTACACCATGTATCTGAAGCGGGCGACACCGCAGAACATCGTTATCGGTGGTCTTGCCGGCGCCATTCCGCCGATGCTCGGCTGGGTGGCGGTGACCGGCTCCATGGATCCTTACGCCTGGCTGCTGGTGCTGATCATCTTCGTCTGGACTCCGCCGCACTTCTGGGCGCTGGCCATCCATCGCGCCGATGAATACGCGGAGGTGGACATCCCCATGCTGCCGGTCACCCACGGCATTCTCTACACCCGCAAATCGGTGCTGTATTACACCATTCTGCTGGTGATCTGTTCGCTGCTGCCCTACCTGACCGGCATGAGCGGTCTGATCTATCTGGTGGCTGCGGTGGTGCTGGGCGCCGAATTCCTCCGCCATGCACTGCTGCTGCGCTTCGGTGACAACCCGGCACGGCCGATGAAGACGTTCGGCTATTCCATCGTTTATCTGTTCGTGCTGTTCGCCGCCATTCTGGTCGATCACTACATCCCGATCGGCACGCTATCCCTGTAAATCGTCGGCGTGGGCCGGGTGCCCATGCCGGTAAGGCAGCAAGGTGCGGGCTTCATTCCAGTAAGCGCGCACCTGGTTCGCCTCTCGCTGACAGAAGTCATCCACGGCTGCGTGGAAATCGGCGTCGGCAAGCCAATGCAGGGAGCGCGTCAGCACCGGCTCGAAGCCCCGCAATATCTTGTGCTCTCCCTGCACGCCCGGATCGAAAACCGCACAGCCCCGCTCAATGGCGAATTCGATGCCCTGGTAATAGCAAAGCTCGAAATGCAGGGCGTTGTAATCACGCACACAACCCCAGTAGCGCCCATACAGAGCACGGTCGTCGAACAGATACAGCGCCGCCGCCACCGGCTCGCCGGCATGGCGGGCAATGACCAGCATCAACTGGTCGCCAAGGCGTCCGGCAAGACGACGGAAAAACACCTCGTCGAGATACGGCAACTGCCCACGCCTGAAATAGGTATCCGCATAGCAGCGGTAAAACAGCGGCCACAGATCGTCGCCAATAGCATTGCCCACATGGCGCTCCACACGGAGCCCCTGTTCGCCGATCCGGCGGCGCTCGCGATGCACGCTCTTGCGCTTGCGGGAGTTGAAATGGCCGAGGAAGTCCTCGAAATCGGCGTAACCCCGATTGAACCAGCGAAAATGGCAGCCCAGCCGCTCGATCAGCGGCAACGGCGCCAGCGTCTCGCGGGCGGCGTGATCCGGAAACAGCACATGCCAGCTACTGGCCTGGTTTTCTTCGAGTGTTTCACGCACGCCATCCCAGAGAGCTTCTGCCGACCACGGGCCGCGCCAGCGCGGCCCTTCCACCGGGGTAAAGGGGATCGCCGTCACCAACTTGGGGTAATAGCGGCGGCCATAACGCTGATAGGCGTCCGCCCAGGCGAAATCGAACACATACTCGCCGCGCGAGCCGGTGCGGGCATAGAGCGGCAACAAAGCTTCACCGGCACGCAAATGGCACGGCGTCCAGCCGCTTTGCGGCGTGGCCGCGCCGGTGTCTTCCAGCGCCTTGAGGAAAGCGTCTGTGAGGAACGGATAGTGCATCTTTCTCCTTCTCGGCGGTGCTTCCCAGGCACCGCTAAAACGTAACAAAACGGTAGCAGGATCTGTCATTTCCGGTCACGTTCGCTACCATTGTCGTACCCAATGTTCTTTTACCTGCCGCCTGGTCCGGAGAAACCCTGGCATGTTCCACGCCCTTTTCTTCGTTTATTCCTGGTTCATTTTCGTGCCCGTGATGGCTGCCGCCACCCTGTTTTTCGCCGTTGTCTGTCTGCTTCTGCTGCCCTTCCTCGGCCCGCGTCGGGTAGCCCGCATCACCGCCGTGCCCTGGTCCCGGCTGGGATTGCTGCTCAGCGGCGTGCAGATCCACATCGAGGGACGCGAGCATCTGCGTCCGGGGCAAAGCTACGTGATCGTCGCCAACCATCTCAGTCAGGTGGATATCTGGGTACTATACGGCTATCTGGGCGTCGATTTCCGCTGGGTGATGAAACAGGAGATGCGCCGCGTGCCCGTGATCGGCTACTGTTGCGCGCGCCTCGGCCATATTTTCATCGACCGCCGCGACCACCAGAGCGCCGTCGCCAGCCTGGAACGGGCTGAACGCCAATTGGCGGACGGCACCAGCATTCTGTTTTTCCCGGAAGGCACACGCAGCCGCAGCGGCGCCCTGCAAGCCTTCAAGAAAGGCGCTTTCCGCATGGCTCAGGATCTGGACTTGCCGCTGTTGCCCGTGACCATCACCGGCACCCACGACATCCTGCCACCGGATACCTTGCGTTTGCAGTCCGGCACGGTGGGCCTCACCCTGCATCCACCGATAAAGGTGGAAGGCCGCGATGATGCATCCCTGACACAAGCCTTGCAGCGCAGCCGGGCGGCGATCGCCAGTGTCATCGAGCCCGCTCCGGCAAGAGTAGCCTGACCACCGGAACCACATACCACCCGCCCCCGGCCGCCATTTGGCCCATCCTGCATGGCCATAACCGCTACACTGCCACACTATCACGAGCAGTCCCGGCGCCGATCCCGGCGGGACTTGATACTGGCTTCATACAGGATGACCAACAATGAAGAGTTTCACCGATAAAGTTGCCGTAATCACCGGCGCCGGATCAGGCATCGGCCGTGCCCTGGCCAGCGAGCTGGCCGCCGCCGGCGCCAGGCTGGCGCTGGCGGACATCAGCGAAACCGGCCTCCAGGAAACCGCCGGGCAACTGGATCTGAGCGAGGACCGTTTGCTCACCAAGGTCTTCGATGTCTCCGACCGTGCAGCGGTTTACTCTTTCGCCGATGAGGTGATTGCCCACTTCGGCGCCGCCCATCTGGTCATCAACAATGCCGGCGTGGCCCTGGGCGCCACCGTGGAAGAAATGAGCTACGAAGACTTCGAGTGGCTGATGGGCATCAACTTCTGGGGCGTGGTGTACGGCACCAAGGCCTTTCTGCCCCATCTCAAGGCCGCCGGCGCAGGGCATATCGTCAATATCTCCAGCGTGTTCGGCTTGATCGGCGTACCCACGCAATCCGCCTACAATGCTGCCAAGTTCGCGGTGCGCGGCTTCACCGAATCGCTGCGCCAGGAGTTGGAGATCGAGGGCGGTAACGTCTCCTGCACCACGGTTCACCCTGGCGGCATCAAGACCAATATCGCCCGCAATGCCCGCATGGGCGCCAGCGTCGAGAAAATGACCGGCGCCGATACCGACAAGGCGCGCCGGGATTTCGAGAAGATGTTCCGTACCACTCCGGAAGAGGCCGCCAGCACCATACTCAAGGGCGTGCGTGGCAACCGGCGGCGGGTACTGATCGGCGCCGACGCCCGCGCCATCGATTCCGTGCAGCGGTTGCTGCCGACCAGCTATCAGCGCATTCTGGTGGCCGGCCAGAAACTCATGCGCCGCTGACGGGCTATTGGGGCTCACAGGCTGTTGACGACATCGCTGGCCGCTTTTTATACACTAGCAGGCTGCCAGGGCTTCACTGCGCCGCGCCCGGAGAAACCGGACGCGCGCCCGTGGAGCCTGACTCCATGCTGCTGTTGCAGCCAGACAGAGCGAATTGATGCAAAACGACAAGATGGACAACTGGACCCTGGATCAATTCCAGGTTCCGGAAAAGCAGGGGGAGACCCGCTTTCACGATTTCGATCTGGAACTGCCGCTGATGCGCAGCATCGCCGAGGCCGGCTTCCAGTACTGCACGCCGATCCAGGCGCAGGTGCTCAAGCATACCCTGGCCGGCGCCGACGCCATCGGCCAGGCGCAGACCGGCACCGGCAAGACCGCGGCCTTTCTGCTCACCATCATCAACGACCTGCTGCGCCACCCCGTGACCGTGAAGCGCTACGCCGGCGAACCGCGCGCGCTGATCGTCGCACCGACCCGCGAACTGGCCATGCAGATCGAAAAGGATGCGCGGCAACTGTCGAAATACACCGACCTGCAAACCATGAGCGTGGTCGGTGGCATGAACTTCAACCGCCAGCAGGAGCGGCTGCAAACCCGCCTCATCGACATTCTGGTGGCCACGCCAGGGCGGCTGCTGGACTTCGCCAAGCGCCGCGATCTGTGGCTGGATCGCGTCGAATCCCTGGTACTGGACGAAGCCGACCGCATGCTGGACATGGGCTTCATCCCGGACGTGAAGCGCATCGTGCGCATGACGCCCCACAGCCGTTACCGCCAGACCCAGCTGTTTTCCGCCACCTTCAACGAAGACGTCATGAACCTGGCGCGACGCTGGACCGAACACCCGGAAGTGGTGGAAATCGAACCTGATCACATCACCACCGAAACCGTCGACCAGAAGGTCTACATCACCGCCACCAGCGACAAATTCAACCTGCTGTACAACCTGATCGTCGGCCGCAACATGGAAAAGGTGATCGTCTTCGCCAACCGCCGTGACATCACTCGCCGCCTCAATGATCGCCTGCAAAAGAAAGGCCTGAAAGTGTCGATGATTTCCGGCGATGTGCCGCAGAACCAGCGCCTGAAAACACTGGAGCGGTTCCGCGCCGGCGAACTGCGCGTGCTGATCGCCACCGACGTGGCCGGACGCGGCATCCACATCGAAGGTGTTTCCCACGTCATCAACTACAACCTGCCGGAAGACCCGGAAGACTACGTACACCGCATCGGCCGCACCGGCCGCGCCGGCGCCACCGGCACCTCGATCAGTTTCGCCTGCGAAGACGACGCCTTCCTGCTGCCGCAACTGGAAGAAGCCATCGGCATGAAACTGACCTGCGAATACCCGGATGTCGCCCTAGTCGCCAACGGCAAGGCGGGATAATCAATGGCAACTTGCATCTCACCGCAACAAGGGCTGGATGCCTTCAACGATGGCAAGGCGCTGTTCGTCGATGTACGCGACCCGGCCAGCCACGCCGAAGCGCATATTCGCGGCGCGGTTTCCCTTACCCAGGACTCACTGGAACAGTTTCTGGCCGACACCGGCCACCAGCAGCCACTGGTCGTGTACTGCTACCACGGCCATTCCAGCCAGTCGGCCAGCGACTTTCTCGGCGAGCAGGGATTCACCAACGTGGTCAGCCTGGACGGCGGCTTCGAACATTGGCGGCAGGCTTACCCGGATACGGTGGCGCAGTAAGCATCGGATGCCGGCACGATCTTCTGCAGCTCCTGATCGAGAAAACGGTGTGGCTTGCCCCAGTCGATGGCGCGCCAGACACCAGAAAAGTGGAACGCCATGAAATCCGGCGACATGATTTCGATGGGTGACGGGTATCCGTCATTCCGTGCGGAGCGAAGCGAAGACACGGAATCCAGTGACTTTGGGTTTTAACAGACAAGCATGAAAGTCACTAGGTCCCGGATAGCGCTGTCGCGCTTCCGGGATGACGGTTGGATAGCGCTGTCGCGCTTCCGGGATGACGGTTGGATAGCGCTGTCGCGTTTCCGGGGTGACGGGAACTTACAGCCAGGTTTCCGCGTATTCCGCCAGCAGCGAGCGGGGCACGCCGCGCAGTTGCAACGACCCGCCATGGGCGAAGCACTTGAAGCGTTCGGTCATGTAGGTGAGCCCGGAACTGGTGGGTGACAGATAAGGCGTATCGATCTGCGCCAGATTCCCCAGGCAAATCACTTTCGAGCCCTCGCCGGCACGAGTGATGATGGCTTTCATCTGGTGCGGCGTCAGGTTCTGGCTTTCGTCGATCAGAATCAGGGCTTTCTGGAAACTGCGGCCACGAATGTAGTTGAGCGCCTTGAACTGGATGTTGGCGCGCTCCTTGACGTACTGAATGCTGCCTTTGGGGTTCTCGTCATTGAGGTGCAAGGCCTCGATGTTGTCGTTGATGGCGCCCAGCCAGGGATCCATTTTCTCTTCTTCGGTGCCGGGCAGAAAGCCGTGTTCCTCGGCCAGCGGCGGCGTGGAACGGGTGGCGATGATCTTGTTGAAGCGCCGCTGTTCGATGGTCATTTCAATGGCCGCCGCCAGCGCCAGAATGGTCTTGCCCGAGCCGGCGGCGCCGGTCAGCGTCACCAGGTGGATATCCGGGTCCAGCAACAATTGCAACGCCATGGCCTGCTGTACGTTGAGCGGCTTGAGTCCCCAGGCTTCCTGTTCCAGCAGGCTGTCCGCCTTGTGGTGACGCAGGGTAATCATCCCCTCGTCGATGCCGACGATGCGGCCGACGAAGCCCTGCTCGTCGACGATGAACTGGTTGGGGTAAACCTCTTCTCCGAGAATTTCGTCCACCAGCAGCGCACGGGACAGCCGATGCAGGGTTTCCGGGCCGCTCTGCTCGGTTTCCACACGCGTAACACGATCCCAGAAGGAGCCGGGCACCTCGAAATAGCCCCGCGTCAGTTGGCGAATGTCGGACACCAGTTGATCGTTGTGGTAATCCTCGGCATCGATGCCACAGGCACGCGCCTTGAGCCGCATGTTGATGTCTTTGGTGACCAGCACGTAGCTCTCTTCGGGGTCGGCCCGCTTCATCGCCACCACATCGTTGATGATGCGGTTGTCGTTGAGATGTTCCGGCAATGAGGCGCCGCGGTGCTGCGCTTGCGGCATCAGTACGGTGAGCGTACCGTGGGCGGGCAACTCTCCACGATGGATCGGGATGCCGGCTTCCACTTGCGCCGGAGAAGCCTGGCCAATGATGTGATCGATCTGGCGAATCGCCGCCCGGCAGTCCGCGGCAACATGGGACTGACCGGTTTTCAGGTGATCCAGTTCCTCAAGCACGGTCATGGGAATCGCCACTCGATGCTCTTCGAAATTGAGCAGCGAGTTGGGGTCGTGGATAAGGACGTTGGTGTCCAGAATGTAGGTCTTGGACGTGGCTTCCGACTTGCCGGAACGGCCGGAATGAGAGGTATCGGATGCTGCGGTAACAGGATGCAATGTGGCCGCGCGCTTTTCCATGCGTATCCCCTATGCTTCGCTCTGACGCTTTTGTCGTTGCTCCAGGATCGCGATCACTCCCGCGATAGCGGGATATGAATTACCATAACCCAGCTCACCACCGCAGGCAACGGAACACCTTATGAACTCGACCACGACCTCCCCCGCCGGAGCGCCGCCCGCCCCCGGAGTTTCTTTCGGCATCCTGGGTGCCATCAGCACCACCCACATGATCAACGACATGATGCAGTCCGTGTTGATCGCGCTCTATCCGGTGTTGCAAGGCAACTTTCAGTTGAGTTTCGTGCAGGTGGGGTTCATTACCGTCGCGTTCCAGTTTTCCGCCTCGTTGCTGCAACCGCTGATCGGGCGTCTCACCGACGCCAACCCGAAACCCTACTCTTTGCCCATCGGCATGGCCTTCACCGCGGCGGGTCTGGTGCTGTTATCCATCGCCTGGAGTTACCCGTGCGTGCTGGCCGCCGCGGTACTGATCGGCATGGGCTCTTCGGTGTTCCACCCGGAGTCTTCCCGGGTCGCGCGCATGGCCTCCGCTGGCCAGCACGGCCTGGCGCAATCCATTTTTCAGGTGGGCGGAACGGTGGGCACGTCGATTGGCCCTCTGCTGGCGGCGGCGCTGATCGTGCCGCGTGGACAGCCGAGCGTTGCCTGGGTGGCGCTGGCGGCGCTGGTGGGAATGGTGATTCTGCTGCGCGTGAGCCGCTGGTATTCCACCAACCTGACCAGCGTTCACGGCCGCAAAAGCCTGGCCCACGTGGACACCGGGCTCACTCGCAGCCAGGTGCAGACCAGCCTTGTTGTGCTGCTGGTGCTGATGTTCTCCAAGTTTTTCTACCTGAGCAGCCTCAGCAGCTATTTCACCTTCTACCTGATGGATCGTTTCGATCTGGGCATCCAGCACGCCCAGTACTGCCTGTTCGTTTTCCTGTCCGGGGCCGCGCTGGGGACCATCACCGGAGGCCCGATCGGTGACCGCATCGGCCGCAAGAGAATCATCTGGGGCTCCATTCTTGGTGCCGCGCCTTTCGCCTTGCTGCTGCCTTACGTCAATCTGCCGATGACACTGGTGCTGGTGTTCCTGATCGGGCTGATCATCTCTTCCGCGTTCCCTGCCATTGTGGTGTACGCGCAGGAACTGGTGCCCGGCAAAACCGGCACCATTTCCGGGTTGTTCTTCGGCCTGGCCTTCGGTATCGGCGGCATCGGCGCCGCCGCGCTCGGCGCGGTCGCCGACGCCACCAGTATCGACTTCGTTTATCACCTGTGCGCTTTCCTGCCCTTGCTGGGCATCGTCGCCTTCTTCCTGCCGGATCTGCGCCGGCAGGACTGATCAGTCGCCGAAATACACCACGGGCACATCATGGTCGGAAACCACCGTGGTGCCCTGGCTGTGATAAAGCGCCTGATAGTGTCCCGCATTGCCGCGGCTAACGGCGACCGCCCGCAGATAAGGCTCCAGCGCCGGTGACAACAGAACATGATCCGGCGCTTCCTTGCGGCAGCGGTACAGATAGCTGTACCGCTCGCCTTCGCGGAGACGGGAGGCGCTGTTGTACAGCCCCGCCGTTTCCAGCAAGCGCCACGGCTCGGAAAACAGCCCGTCCCCCGGCCCGCTGTTGAAATCACCGGCCACCACCAGCCGCGCGCCCTTCTGCTGCTTCAGCCAATCCGCCAATTGTCGCGCCTGCCGGCGGCGCTTTTCCGCCACCCAGTGTTTCTTGCCCAGGTCGCGGGCGCTGCGCAGGTGCACGATGACCAGCTTGAACGACAAGGGCGCGGTGACCGGCACCACCAGCGGCGGGCGGGCAAACAGGGCGTGATGGTCGTAGCGCGAATCGGCAAACAGCGCCTTCGCCGGCCCCACTTTCACCGGCGCCCGGTACAGCAGCCCCACATCCATGCCGGAAGGGTCGTTGCCTTCCAGCAGCACGGCACTGTAGGCGGGCCCACCGGCGCTACGAACACGGCCCGCCAGATCTTCCAGAATGGCGCGGTTCTCCACCTCCTGCACGGCCAGCAGCGCGGGCGAGCGCAGGTTGTGTATCAGATAGCCGGCCAGCGCATCGAGGCGCGCCGCATAGGTCCGCCGCGTCAGCGGCTTGTCGAACGGCGCATCTTTGCGGGTATCACGCAACCGCCACAGATTGAAGGACGCCAGCGCCCACTGATCCGCCGCCGCTGGCGGCACCGCCCGCGGCGGTTGCAGGTTGTGGCACTCCGCCAGCGCCGGCGGTGTCAGCAGGCCACACAGCAGCGCAATGGCAAGCGCGTGGCGCGGCTTCATCATTCAGGGCGCATTCCGGCGTACCGGGAAGGGGGCACAGACATCCGCGTGGTCGCGGAAGGTCAGGCAAATCGTCACGGTCTGGCCCGCCTCCGGCACCGATTTCAGCTTCATCAGCATGAGATGCCGCTGGCCCGGCAGGAAAGCCGTCGATTCACCCGGCTTGATGGTCACCGACTTCAACTGATGCATGGAGCCCATGTTGCCCATGCCGCCCATGCCTGCCTTGTCGGAATGCATGCTGTGCAGCATTCCCATGCCGGCGAAGTCCGCCTTGCCGCCCGTCAGCGTCAAGCTCTTGTCGGTATCATTGACGAGCGTGAAATAGGCCGCCACCGCCGGCGATACCGGCGGTACCGCACGCACCCAGGCACCTTCGATCTGCACGCCATCGGCGACGGCGGGCCCGGCCAGCGCCAACAGCAGCGCCGCCCATGCGAATGAACGGATCATCAGCCTCTCCCCTTGAT
>CAYMKZ010000077.1:0-13855 GCA_964391345.1 uncultured Alcanivorax sp.
AGCAGGCGACCGAAGCGGTCACTGTCGTTAAGATAGTCGCGGGCGCTATTCATCTTTATACGCAGCAAGGCTGGCCAAGTCGGCCAGCGACGCCGGCTGGGGCGAGTTTGTCCGCCCGCTCGAATACAAAGCCGAATGTGCCGGACCGCAACTGGTGGTCACTGACCAGTGGTACCCGTCCAGCAAACGCTGCTCTGGCTGCGGCTTTGTGATGGATACCATGCCCCTGAATGTCCGGCACTGGACGTGCCCCGGATGCGCAGCCGAACACGACCGTGACATTAACGCTGCGGGCAACATTAAAGCCGCCGGGCTGGCGGTGTTAGCCCTTGGAGAGAATGTAAGCGGCATGGAGTCAGTCTCCGTGTTCGGTTTTCGGTGAATTGGGAATCCCCTTCGTTTACGGAGGGGCGCAGTCAACTGGATTCCTTGGTACGGATGCAGAGGATAGCGGAATGAACTACCCGCCACTAACCCGCTGCTGCGGCTGTAGTGGGGGTTTCGCGGGTCAAGGGCACAGGAACATGCCTCGCCGCCACACCGATCCCCGGCGTGTTATCTGGCGTCCAGGTGTCGTAGAGCATGACACGGGCGCTGTTCTGATCCCTCGGCATGACCAGGCCGCAATCCAGGCAGCTGTGCGTGCGCTCACCGAGCGCTTTGGGCACCAGCGACCAACAGCCTGAGCAGCGTTGCGAGGGTCTGAGCCGCGTCGTCTTCGCCAGGTGAAGGTGCGTACCGGCTTCTGCCGCCTTGTACGTCAACATCTGGTGAGTCAGCCCGAACGCAGCTGACAGGATTTCCCGGTTGAGACCGGCTTTCTGTTTGACCTGCTTGCCCGGCGCTTCGACGGTGCCACCAGCACTCCGAGTCATGTTCTTGGCCGCCAACTGTTCGGTGGCAATCAAGTCACACCTCGCCACCAGCGCGGTCGTCTGCTGGTGAATGAAATCACGGCGCCGGTTGGCAATCCGCTGGTGAAGCCGGCCTATCTGTTCTCTCAGGACGCGATAGCGGTGAGAACCACGACGCTTCTTGGCACGCTGGCGTTGCAGGTGGGCCAACCGGGGCAGCGCCTCACGCAGCCAGCGAGGATTCTCGATGGTGCTACCATCATCCAGCGTTGCCCAGTCGGTCACGCCCAGATCCAGCCCAATACGGTCGTGTCCAGTGCAGGTTCTGGTGCAAGCCTCCTGAGACACTCGAAGCGTCACAGACGCCTGCCAGGTCCAGGTGTTGGTGGCGGGCTGATAACGACGCGACAGCGTGATGTCGTTCGGCTTCGCCTCAGCAAAGCGGTGGCGCCCTCGCACACGGATCATCATGGCGTCAGCCCCTGACCCCAGGCGCAAGGTGCCACCACGGGTGCCCCGCTGTAGCAGCTTCCAACCGGCCGGATCGGGGTAAGTGAAGCCTCGGAAGTGCCGCGACGACTTGAAGCGCGGGAAGCCCGGCGTTTGGCCGGCACGCGCCCGGCGATAGAACGCCTGAAAGGCGCGATCGAGCCGTTTCAGGGTCGCCTGCAACGCATGGCTGCCGAGTTCGACCAGCTCCGGGCGCTCCGCCTTGATGGCGGGCAAGACATTTTGCTGGTCGTAGTAGCCAATGGACACTCCGGCCTTCTGCCATGCCCCAATGCGCTCCTGCAAGGCAGCGTTGTACAGCTCGGAGTGCAAACGCACCCACCTGTCCAGGCGTTCGGCTTGGGCTGCGGTCGGATACAGTTTGAAAGTGGCTTTGCGGCGCTCCATGAGGTAATCTTGCAATAAATTTGGTTAGGTTACAAGTAGATGAAAGCCCACCAATCAAGCTCTCACGCTGTTTATTCGATTAAGCTGCATATAGTTTTCGTGACAAAATACCGTCGTCAGACCTTGACGCCGGCATTGCTGGATTATCTGCGGACGGCATTTGAAGACATCTTGGGTGCGTGGCGCTGCACGCTGCTGGAGTTCGGGGGCGAAGCAGACCATGTGCATCTTCTCGCGGACATCCAGCCGGCGCTGAACATATCCGTGCTTATCAACAACCTGAAAACAGCCAGCGCAAGACGCGCCCGGAATCGCTTTGCCGATCACCTGGCAACCTTTTACTCCAAACCTGTGTTTTGGCACCGGGCCTACTATGTCAGCAGTGTCGGCAGCGCTTCCCTGGAAACGGTTAAGGCCTACGTCGAGGCGCAAGGAACCGAAGCGCACGCCAGAAAGAAAAATCGCACCCCTTGACCCACCTCCTGGCTACGCCAAGGAAGAGGAATGCACGGTGCATTTATTCACCCCCGGCAGGACGACCCCGTGACGACTTTCCATGCGTTATTCTACACGTTATTGATCCTCGCCGGCGGCCAGGGCCGCCGCATGGGCGGGCGCGACAAGGGACTGGTGGCGGTGGACGGCCGTCCGCTGGTGGACCAGTTATTGGCCGCCGTCACGCCAGCGCCTGAGCGCATCGTGATCAGCGCCAACCGCAACCTGCCGGCCTACCAGCGCCGCGCCGACACCGTGGTCAGCGACCAGCGCCCCGATTATCCCGGCCCCATGGCCGGCCTGGAGGCGGGTCTGGCGGTCTGCCAGGGTCCGGTACTGTGTCTGCCCTGCGATCTGGTCGCACCGCCCGCGACGATGATCGCCGGGCTGCTCAGCGGATTGTCTCCCGATCAGGTACGGGTAATCGAGGACGACCATGGCTTGCAACCGCTGTGCATGGCGCTCCACGGCCAGCCCTGGCAAGCCTCGATCAGCGCCTACCTGGATGGTGGTGGCCGCAGCGTGCGCGGCTGGCTGCAAAATGTGCCCCATCAGAGGGTGCGGATCGGGGGTAGATTGCAGAATCGCAATCAGGTACAAGACATGCGAGGAAGATGAAAACCGGTGGATGCGCTGCGCTTATCCACCCTGCAAAACCCGTGTGCGGGCCTACCCCTAGGGTGGACAAGCGCAGCGCATCCACCAGTGTTTCTGGTGGCGCGGCGAGCGGTCAGGCGGTCACTGCCTGGATCTGCTTCATGAGCTGCTTTTGCCCGTCGCTGGGCTGGGCGGATTGCAGGGCCATGAGCTTGCTCATGTCGCCTTCGATCTTCAGTTGGCCGGTCATGAAGCCTTGCATGCCGGCGGACTGGTCGCCTTCGATGAAGATGCGCTTGGCCAGATCGGCCGGCAGCACCAGCGTGGTGGGCGCGTCATCCTGATGGCCCTCTTCGATCATGCCACCCACCAGGGCCATCTGTTTGTCGCCGCCATCGCTCTTGACGGTGATGTTGATCTTCAGGTCCGCCAGGGCGGCGGGCACGTCCACATCGCCAGCGGCTGCGCGGATTTCCTTTACCTTTGCGAACCATTCGTCGGACAGAAATTCAAGGCTCATCGTTTATCTCCTGGGTCATGTTGCCGTTTCAACGCGCTGGCAGCGGCAGGTTTCTGGCCGCGGGACCGTCGTTCAAACAGTCGTTCGAAACTCCCCGTACCTTATAGAAACTCCCGGGGGGTGACAACAGGAGCCATTGACCCTGACAAGTGTCTCTCGAGCCAATGACAGAGCACCGTTGGCATGGCTCGAGAACCACGACATATCTTTTGCCTGGCGCAGGCTGGTATGCTTTATGCGCTTGTCGTTATCGAATACAGGGAAGAACAAACTCCAATGACCCTCTCCCCGATGCAGCGTCTGCGCATTTCCTTCAACCGCTTGCTGGCTCGTCTGCGTGGCGATGCCTGGTTCCCTCACATTCCGCTGGCCATTGCCCTGGGCGTGGGCGGCATATGGTTGCTGGAAGCGGATCTCGGCGCCAACTGGATACCGTTTCTCAACGGGCTGATGCACGGACACCCGGTCATTACGCCGAACATGCTGCCACCGCTGCTGATCGGCGTCGGCATGCTGGTGATGGCCTTCGGGCTGCTGATGCGCTCCCGCGTTGCCTGGGTGATGGCGCTGGGTCTGGCGGCAACCGCCGCGGCCAGCATGTTCTTCGGCACCCATGCCGATGCCAATCTGCTGCTGGGGTATTTCATCCTGATGCTGGCGCTGCTGATGATGGCCTGGCGCTACTTCGACCATTCCAGCATCACCGCCAGCACGCTGTTCGCCGTGGCTTCAGTGATCATGTTGCTGCTGTACGCCACCTTCGGAATCTATTATCTGGGCAGCGAGTTCAAGCCGCCGGTGGATGACCTGATCACCGCTCTGTACACCGCCATGGTCACCATGAGCACGGTGGGTTACGGGGACATCACGCCGCAAACCGCCGAGGCCAAGCTGTTCACCATCTCCATCATCGTGCTGGGTGTGGCGGTGTTCGCCACCTCGCTGACCGCCGTCATCGCGCCGATGGTCAGCCGCAGCCTGCAACGCATCGTTCATCACAAAGGAGTCCGCATGAAACGTGAAAATCATTTTGTGGTGATCGGCAATTCGCCGTTGGCCATCAATACCTGCAACGAACTGGCCAGCCGTGGCCAGGCGATTACCCGGGTGCTGCGTGAAGCCCCCACCGAAGCCGATGAGCAAATCGACATGGTGATCGGCGACCCAGGCAGTGTGATGACGTTGCAGCAGGCCGGCGCGGAAAAAGCCACCGCCGTTCTCGCCATGCTCAACGACGACTCGGAAAACGCTTTCGTGATTCTCGCCGCCCGGGAGCTGGGCGGCCAGGCGCGCACCATCGCCGCGGTCAATGACGCCCGCCATCTGGAGCGCATCAAGCTGGTGCAGCCGGACGTGGTGATCGCACCGCAGATTCTCGGCGGCGAGCTGGCCGCCATGCTGCTGTGCGGCGAACAGGTAACGCCGGATTACGTCATGCGGCGCGTGTTCCAGCAGCTTGGCGTCACGGCCGACAAGGCCGACGTTTGACCGCCACTTTTGCAGCGCTGGCGGCCACCGGCCGCCTCACCATGACCCATACACAAACAGCACCACACACAAACAGAAAGGAGGCTCCATGACCCCCTGGTTTCACCACGCCACCTGGCTTGGCAATTCCGCCTACGACTGGATCGCGGCCGGCATCGGCGCGCTGATCGGCTATCTTGTCGTTTACGGCGCGGTACGGTTATTGGCCGCGAGGCTGAAAGCCCTCTCCACCAAGCACCCACGTAGTATGCCGTTACAAATCATCGCCGCCGTGGCCGCCGCCACGCGCGGCTGGGTGCTGTTGCTGCTGGCCATCGCCATAGCCTTGCGCTGGCTGCAATTCGATGAGGCTATCGAAGGTTACCTGAACTGGGCGAGCGGAGCGCTGATCGGCATTCAGATCGCCTTCTGGGTCAGCACGCTGATCGTCACCTGGCTGAAGCGCGCCACCCCGGACGGCAGCATGCAGAACAACAACCCGATCATCTACGGCATTCTCACCTGGATGGTCGAGTTGCTGGTCTGGGTCACCCTGCTGCTGATTCTGCTCTCCAATGCCGGCGTCCATATCGGCGCCTTCGTGGCCAGCTTGGGGATTGGTGGCATCGCCATCGCCATGGCGGCGAAAAACGTGCTGGAAGACCTGTTCGCGTCCATCGCCATCGGCCTGGACAAGCCCTTTGAAGTGGGCGAATTCATCGCCTTCGGCAGCGAACTGGGCACGGTCAAGAAAGTTGGTATCAAGAGTACCCGCATCGATTCGCTGTCCGGCGAAGAAATGGCCATCAGCAATTCCAACCTGTTGCAGACGCTGGTGCACAACTACAGCCGCCGCAAGGAGCGCCGCATCGTATTCGGCTTCCATGTGCCGCTGGATACGGCGCGGGAGAAGGTTTCGCAGATCGCCGGCCTGGTCAACGGCATCATCAAGAGCGAAGAGATGGCGCGGCTGGACCGTGGCCACTTCCTGGCCATCGAACAGGAAGGCTTCCGCTACGAATTCGTCTATTACGTGCTCTCTCCGGACTACGGCCCCTATGCCGACGTACAGCAGACCATCAACCTGAAGATCATGGCGGAGATGGAAAAGCTGGGCGTGCCGTTCGCCGTGCCCACCCGCGCGATCCATACCAGGGAAATCGCCGGCGACTCGCCAGCCTGAGCCATCCCGCGGCCGCGGACAACAAAAACGGGAGTACTCCGTACAAGGGGTACTCCCGTTTCTTCATGCGGCCCGCCGATACAGAGCGGTTCAGTACAGGTAGGTGAACATCCTGCGCCGGTATTCGCTGGCCAGCGGGTCACCCTTGGGCAGACATTCAAACACCTGCAACAGCGCCTGGCGCGCCACGCCATCCTGATAGTCACGATGGTCGCGCAGCAATCGCAGCAGCGCCTCCAGCCCCGCCTCGAACTGGCCGGCGGCGGCGGCGCGCAGACCATAGGCGTGCAGATCCTCGGGTTTGGCGTCCGCCTGGATACGTTCGGCCAGTTGATGGAGGCTTTCGTTGCTGTCGGCAAGTTTTTCCAGCAGCGCGAAACGGGCCCGGAAGGGACGCAGTTCTTCCACATCCTCGGTGACTTCGGCCAGTACCGACTGGGCTTCGTCAAGCTGCCCTTCGCCCAGCAGATATTCCACCAGCAGCGCCCGGAAGGCGTGCTGGTCCGGCTGCTGCTGCAAGGTCTGCCGCAGCGCCTGCTCCGCCTTCTCGCCCTGGCCGGCGCCGATCGCCATGCGAATCTGCTCCAGGAACTGTGCTTCCTGTTCCTTTTGCGCGGCGCCGGGATCGAGCACCGGCTCCAGCCATTTGCGCAACGCCCCTTCGCTCTGTGCGCCTTCCAGCTCGCTGACCAGTTGCCCCTGATAGACCAGCTTCAGTGACGGCAGGCTGCGCACGCCGAACTGGGCGGTGATGTTCGGTTGTTCGTCGGCGTTGACCTTCGCCAGAATCAGTTTGCCCTGGTACTCACTGGCCAGCTTCTCCAGCGTCGGTGCCATTTGCTGGCACGGCTGGCACCACGAAGCCCAGAAGTCCACCAGCACCGGGGTCTGCCGGGAGGCCTCCAGTACCTGCTGAATGTTCTGTTCCGTGACGTCGATGATCGAAGGATTGTCCTGCACCGAAAACTCCTGCTTGCAGCAAAATAGGGGTGGACTGCGATTGTACGGAATATTGGCGCATGATAATAAGAGTTTGCGCGCTGCCCGAAATGTTACAGTGGCCCCATGCCGGCGCCGCTGGTACCACACATCTCATTGCTGGCAAAGGAGAAAGCCATGTTGAGCCTGTTGGCCCTGGTCATTCTGGTTGCCGTATTCCTGGCCATCTTTTATCTGCGTCTGTCACTGGCCATCGGTTCCGTTGTCTTCGCGGTGGTCTGGCTGCTGTGCGGCCTGTTCGCCCCCTGGCCCTACAATCCGCTGCTGCTGATCATCGCCGCCGCCGTGCTGATCGTGCTCAACCACGGCGGCCTGCGCCGCAAGCTGATCAGCGCCCCCACGTTCCGCATGCTCGGCAAGGTCATGCCGGAGATCGGCGACACCGAACGCGAGGCCATCGAGGCCGGCGCCACCTGGTTCGAGGCGGAGCTGTTCAGCGGCCGGCCTGACTGGAGCGGCTTTTCACGGATTGCATTCACCCAGCTCAGCGATGAGGAACAATCGTTCATCGACAACGAAGTGGAAACGCTGTGCGACATGCTCGACGAGTGGAAAATCTACCACGAGCTGCGCGATCTGCCCGAGGAAGTCTGGCAATACCTCAAGGATCACGGCTTCTTCAGCCTGATCATTCCCCGCGAATTCGGCGGCAAGGATTTCAGCCCCTATGCGCAAAGCCGGGTGATGAGCAAGATCGCCACCCGCTCCCTGACCACGGCGGTCACCGCCATGGTGCCGAACTCCCTGGGTCCCGGTGAGCTGCTGGCGAAATACGGCACCGATGAGCAGAAACAGCGCTGGCTGCCGGATCTGGCGGCCGGCAAGGAAATCCCCTGCTTCGGGCTGACCGGCCCGGAGGTGGGCTCCGACGCCGGCGCGCTGCCGGATTACGGCATCGTCTGCAAACAGCAGGTGGACGGCGAGGAAGTGCTGGGCATGCGGCTGAATTTCGCCAAGCGCTGGATCACGCTGGCGCCGATCGCCACGGTGGTGGGCCTGGCGTTCAAGCTCTACGACCCGGACCATCTGCTCGGCGAGCAGGAGGACATCGGCATCACTTGTGCGCTGCTGCCGGCCGACACCGAGGGGGTGGAAATCGGCCGCCGCCACAATCCGGGCGGCTCGCCGTTCATGAACGGCCCGGTCAACGGCAAGGACGTGTTCGTGCCGCTGGACGCCATCATCGGCGGCCCGGAAATGGCCGGCAAGGGCTGGCGCATGCTGATCGAATGCCTGGGCGCCGGGCGCGGCGTGTCACTGCCGTCACTGGCCACCGCCAGCGGCGAGATCGGTTACCGCATGACCGGCGCCTTCGCCCGCATCCGCCGCCAGTTCAACACCAGCGTCGGTGATTTCGAGGGCGTGCAGGAGCTGTCGGCGGACATCGCCGGCATCGCCTACACGCTGGAAGCCTACCGCCATCTGGTCACTCGCGGCCTGGAGGAAGGCACCCTGTCGGTGGTCACGGCGATGGCCAAATACCATTCCACCGAGATGATGCGCACGCTGGTCAACAAGGGCATGGACATCGCCAGCGGCCGTGGCGTGCAGCTTGGCCCGCGCAACTTCATGGGGCTCTCGTACCAGGCCATCCCCATCGCCATCACCGTGGAAGGGGCCAACGTGCTGTCCCGCTCGCTGATGATCTTCGGCCAGGGCGCCATGCGCTGCCACCCCTTCCTGTACGACGAACTGAACGCCCTTCAGGACGAGGACCGCGAACGCGGCCTGGACACCTTCGACGAGTTGTTTCTGAAGCACGCCGCGCACAGCATCGGCAACATCAGCCGGGCCATCGTGTTCGGCCTGAGCGGCAGTTGCACGGCCGGCATTCCCGCCAACGCCGACAGCTTCAGCACCCCCTGGTACCGGCTGATCACGCGCTACAGCGCGGTGCTGGCGAGCTTCTCCGACATCGCCTTTGCCCTGCTGGGCGGCGACCTGAAGCGTCGCGAGATGCTCTCCGCGCGGCTCGGCGACGTGCACAGCCAGCTGCTGATCGCCTGCGCCATTCTCAAATATCACGCCACCCTGCCCCGCGACGCCGCCAACGACGCCCACGCCACCTACGCGCTGCACCGTTCCCTGCATCAGGCCCAGCAGGCGCTGGAGGATTTCTGCCGCAACTTCGGCCATTTCGGCATTGCCCGGGTGATGAAGTGGCTGTTCTTCCCGTTCGGCCGCCCCAACGGCGCTCACCGTCCCCATGACGACCTGATCCGCACGCTCGGCGAGCAGATCATGAGCCCCACCAGCGTGCGTGAGGCGCTGGCGCGGGGCGCCTACATCTCCCGCGATCCGCAGGACAGCATCGGCCGGGTGGAAGCCACCTACAACAAGTTGCTGGAAGTGGAGAAGGAATACCACGCCTTCCTCAAGGCGGAGGGCCACGGCAAGCTGAGCGGCCACGACATGAAGGCGAAACTGGAGGACGCCGCCAGCCAGGGGCTGATTCCCGAGGACAAGGTACAGGCGATCCTCGAATACGACGCCATGCGTTACGACTGCCTGCTCACCGATGCCTTCGACAAGCAGCTCAGGGAGGTGCGCATGAACACCGACCGGCCCATGCGCTGAGCCGGAATGGTGGATGCGCTGCGCTTATCCACCCTACAAAACCCCTTTCGCGGGCTTCATCGTAGGGTGGATAAGCGCAGCGCATCCACCACACTGCGCGTGCCGCTACGAATCGGCCCGTGTGCGCAGGGCGGCCAACGCCTCGGCCACGTGGCGATCGTGCTCTTCCATCAGTTCCCGGGCCCGTTTGGGGGTCCAGGGGCCGGTGTGCAGCGGCACCGTGAGCATGAAGATGACCACGCCGATGACGCAGATCCACAGCCACAGCCGCCATTCACCGTAAACCGCCTGCACCGCCGCCTGAAAGGCCGGCGTATGAACGTGGCCTTCCAGCAGCGTGGTGGCCGAGGTGACCACCCAGGGAATGACGACGAAGGACAGGCACGCCAGAATGCGGATGATCCAGCCCCAGATGGCCAGGCCGGTGGCCACCAGCGCCGGATTGCGCGCCTCGATGGTTTCCGTGTAACCGGCGTAGAACGCCACCGCCGCCACCCCGAAGGAGCCGGACATCAGCCCCATGAGCGTGGACAGCTCGGCGAAACTGAGTGGGCCGCCCAGGTGGAACAGCAGGATCAGCTCGAAGAAAATGGTCAGCACGCCGCCGACGATCATCCAGGGCTTGCGCAAGTGGGTCCAGTCAAACAGAAAACCGACCAGCAACGTCACCACCACGTTGACGCCCCAGGCCCAGGCGGATACCGCATTGGCCTCGCTGGCATCGAGGTGGAACGCCGTGGCGTAAAGAATCGGACCGAACCCCACCAGCGTGAAATACAGCAGCAGCAAGGTGCCGAAACCGATCGACGGGCCGATGATGTCCGCCCGGCACAATTGCTTGAAAGGCCGCTCCAGGTTGGCGGCGTAGCCGGCGGCGGCGCGCGCTTCGACCAGCGCACGGTCTTCCGTATCCACCATCAGCTGATCACGCAGCTCCGGCGACAGCTCTTTCATGGCCAGCAGCGCGATGACGAAAGTGATCAGCCCGACGATGCCGGAAATCTGGAACTGGCTGGTCCAGGCATCGTTGAAATGCTCCAGCGTCGATGCCGCGACGATGGCCACCACCAGCGAGCCGGCCACCGGCCCCACGTTCCAGATGCCCATCGCCGCCGCCCGGCCTACCTGCGGACTGAAGTCGCGCACCAGCGCCGGCGTCGCCACCAGCAGGGTGCCCTCGACGAAGCCGATGATGCACAGCACCACCGCCAGGGCGTAGCGGTCAGTGATCTGCGGTACCACGAAAGCGGTGAGAATGCCCACCACCAGCATGCCCCAGATGATGATGTTGACCCGGCCGAGACGATCCGCCAGCCCGGCGGCCAGCGAACCGAAAGCGCCGATCAGATTGGTCAGCGCGATCATCAGCACCAGAAAGGTGAACGACATGTGCAACTGTACCGCCAGCAGCGGCGACACGCCGCCCACGGTATACAGCTCGTAGTAGAGAATGATGGTGACGAAAACCGCCAGCGCAAGCTGAAAATAACGCAGTGAACCGCCCGGGTAGCTGTAGAGCTTGCGATCCCACAGCCAATGACCTCTGGGTGCATCCGGCACCGTTGATGAAGTGGAAGACGTTGCCATTGCACATTCCTCCTTTCACGTTTGTTTGGTCAATATAATCTACCCATTTACTGACAGGTCAATCACCTTTCCTTGCCGACCCTGGGTGATGCCATGGATAATGCCGGGGACGACGTCATGGCAAGCACCGGGAGCGGCTTTTTGACCAGCGCATCCCAGAACCGCCAAATTTAACAATGCAGCTTTGCCATGCCGCTTTCACCGATCGCCGCTTTCGACTAGGCTTTGCCCGTTCCACCGGCAAAATGCCCTGTTGCATGCGCACTGCGCATGCCGGTGCCAACTCATATCGAAAAAAGACCCCAAATGACTGTGGCATTCGAAGAAAAAACGGTTCTCGAGTTCAAGGGCCGTATGTTGATGATGACGGTTCTTCATCTCCGGGAGCTGGATCCCCACGCCCTCCACCAGCAAGTCAGCCAGCGACTCAACGACGCCGCCCAGTGGCTGCTGGAAGCGCCGGTGGTGGTTGACGTGGCCAACCCCGAGACGGTCGATCAGCTCGCCCTGCTGGCCGCCGTCGATACTTTGCGCGGCCTCGGCGTCAATCTGGTGGCGCTGGCGCGCAACGCCCACCTGGACAACCAGATGGCCGCCATGCTCGGCCTCGGCAGCATCAGCCTCAACGGCGGCCGGGACATTCCGCGCCAGGCCGGCAGCGGCCAGGACGATTCGGCCTCCGAACCCGCCGCCACCGAAACCCGGCTCATCGAGCAGCCGGTGCGCTCCGGCCAGCAGGTCTACAGCCGCGGCGATCTGATCGTCATGGCGCCGGTCAGCACCGGCGCCGAACTGATGGCGGAAGGCCACATCCATGTTTACGGAAAACTGCGCGGCCGCGCCCTGGCCGGGGTACGCGGCGACAGCAACGCGCGCATCTTCTGCCAGGACCTGGACGCCGAACTGGTCTCCATCGCCGGCCATTACCGGGTCGCCGAGGATCTGCCGGAAGCCCTGCGCGGCAAGGCCGTGCATCTTTCCCTGGAGGGCGACGCCATGCAGTTCACCGAGTTGGGCGGGCACTGAATGACAACGCATTTTCAGCCATCACCAAGAACCTGTTAGGAGAGCAGATCGTGACAAGAATCGTGGTCGTGACATCCGGCAAAGGTGGCGTGGGCAAAACCACCACCAGCGCCGCCATCGCCACTGGTCTGGCCCTGCGCGGCCATAAAACCACGGTAATCGACTTCGACGTGGGCCTGCGCAACCTGGATCTGATCATGGGTTGCGAGCGGCGCGTGGTCTACGACCTGGTCAACGTGATCAACGGCGACGCCAATCTCAAGCAGGGGCTGATCAAGGACAAACGGGTGGACAATCTGTTCATCCTGCCGGCCTCGCAAACCCGCGACAAGGACGCGCTGACCCTGGAAGGTGTCGAGAAGGTCTTCAACGGTCTCTCCGAAATGGGCATGGAGTTCGTCATCTGCGACAGCCCGGCGGGGATCGAAAAAGGCGCGCTGACCGCCGCCTATTTCGCCGACGAAGCGATCGTCGTCACCAACCCGGAAGTGTCCAGCGTGCGCGACTCCGACCGCATTCTCGGCATTCTCTCCAGCAAGACCCGCAAGGCGGAACTGGGCGAAGGCGATATTCCCGCCCGCCTGCTGTTGACACGCTATTCTCCGGAGCGCGTGGAACGCGGCGACATGCTCTCCGTGGGCGACGTACAGGAAATCCTCGCCATCGAACTGCTCGGGGTGATTCCCGAATCCCAGTCCGTGCTCAACGCCAGCAACTCCGGCACGCCGGTGATTCTCGAGCAGGACGCCGATGCCGGCCAGGCCTACTCTGACGCGGTGGCGCGTTTTCTCGGCGAGGATCGTCCCCACCGTTTCCTCAACGCCGCCAGGAAAGGCCTGTTCGGCCGCTTGTTTGGAGGTTGAGGCATGAGCATTTTCAGTTATCTGTTGCCCAAGAAAGCCTCCTCCGCCTCGACGGCCAAGGAGCGATTGCAGATCATCGTCGCCAGGGAACGTTCCACGCGCGGAGGCCCGGATTATCTGCCGCAGTTGCAGCAGGAGCTGCTGCTGGTGGTGCGCAAATACGTGCCGGTTTCCGATGACGCCGTGAAACTGCAAGTGGATCGTGATTCCGGTTGCGATATCCTGGAATTGAACATCACGCTCCAGGAGAACGAGGAATAGGCAGGAAAAAACAGGGAGCAGCCGGGGGGAGAGACACAAAAAGCGGGAGCCCGGCTCCTTCCCTGGAACCTGGAGATCAATCAGGAATCCGGAGGGGTCGCAGAACGAAGACCTGAAAGGGGCTCACCAGCAGCAACGATACTGTACGGAAGGACAGTAGTCAAGACTGGATCCTGCAATTCCAGTCGCTGCGCTCCTTGCATGCAGGATGACGTGGGGAGGCGCCGCCCCGCGCGAAGTGAGGTAGCAACGTCACCACGCACAGTGCGAAGCGAACGTCATCCTGCGCGAAGCGAAGCGAACGTCATCCTGCGCAGAGCGAAGCGAACGCCATCCTGCGCGAAGCGAAGCAAGCGTCATCCTGTGCGAAGCGAAGCAAGCGTCATCCTGTGCGAAGCGAAGCAAGCGTCATCCTGCGTAGAGCGAAGCAAGCGTCATCCTGCGCAGAGCGAAGCGAACGTCATGCTGCGCGAAGTGAGGTGCACCCCTAAAGTTGGACAGTTTTCGCATCAAGCTGAGCCAAGCTGTC
>CAYMKZ010000078.1:0-13769 GCA_964391345.1 uncultured Alcanivorax sp.
CGTATCGTCATGGCCACGGTCAAGGGAGACGTGCACGATATCGGCAAGAACATCGTCGGCGTGGTGCTGCAATGCAACGGCTATGAAGTCATCGATCTCGGCGTGATGGTGCCTTGCGAAAAGATTCTCGACACCGCGAAGGAAACCAACGCCGACATGATCGGGCTGTCCGGCCTGATCACGCCGTCGCTGGAAGAGATGGTGCACGTGGCCAGCGAAATGGAACGGCTCGGCATGAGCTTGCCGTTGCTGATCGGCGGTGCCACCACCAGCCGCATTCACACCGCGGTGAAGATCGATCCGGCCTACCACAACGCGGTGATCCACGTACCGGATGCCTCCCGCGCCGTGGGCGTGGCCTCGCGGTTGCTGTCCGATACCCAGCGCGACGACTTCATCCGCGAGACCGCGGAAACCTACGAGGCCCTGCGGGTGCGCCGCCGTCAGCAGCAGGTCGATCGCTCGCTGGTGCGCATCGACGACGCCAGGAAGAACCGCTTCCAGCCGGACTGGAGCGACTACACGCCGCCCGAGCCGGTGCTGAAAGGCATCAAGGTATTCGACGACTATCCGCTGGAAGAGCTGGTGCCACGCATCGACTGGACGCCGTTCTTCCGTTCCTGGGAGTTGGCCGGCAAGTTCCCGCGCATTCTCGAGGACGACGTGGTCGGCGAGGAAGCCACCAAACTGTACCGCGACGCGCGCGACATGCTCGACCGGATCATCAACGAGAAATGGCTCACCGCCCGCGCGGTGATCGGCTTCTGGCCGGCGCAGTCCGACGTGGACGATATCCTGCTGTACCGGCAGCCCGGCGACGGCGAACCGATGATGCGGTTGCATCACTTCCGGCAGCAGCTCGACCGAAAAAAGAACCAAAAACCAAACTACGCCCTGAGCGATTTCATCGCACCGCTGGACAGCGGCAAACAGGATTGGCTGGGCGGCTTCGCGGTCACCGCCGGCATCGGCATCGAGGAGCACATCAAGCGCTTCAAGGCCGATCACGACGACTACTCCGCGATCATGATGGAGGCCCTCGCCGACCGGCTGGCGGAAGCGTTCGCGGAACGCATGCACGAACGGGTGCGCAAGGAGTTCTGGGGTTACGTGGCCGACGAAACGCTCAGCAACGAGGACATCATCTCGGAAAAATACCAGGGCATCCGCCCGGCTCCCGGCTACCCGGCCTGCCCGGATCACACCGAAAAAGCTCTGCTCTGGCAGTTGCTGGAGCCGCAAAAAAACGCCGGCATCATCCTCACCGACCACTATGCCATGCTGCCCGCGTCATCGGTTTCCGGCTGGTATTTTTCCCACCCGCAATCACGCTACTTCGGCACCGGCAAGCTGGATCGGGACCAGATGGACGACTACTCCGCACGCAAAGGCGTGGAGCGCAAGGAGATCGAACGGATGGTGCCGCACCTGCTGGGCTACATCGACAGCTGAGCTTCAGGCCTTGCCGCTGTTCGTCCGCCGCCGGTGGGCGAACAGCCTGGCTACCAGCCCCAGCCCGCCCCAGTACAGCAACGGTGTGATGATTACCGTGCAGGCCACCAGTACCAGGGCGATGGCGCCGAACAGGTCCGGCGCCTTCATCAGCGTGCTCATCAACGAATCCTGCCAGTAGAAGAACCATTCGTGACCGGCGGGAAACAGCCAGATATGGAAGCGGTAAAACACCGCTTCCGGCCCGGCAATCACCAACCAGGCCAGCAGCGCCAGCAGAGGCACACCCGCTACCAGCAATCGCTGACGGCCACTGACTTGCGGCCCGTTGCGCACCGTGCGCGCCAGGGGCAGCCACAGCAACGCCAGGATCAGCGCCAGCCAGCGGCCCTTGTCGATGAAACGGGAAACATCGCGCAGGTGCTGTATTTCCGCAGCACGCAGCAACGGCACCGGGGTACCGTAACGATCCGGATAGGTGATCCGGTCAAGCCCCCTGCCCTGATGATGAACGGCCACCACGATACGATGAAACAGCGCCTCGTGCTGTTGTGCGGAAAGCCGTTCCAGGTCATGCCGGTGGTAGCGGTTCTGTGGCGCGTATTGGTCGATGTGCTGGCCGATATGCAGCACCCGGTACCAGACTGGATAGCCGTAGTCGAACTGTGCGTAGGCTCCCCAGGACAGGCACAGCGCCAGCATGGCGGCGGTCAGCGCGTAGCAGAACCAGACCATGACGGCAAAAGGCCCCGCCCTGCGCTGGGCCACTGGTCGCCGGGCGGCCTTTTTCATCGGCGCCCCGGTACCCTGGACGGAAGGCCCATCACCGGGAGAGGGTCGCATGCAGATTGGCGGTGCCGGAGTCGTCACCGGCGCTCATTTCCAGTGTCGACAGCTTGATGCCCTGCTCTTCCAGCGAATGCAGCCACAGCAGCATCGGGCTGGCCGGTTGATTCTCCAACTGGATGCGTACCGAGTCGGAGCCGTTGGGGGTGAAGCCGCGCAACACCAGCCCATAGTGCTGCGCGGAGCGGCTGATGCCGCTGATCCAGTCCTTGCCGAGGGTATCCTTGTTGCCCGATTGCGATTGTCCCCGCGCCGCCCTTACCGCCGGAACATTGTCCTGAATCCAGCTCAGCGTTTGCTGGTTCACCCGATAACGGTGCCGCGCTTCCTCGCGGGCATGCCAGCTCGGCAGCCAGATCAGCCAGAAAATCAGCGCCGCGATCAGCAGCGCCGCCAGTACCTGCAGAATACGTTGTTCACGGGCATCCCGTGACTGGTACCAGTCCAGCGCCGGAGAGAGCCGTTTGGTCAGTTCCTGTCTGGCTTGCTCGATACGTGGGTTCATCCGGTCTGCTCCACCTTGAGTCGTGCGGTGATGCCATTGGTACCGTTGCGGTAATTGGCAATCGTGGCCTGCACTCCCTTCTTGCGTAACGCCGCCTGCAGTTTTTCCAGGTCGCTGTATTCCTTGGCGTCGAGGTCCAGCAGCAGGCTGCCGTCACGGCTGTCGAATTGCAGCCGCTTCGGTTTGATGTCGCTGCCGGACAACGTGGAGGCCACCGCCGGCAGCATACTGAACAGACCGCTGTTGGCGACTCCGGAATCGGTGCTGGAAAGCTGCACCAGCCGGGCACGGAACTGGCGCCGCAGACCGGCGGTGGCGCGATCATTCGGGAACAGTGACTGATACAGCTGGGCGGCCTGCTGGAAACTTTCCGCGGCGGCCCGGGAATAGCGCCATTCCTGCACCCAGAGCGCCGCCAGAGCGACCACGAACACCACGGCGGCCAGCCTCAGCACCGGGATCCACGGCGTCCAGGGCGAGGGACCATCGGCGTTTCTCTTGCGTTGGGTATAGGGGCCTTGCAGGACTTCCACACTCCCCTCTCGCGGCAGCGCCTCGCGCAGCCAGGAGCACAGCGTCCCGGCATCCTCCAGGCGGACGATCTCGTCCGCGGCGCGTGGCGAAACACCGTCCAGCGCGCCAGGGGTTTGCAGATCATCCAGCGTGCCGTCGGCAATCCCGCCCGCCGTTTCCAGCGCGCCGGGTTGCTGGCGATGGAGAGCCAGCAGCGCATCCACCTGGGCGGGCTCCACCGCCAGCGCCTGATCGCGGCCGAGAATCACCTGATTCAGATCATCGACGGCCATCACCAGCGGGGTCTGGTCGGCCAGCAGATCGGCATCCACTTTGAGCGTCCACGGGAACACGCCATGTTCCCGGCACAACGCCAGCAGTGCTTCGAGAGCGTCTTTCGCCACCGCCACCACCGGATAGCGGCCCTGCTGGGGCTTGCCGGCGGCAAAATGCAGTGTTTCCGGTGCCTCCAGCATCTGCTCTTCCAGCAGATAAGGTAACACCCGCTGCAAATGACGGGCCTGCTTGCGCGCCAGCTCGACTTGCGTCACCAGGGCTTCGGTGCTGGTGACGACCAGTGCAGCCCGAGCGCCGGCGAGCGCGCGCAGCGCCTCGTCCAGCGTCGCTTGGCGCGGGCTGTCACCGGCCTGCGGCTGAAACAGCACCGGCGCTTCGGCAAGCGTCCGGTGAAATGCCCCCGGGGCCAGATAAATCAGAGCGGTATCGGCCAAAATCCCTGTCCTCACTGTGCTGGAAGGTTGGTTATTACATTCGCATTGTTGTTATCGCTGCCGTCATTGTAGAAGGGATTGCACGCCGGTTCGAGGGGCGTCAGCAGCGGCACCATTTCGCGGCTGTAAACATGTGTACCGTCGGCGCCGGCGGCCAGACGCTGCACCCGGCTGACCAGCCGGCTGACGCCATCGCCGACCTGGATATCCACCATCACCTGAAAGTATTCGCTGGCCACACCGAGGCGCTTGCTGAGGGCTTCCTTCTGCTCGGCCTTGAGCGCCTCGAACGGCGCTTGCGCCATGAGATCGCTGATCTTGAGGATGGGTTTGTCCTGGCGCAGCGCGACCACTGCTTTCGCGGCGCTGGCGCCGGCCACCCCGCCGAGTACCGCATCCAGCACTTGCGGCGATGCCGTGTTGACGTTCAGTTTGCTACCCACCGGCAAGGCGGTGAACAGCCCCCAGTAACGGGGATCGGCGAACAGATCCTTGACGGTGAAATCGTGCAGCGCGCGCAGCTCGCTTTCGTGGGCCACCGGCATGTTCGGCGTGCGCCGGAAGCGGTAGCTCGGATCCTCGGCGCCGTCCGCCGCATCGACGATGTTGTTGCTGTCGATCCAGTCGGTCATTTCATCGGCCAGCAGCAGCGCCTTGGAAGGGTCCGGCAGGATCTGCTGCAACAGGCGTTTGAGCATGTCCCGCGCCTCGTCGTCGCGCACGAAACCGTCGCCGCTGGCGGTCACCAGCCAGTTGAGATTGAAGCGCCCCTGCAGGTCCTGAATGCTGGCGCTGAGCACCGCGTCCTCATAGGGCGTGGGCGGCAGTTCCACCGCCCAGTGCTCCTGGCTGCAATCGTCTTCCAGGCTGTTGGTGCGGCGGTCGTCGGCGAGGTCGTCATTGAGCGCTTGCACCGCCACCACTTCGGCGGCCAGCGCGTATTGATAGCGCTTGTCCCATTGCAGCAGGTTGTCGGCGCGGATGCGGAAACGGTCCTGCCGGTAGAGGATGCCGGCGGTGAGGGTCGCCAGGATGGCGAACAGCATCATCACGATGATCAGCGCCATGCCGCGCTGGCGGCGTCTGCTCAGGAAGCCCATGGGTTGATCACCGTGCGGAAATAGCGATGTATTTCATCGCCGTCTTCGAGTTTGATGGTCACTTCCACGCTCTTCGGCAGTGGTTGCTGCCATACCGGTATGGCCGCCAGCGCCGCGGTCGGCCACAGTTCCTGCCAGCGCAACTGGCCGGTGACGTCCTTGGCCAGATAGCGCACCTGGAAGCTGTCCACGTTCTTGAGCAGTATGTCCTCCTGGTACTGGGTGGCCACGTTGGTATCCAGCACCGGCCAGTAACGGCGGTACAGAATGTGATCTTCCAGCGTGTAGATCACCCGCTGCATGTCGCTGCGCTGGCGCAAATGAAACGGATTGGCCCAGCCCAGTCGCGTGAAGGCGACGAAATTGTCCTTGCCGATCAGCGCCGGCTGCGGGTCGCCGTAAGGGTCGCGCACCGGCCGTGCGATCATCTGCTCGAAGTCCAGCGTCAGATAGGTCACCGCCCGCTGCACCTGCTCCATTTGTCCAGCGCCTTGGTTAAGGATATCGCGGGTACGCAGGGCGCCGTCCACGAACTGCACCGCCAGCACGTACATCATGGCGAAGATGGCCACGGTGACCAGCACTTCCAGCAGGGTGAAGCCGCGCTGTCGTTGCATCAGCCCCCCGCGAGATTCTTGCTGGCGGACGAGCTGGTGTTTGCAGCGCCGTTCTGGCCGCTCTGGCTCTGCTGACCATTGCCGGTGGCGGGCTTGCCGATCAGCCCGGCCAGGCTGTATTCCAGCGGCAAATGCTCGTCGTCTTTTATCGGCCCCACATCGATATCGACCCGCCGGGTATCCGGATAAGGGCCGTTGCTGATCTTGGTATGCACCCACCACTCCCGATCGCCGCGGGTGACGGTGTCATCGCTGGCGCCCACTTGCGGCCAGCGGGCGTAGACCTGCAATTCCACCAGCTTGTCCGAGGCTACCATGTAGGCGCGCCGGGTGGCGTCGATGCTCAGGTAAGCCTTGGCGCTGGCGCCCAGTGTCTGGCTCAGGGCGACCATGGCCAGCGCCAGAATGGCCACCGCCAGCATCACTTCCAGCAGTGTGAACCCGCGCTGCGAGCGGTGCGCGTTCATCGGGAATCGCTCCCGGTGCGCGAGGACTGGTTCATGAAGTCGTCGTCGAACAGCCCGCCACTGCCGCCACGGGCTTTCAGATCGCTGACGGTGTGCGCCTTTTCCACTTTGTCATGCACCGGATCACGCACCTGGCCAAGGGCGGTGAGCTGGCGTTTCGCTTGCAGATCGGAATCGTTGCGCGAACGCAGTGTGAAAGTGATCGGGGTGCTCTCGCCGCTGGGAAAGAAATACACCTGCGGCAGCAGCTGATTGTTCTCGTCGTCGTTCTTTCTGGTGGTGGACCCTGAATCACCGTCCAGCGAGCGGCTGCCCAGCAGGCCATGATCGGAAAAAGGGTCCTGGGCGATCATGCGTTTTGCCGCCTGCGCCAGTGTCACGCTCTGCTCGTCTTCCTGCGGCAGTTGATCGATTTGCCAGGACAGTTCCAGGCCGGGCGGCAGCGACTGGGCTTTCAGCCCTTCCCCGTCGGCGGGCACGAAGCGGCGCTGGCCGACGTCATACTGCAACGGCGTCCAGCCGTGATCGGTGAGGCGCAGCGCCAGCAGTTTGCCGGAAAACAGGCTTTGTTCGCTGAGCATGGTCAGCGTGTCGGACAGCCGCGAGCTCTGCGTATCCAGCTCGCGGGAATCATCCGTCCACACCGGCACGGTCAGCACCGCCAGGGACAACATCGCCACCACCCCCACCGCGATGAGGATTTCCAGCAGCGTGAAGCCGCTCTGGTGGACGTTCCGCGCCAGACTCATGGTTCACGCCGCTAGCGTCGGTTGTCGTCGGTCTTGTTGTCCATGTCGCGCCAGCTTATGTCGGCATCGGTGCCGGTGCCGCCCTCCGTGCCGTCCGCGCCCAGGGAGTAGAGATCAAAGGGGCCGTCCACACCGGGACTGGTGTAAATGTACGGGTTGCCCCAGGGATCTTCCGGCACGCTGGGCAGGTAGCCGCCTTCCGGCCACTTGCGCACATCCGCCGGCCGTTCCACCAGCGCGTTCAGCCCCTCGGCGGTGGTCGGGTAGCGGCCATCATTGAACTTGAACATGTTCAACTGCTGCACGATGCGCGACATGTTGGTCTTGGCGATTTCCACCTTGGCCTGTTCGCCCTGCCCGATCACATTGGGCACAATCATCGCCGCCAGCAGGCCGATGATCGCCACCACGACCATGATTTCCAGGAGCGTGAAGCCGCTCTGGGCCAATTGTCTGTTTCGCATGAGTCACCTTCCATCGTTATCGTAATTGCCATCGTGGTGGCCGATCCCGACCGCCGCTTCGGCACAGGGCAAAAGTTACCCGGTTATGAAATTGTTCATTTGCAGAATCGGCAGCATTACCGCCAGCACGATCAATACCACGAACCCCGCCATCACCAGCAGCATGATCGGCCCCAGCAGGCCCACCAGCGTCTGCACGGTGCTGTTCAGTTCCCGCTCCTGATAGTTGGCCGCCCGCGACAGCATGGCATCCAGCTCGCCGCTGGTCTCGCCGCTGGCGATCATCTGCACCAGCATCGGCGGAAAGTAGCCGCTATCCTCCAGTGCCCGGCTCAGGCTGCCGCCTTCGCGGACCCGCCCGGCCGCCGTCACCACCGCCTTGCGGATGGCCATGTTGCCGACCACCTGGGCGGCGATGAACAGAGCATCCACCAGCGGCACACCGGAGCGGCCGAGAATGCCCAGCGTGCTGGCCAGCCGCGAGCTGTCGGAGGCCCGCAACATGGCACCGACCAGCGGCAGCTCCACCAGCCTGCGATGTACCTGCAAGCGAAACGCCGGCTCGCGCATGGCGCGCGCGAACAGAAATATCCCACCCACCAGCAACAGCACCACCAGCCAGCCCCACTCACGGGCAAAATGGCTCAACCAGATCACCGCTTCGGTGATGAACGGCAACTGTTGGTCGCTGTTGTTGAACACCGCCACCATTTTCGGCACCACGAAGGCCATCAGAAAGCCGATCACCAGTGCCGAAAAGACCATGATGAAGGCCGGGTAGATCATCGCCTGGCTCACCGAACGCCCGGTATCATCACGGGTTTCCAGATAATCCGCGAGCTGTTCCAGCACCTGTTCCAGATGGCCGCTCTGCTCGCCGGCCGCCACCGTGGCGCGATACATTTCCGGGAACGCGCGCGGGTATTCGGCCAGCGCCCGCGCCAGGCTGTACCCTTCCAGCACCCGGCCACGCACCGCCATGACGATCTTTTCCACCCGCGCATTGCCGGCCTGCCGGGCCACCGCCGCCAGCGCCTGCTCCACCGGCAGCGCGGACCTCAGCAGGGTCGCCATCTGCCGGGTGATGAGCGCCTGCTCGCCGCCCTTGAGCTTGCCGGAGCCGGACAGCCGGGCGCTCAGCCCGCCGCC
This sequence comes from uncultured Alcanivorax sp., assembly GCA_964391345.1. Taxonomy (GTDB): domain Bacteria; phylum Pseudomonadota; class Gammaproteobacteria; order Pseudomonadales; family Alcanivoracaceae; genus Alloalcanivorax. The sequence continues at coordinate 8,594 of CAYMKZ010000078.1, forward strand.
CTTGCCGGCATCGCGGGCCTCGGAAACCTCCAGCGGCACCCACCCTTTGGCGCGCAACCGGTGGCGTACCTGGCGGGCGCTGTCGGCCTCCAGGGTGCCGCGTTTGACCTTGCCCCGGTGGTCCAGGGAGCGATATTCGAAAGCCGGCAACCTCAATCCTCCCGAGTGACGCGCAGCACTTCTTCGATGCTGGTTTCACCGGCCAGCACCTTGCGCCAGCCGTCCTCGCGGATGCTCGGCGTGCGGCTGCGGGCCTGGCGCGTCAGCTTCAGCTCTCCGGCGCGCTCATGGATCAGCTCGCGCATGGGATCGTCGATGATGACCAGTTCGTAGATGCCGGTTCGCCCCCGATAGCCCTGATGATTGCAGCGCTCGCAACCGAGCGGGCGATACAGCTTGACGGGCTGGTCCGGTTTCAGCCCGAGCATCTGCCGCTCATGTTCGGTGGGCTCATCCGCGCGCTTGCAGTCGTCGCACAGCACCCGCACCAGCCGCTGGGCCAGCGCGCCCAGCAAGGAACTGGAAAGCAGAAAGGGCTCGATGCCCATGTCCTGCAAACGGGTCACCGCGCCCACCGCCGTGTTGGTGTGCAGCGTGGAAAGCACCAGGTGCCCGGTGAGCGACGCCTGCACAGCGATTTCCGCCGTTTCCAGATCGCGGATCTCGCCCACCATCACCACGTCCGGGTCTTGCCGCAGAATGGCGCGCAGGCCGCGCGCGAAGGTCATGTCCACCTTGCCGTTGACCTGGGTCTGGCCGATGCCTTCAAGCTGGTATTCGATCGGATCCTCGACGGTGAGAATATTGCGCGAGGCGTCGTTCAACTCGGCCAGGGAAGCATACAGCGTGGTGGTTTTGCCCGAGCCGGTGGGCCCGGTGACCAGAATGATGCCGTGGGGCTTGTGGATCAGCTCACGCATCCGCTGGTCACAGCTTTCCCCCATGCCCAGGTGCGAAACCTGCAAGCGCCCGGCCTTCTTGTCCAGCAGCCGCAACACCACCCGTTCGCCGTTGCTGGAGGGCATGGTGGACACCCGTACATCCACGTCGCGGCCGCCCAGACGCAGCGAAATCCGCCCGTCCTGGGGGATCCGTTTCTCGGCGATGTCGAGCCGGGCCATGACCTTGATGCGCGATACCAGCAGCGGCGCCAGCTCTCTTTTCGGCGTCAGCACTTCGCGCAGCACGCCGTCCACGCGCATGCGCACCACCAGCCGCCGCTCGAAGGTTTCAATATGAATATCCGAGGCATCCGCGCGGATGGCCTCCTGGAACAGCGCGTTGATCAGCCGGATGATCGGCGCGTCATCTTCCTGCTCCAGCAGATCGGAGGTTTCCGGCAGCGCATCCGCCAGGCTGGCCAGGTCCAGGCCCTCCAGGCTGTCGGCCGCCACCGCCGCCGCGCTGCGCTGCTGTTCATAGGTGAGCGCCATGGCGGCATTGAAGGCTTCGGGGTCGAGAATGGACAGCGGCGGCAGGCCGCCAAGCCAGCGCTGCACCTCCGCCAGCGCCGGCAGAGAGAGATCCTGACGACAGACCAGTTCGGCGTCGCCGTTCCTGTCACGCAGCAGAATGCCAAAGCGCCGGGCAAAGCCGTAGGGCAAGAGCAAAGGGCCGTCATCTTGTTGTAATTCGTTCTGTTGCAGCTCTTCGTCGAGTTCACTCTCGACCAGTGCTTCACTCATGACCTGATCCTTTCCATCAGTGTCTCGATACACCCCAAAAAACGAGAGTGGGCATAATACCCCCCTCGACGGGTCTCTGATATGACAGAGCCTCTTTCCTGCACCGGCAATCCCGCCGGTAAAGCTACACTTGTCCTCGTACGGGAGTGCTTTCTGGAAAATCCGCCCCCTTCCGCTTCCGCCCCATCCACCAGGTAGCCAGAGCGAGGCCATTAAAGTAGCAGACCGCCGACAGGTGGGGCAATGTCGGTGCAGCCCGTCCGGCGCGAATGCAGGGCTTTGTCTAAACCGCTTACAGCCGTTATCCTCGCGGTAGGCGTGGCTATCCATTCCCGGTCCACGCTGGGGGAAATGAGCGTTCGCGCAGGAACCTTTTCGGGCAGCGATCGTCTCTGCTTCAGGCCTCTTGAAGTGTGGCCAGGCGCTTCCGCGAAATCCAAAAATCATAAGGTAACGCTATGCAACTCAATATCCGAACCCGCCAGCCCATTGGCCTTTTGCTGGTTTCCTTGCTCACCGCCGCTCTGCTGGCGGGCTGCGGGCAAACGAAAGAGCAGACTGAAAACGTCAACCCGAAACTGGTCGATGCCGTCATCCAGAAGCTCCAGGACAGCGGCAAACTGGACGATGCCGTGGAAGAATCGCTGCATCATCTGGTGGAGAAACGCCAGGAGAAACAGGCCGAGGCCCAGAAAAAGCGCCTTGAAGCCCTGAAGCAGAAAGCCAGTGCCATGGCGGCGCCGGACGTCAGCAAGGAACACGTGCTCGGCAATCCCGACGCCACGGTTTCCATGATCGAGTATTCCGATTTCGAGTGCCCGTTCTGCAAGCGCTTCCACGAAACGCCTCAGGAAGTGCAGAAAAAGTTCGGTGATCAGGTGAACCTGATTTACCGCTCCATGCCGCTTTCCTTCCACGGCGAAGCCGCCGTTGTCGAGGCCAGGGCCGGTGAATGCGCGGCGCGCGTGGGCAGCAACAAGGTATTCTGGGAATACGGCAACGACCTGTTCAAATACAGCGAATCGAACGGCAAGGGTCTGGGCGACAATCAGAGCATCTATACGCTGGCCAGCAAGTACAAGCTGGACAAGGACAAGTTCAAGGCCTGTCTCGATGACCCGGCGACTCAGAAAGTGATCGACGACAATCTGAAATCCGCCAGCGATCTGGGCATTTCCGGCACGCCGACCACCATCGTGCGCAACAACAAGACCGGCGCCACCGAGGTGGTGGTCGGTGCGCGTGGCGCCGATCAACTGGAAGCCGCGATCAACAAGGTGCTGGGCAACAGCGACAGCTGAAGGCCGCCAGCAACGAAAGCAAGGCGGTTGCCGTTAATGCAGCGGCCTTGCTTTCTCCTTGTCTTGCCCTGCGGTTGCTGGCTGCTCTACTGGCACAGACTCGTGCCCGGAGATCGACATGTCCATCAAAACGAAAATCAAACTGCGCGCCCTGGAGCGCGTGGATCTGCAGTTCGTTCACCAGTTGGACAACAATGCCAGTGTCATGCGCTACTGGTTCGAGGAACCTTACGCCACTTTCACGGAATTGCAGTCGCTGTACGATCAACACGTTCATGACCAGAGCGAGCGGCGCTTCACCGTGGAGTTTGAAGGCGAAAAGGCGGGGCTGGTGGAACTGGTCGAGATCGACTACATCCACCGGCGGGCAGAATTCCAGATCATCATCGCTCCGCAGTACCAAGGCCAAGGTTTGGCCTCCCACGCCACCGAGATGGCGCTGGAGTATGGTTTCAGGGTTTTGAACCTCTACAAACTGTACCTGATCGTGGATAGAGATAACGAAAAGGCAGTCCACATCTACAAGAAACTGGGGTTTGAGGCAGAGGGTGTGCTGAAGGACGAATTTTTCGTCAATGGCGAGTATCGCAGCGTTATCCGCATGCGCCTGTTTCAACATGACTACCTGGCTCGACACCACCCGGCATCGCCCAAGCAGACAGAAACCACCGTCTACTGAAGTGGCTCGGTGTCAGCCCCAAACAGGCAGCTCGCGGATAGCAGAAACAGGGATATCCAGACCGAAACGATCGGCGAGCACTCCCTGCAGATCAGTGGGGCTGGAGAGCGTCCGCTTGTGCGACTCCCCATTACGCCACCGCTGGGTAAACACGTTATCGGAAAGGGTAAAGCGCGTTCCTTCGGGCTGGGCGACAGCTACTGACAGCTGATGACGAAAGTGGCTGTCCGGATGTGTGCTGGTATACCAGTTGGCGACCCGACGATCCGGGTAGGTCATGGTGTCGCCGGCGAACTCGTAGACATCCACCCAATCATCCCCTTGCTTGACTTGCAAAAACCACTTCTCATCGAACCACTGAAAACGCCGCTGATCATGAGGCGTGGTCTGAACGGTGTCTGCTTCGAGCTTCAATGCCTGCGTCAGTGTCTGGGCTCCTACCCCGACATCGGTAACCCATGTCTGATCGGCAACCACTACCGCCAGACACATGTGGGTGTGAGCGGTGGGCAAAGAGCGATCCGCTTGTCCCAGGCGCACGCTTGCCCGAAGCGGCCTGGCGTTGAACCCCAGTGTATCGAGCACTGCCAACAACAGCCCGTTTTGCTCAAAGCAATAGCCGCCGCGTCGTCGGGTTACCAGCTTGTCGAACAGCGCCGATAGGGACAGATCGACAGGCCGCCCCAACAGCACGTCGATGTTTTCAAAAGGGATATGGGTACTGTGGGCGTAAGTGAGATCGTTCAGGGTTTCAATCGATACATCCGGGGCCCGTGCATATCCAATACGCCGCCAATACCGGCTCAATTGATCGGGTGTCATAAGACTCCTTTGATTGTGCCTGGCGGGGATATCACCGTCGAACGCCATGGTTTCCCAGGTTTCAGGTCGTGTGATTGACGACGCCGTTTTGACGATCCGACCGAGGGCCTCGGAAGCGGTTCCGAATTGGTGCCCGAGGCCGGACTCGAACCGGCACGCCTTGCGGCGAGGGATTTTAAATCCCTTGTGTCTACCTGATTCCACCACTCGGGCAAAGTGGCCACCGATCGATGGCGTGAGCATTCGACCGACAAAAAACCGCCGTAAGGTACGCTGCCTGTTGCGGGAAAGCAACCGCGCCCCGACCACTGCCCTCTCCCAGGGACATCACGGCTGGAGCGACAAAACAGGGCTCAGGCTTCGACGCTGGGGCGCTTCGACACCGCCTCGTACCAGCGCTGCAAATGCTGATGTTCGTCAGCGATCGGCAGGCGGAATTTGCGCCAGAAATCGAAGGCGCAGAAAGCGGTGATGTCCGCCACGCTGAAAATTTCCCCGCCAAGAAATTCCGCTTCCGCCAGCCGGGCGTTGGCGCGCTCCTGGTAGGCGTAGTAGCGCATCTTGCCGCGCTCGGCCAATTCGGCAATCTGCGGCGTCGGCTGGGTGTAGCCCGGCAGGGCCTTGCCGGCAAACGCCGGATGCGCGTTGCGCATGTTTTCCGCACCCGCTTGCAGGCAATTCTGGTCGGA
>CAYMKZ010000079.1:0-9246 GCA_964391345.1 uncultured Alcanivorax sp.
GGGGTTTCCCTTCGAGCGGATCGTCAAGGGCACGGCCTGGTTCTTGTGTGCGGACGCAGTAGTCATGATTTTGATAATGTCCTTCCCGGAGATTTCGCTGTTCATCCCCGGGCTCAGCGGCCCCTGAGGGCCGTTTCGTTTCCTTTCGTCCTTTCCTGTCCGTTCATCGGCAAACGGCATGGCCCGGCCCGCGGGTCATGCCGCCCTGCCTGTTATCCGCGTGATTCCCCTCCCCCCGTCATCCGCGTGATTCCCCTCCCCCCGTCATCCTGCGTGGAGCGTAGCGGAATCGCAGGATCCATGGGCGCCCACTGGATTCTGCGACTGCGCGCAGAATGACGGGGGAACACACAAGGTAGCGGGGAATCACGTGAGATGTCGGAGAGGGTGTGGAATGACGGCAGATCGAACTTGGGCTCGTGACCCCGTGGTGGTGGAGGGAATTGGTGATAGTATCGTCAGAAATTGAAACGATTCAAAAAAGTGTTGACGGATTTGCGCCGTGATGTGTAGATTGCCTGGCGAACAGGGCGTTTCGGTTTTTTGAAAAATTGGAACGATACAATTTTTTGTACTTCAAAATAACAAGACTCGGGAAGTGACCATGAAATCAGTCAACAAAACATTGCTTGCCGCCTTTCTCCTGGGTGGTATCGGCGGCGCGGCTCAGGCGTCGGCGCTACAGGACGACAGAGTGGAGCTATACGGGACCATGCGCGTTTCCGCGGACTACATCGATGTCGATGCGCCGGATGAAGGCGGCGGGCTCGGAGTTTCCAGCAACACCAGTCTGTTCGGGCTGCGTGGCGCCTTGCCGATCGACAAGGATTACACCGCGCTGTATCAGATCGAGCAGACCATCTACACCGATGAAACCGGTGGCGATCTGGCGACCCGCGATACCTTTCTGGGGGTGGACACGCCGATGGGCACAGTGCTGGTCGGCTATATGGATACCCCCTACAAATACATGGGCCTGGTATTCAGCTCCTACACCACCACCGCCGCCGACCCGCATGCCATTCTCGGCGCCGCCTCTTCCGGCGGCAGCCCGCGTCTGGATCTGCGTGGCCGCAATGCCATCCAGTATCGCGGCCACCTGGGCGACACGCTGTTCATGCGCCTGATGTATTCCACGGGTTACGTGGAGGACGACTATGGCCGTGACGATAACGACAGCAGGATGTACAGCGGCAGCGTGCGCTGGAAAACCCCGTTGGGGCTGCAACTCGGCGCCGCCTATGTGCGGTACGCCGACTGGGCGGGCATTGGCGCCAGGATCGATGGTTACCGGTTGGGAGCCCGTTACGGCATGGGCCGGTGGACGTTCAAGGCGCTGTTTGAAAGTACCGACTCCGACAAAGTCGACGCGATCAGCCGTAACGCCTACGGGCTTGGCGCCGAGTACGGATTGACGGCAAAAACCCGGCTGGGCGTGCAATGGGTGCACGCGGATGAATCCGACGTTGGCGATGACGCCGCCGATCGCTATGTGCTGGCGCTGATCCACGACATCAGCAAGCGGCTGTCGGTGCATGCGGTCGCCGCCACCACGCAAAACGATGACGCCGCCAGTTATCGCATCACCGATTACGGCCATGGCGACAAAGTCAATACCGTGGCCGGTGGTGATCCCAGTGTTTTCTCGATAGGAGCAACTCTCCGGTTCTAATGCTCCGTGCGGCAGGGATGCCGTTTTTTCCATCACCCCAGAACCTTCCTTCGCAGTCAGTAAGGATCAACAGATGAATGTCCCAGAGCGAAAAATCAATCCCGCCATCCAGATGTTCGAGGAAGCCATCGGCACGGCACCGGGCCGTGGCCGTCTGGCCGGCCGCCACATTCTGGTGGTCGGCGCCGGCCAGCGAGACGTCGATGATGAAGAAACGGCGGTGGGAAATGGCCGCGCCATTTCCATACTGGCTGCCCGCGAAGGAGCCAGGGTGGCCTGTGCGGACATCAATCCGGAAAGCCTCCGGGGCACGGTGGAGCGCGTGGAGCGGGAAGGCAATCAGGCCAGCGCCCATGTAGTGGATGTTTCCAGGCCGGAGCAAATCGCCTCCATGCTGGAGGAAGCGAAAGCCAGCCTCGGCAAGCTCGATGGCCTGGTTCTGAACGTGGGCATCAGCCACGGCCTGCCGCTGGAAAAAATCACCGTGGAAAGCTGGGACCGGGAGCACGCGGTCAATCTGCGCAGTCACGTTTTTGCCTGCCAGAAGGCATTGACCCTCATGGAGCCCGGCGCATCGATCGTGCTGACCTCCTCGCTGGCCAGCCAGAGGCCCACCGGACGCAATCCCGCTTATGAAACCTCCAAGGCGGCGCAGCTTTCCCTGTGCAAGAGCGTGGCGATGGCCGGGCATGCGCAGGGTATTCGTTGCAACGCGGTGGCTCCGGGGCTGATGGATACGCCGATGGGACGCGCCGCCAGTGCGCGGCGCCCCAACCGTGCCCTGACCGTGCCCTTCGGCCGCCAGGGCACCGGCTGGGAAGTGGCTTACGCCATGCTCTTCCTGCTGTCCCATGAGTCCAGCTACGTCAATGGCGAGGCGCTGTTTGTCGACGGCGGTCTGGGGCAGAACATTTTCCAATCACCGGGAGCGTAATGTCATGGCGCGTATTCCTTACAAAGAAATGAGTCAGGCCTCCGAAAAGCTGCAAGCACTGGTCGCTGCCCGGCGGCCGCTGAACATCTACCGCATGCTGGCTCACGGTGGTCCGGCGGCGGAGGGTTTTCTGGCGCTGGGTTCGGCGCTGCTTCGTGACAACAGCCTGGAAACGCAGCTTCGTGAATTGGTGATCGTGCGCGTGGGCATTCTCTGTGGCGCGGCTTACGAGGTGCATCAGCACACCCGACTGGCCAGAAAGGCGGGCGTTTCCGAAGCAAAAATCCAGGCGCTGTACGACGGCCCCGAGGCGGCAGTTTTCACTGACCAGGAGCGCACGGTGCTGCGCTATACCGACACCGTGGTGCTCAACGTCAAGGCCGGTGATTCAGCATTCCGAAGCGTGCAAGCCTTGTTCAGCCATCAGCAACTCGTCGAGCTGCATCTGCTGATCGGCTTTTACATGCTGGTGTCACGCTTTCTGGAAAATTTTGAAGTGGATCTGGAACAACCAGAGCCGCCAGTGGCCGGCAATTGAGCCCGGCACGGCGTGATGAGGATAACAAAACGGGAGAGAAAACCATGAAAAATTCAATCCTGCGCGGCATGAAAACCGCGCTCTTTCTGATGCTGACGCTGACGATGGCGAGTGGCGCACAGGCCGCCACTCGCACCCTGTCGTTCGCCACGCCCGATTCGCCGTCCGGTACCCGGATACAGAAAGTCTGGGAATGGTGGGCGGAGCAGATAAACCAGCAGACCCACGGAACCCTGAAGATCAAGTTCTATTACATGGGGAGCCTGGTGAAGCTGAAAGATACCGAGCAGGCAGTCAGTACCGGCATTGCTGATATTGGCTTCATGTCGCCGGCCTACACACCGGATGCGCTGCCGTTGTGGTATCTGGAAAACACGCACAACGGGCCCAGCAATCAGTACGTGGTGGCCAAGGCATTTCATGATGTCCGCGAACGGTATCAACCTCTCCGAGAGGAAGAAAAACGCAATAACCTGAAATACATCATGAATGTGTCGAACGGTTCCCAGGTTTTTCTCAGCACCACGCGGCCCTACCTGACGCCCGGTGATTTCAAGGGCGACAAGGTGCGCATGCCGGGCTCCACCGCCAAGGTCGCGCAACTGGCGGACTGGGACGTCACTCCGGTGAGCCTGTATTTCGCGCAGATCTATTCCGCCATGTCGAGGGGCACCATTGACGGTACCACCACCTATATTCCTCTGATCGCCTCGTTCAAACAGAACGAGGTAGGCAAGTACGTGGTGGAGCCGAAGCTGGGGCAGAACTCCAACGTGGTGATGATGAACCGCAACACCTGGAACAGCCTCACCGAAGAGCAGAGGAAGGTCATCGACGGCCTGGAAGATGAGCTGCTGGTGAGAACCGCTCACGCTTCCATGCAGGAGGAAGCGCATCAACGGGAAGCATTGCAGAACGATCCGAAATATCCGCTGGTTTTCAAAACGCTGAGCGAGGCCCAGCGCCAGCAGTGGGCCAAGGGGATGGCGCTGGGCGACAAGGAAATGGTGAAGAAAATGTCCCGCTGGGACGAGCACGCCGGCGAGCTGTTCGAGCTTTACAGAACGGAGATCGACAAAGTGGCAAAGGACGTTGCCGAGAACGGTTATCCCTGGGAACGGAAGTGAGGCCGGGTGATGGCGAGAATCGATTATTTCGATCTGGAACAGGCCTCCTCTTCGCTGAAGGCGATCATCGGTACGCGGCCTCCCCTCAATATTTACCGGATGCTGGCCCATGCCGGGCCCGCCGCCGAGGGAGCGTTGTCGCTGGGAACCGGCCTGCTGCGTGAAAACGAGCTGGACGATCGCTGGCGTGAGCTGGTGATCGTCCGCGTTGGCATTCTTTGTGGCAGTGACTACGAGGTGCACCAGCACAAGCGGCTGGCCGGCAAGGTCGGTGTGACACCGGAGAAACTGGAGGCGCTGCACGATGGCCCGGAGGCGGCCTGTTTCGATGATCAGGAAAAGGCGGTGCTGCGCTACGCCGATCAGGTGGTGTGGAACGTCAAGGCCGGCGACAGCGTTTTTGCTGCAGTGGAAAGACTGCTGACGCCACGGGCGCTGGTCGAGCTGACGCTGACCATCGGCTATTACATGCTGATCAGCCGCTTGCTGGAGAATTTCGAGGTCGATTTCGAACAGCAACCGCCTGATCTGCAGCAGTTCTGATGGCGCTTGATCGAGTAATGCATGCAAAGAGGTGAGCGTGATGAAAACAGCAATTGTCACTGGCGGTTCACGCGGTATCGGCGCGGCGATCTGTGCGCGCTTGCGCCGCGACGGGTTGGGCGTCGTGGTCATCGATCCACGACCGCCCGAGCACCAGGACCACGATGATTATCAGAGCCTCGATGTGGCGGACAGCCAGAAGCTGCGTGAGTTGATCGGCACGTTGTCGCAGCGTCATGAGATCGTCGCCCTGGTCAACAATGCGGGTGTGGCGATGCCGGCGGATCTGGAAGCCACCACCGATGAAGAGATGGATCGTATCTTTGCCGTCAATTTGCGTGCCGGCATCGCTGCCACCCAGGCAGTGGTGCCGGCGTTGCGCCGTGCCGGTGGTGGCGCGGTGGTCAACATCGGCAGCCGCACGGCTTTGGGGAAACAGCGGCGGGTCGCCTATTCGGCCAGCAAGGCCGGCGTGATTGGCATGACCAGGACCATGGCGCTGGAGCTGGCCGGTGACGGCATCACCGTCAATTGCGTGGCGCCCGGTCCCATTCTGACGCGCGGTTTCGAGCGCGCCAATCCGGCGGACAGTCCGGCTACCCGCAAGATTGTCGAGAGTGTGCCGCTGGGGCGCATGGGCAAGCCGGAAGAGGTCGCCGATGCCGTGGCTTATTTTCTCGCCGCCCGTTTCGTTACCGGTCAGGTGCTCTATGTCTGTGGCGGCATGACTATCGGCGGGGCGCCGGTTTGAACGGCCATCAGCAGCTATTCATTGCAATGAGGGTATCGCCATGTCGATCGACAGGATGGCAGTGAGGGTGGTGAACGGCATGAATGCCGTGGACAGGGTTCTGGTGGTGCTGGCGCAGGTGATCCTGGCGGCCCTGATGGTGCTGACGTTCGTCAACGTGATTGGGCGCAGCGTGTTTCACGAGTCGGTGCCGGACAGCCTGATTTTCAGCGAGATGATGATGGTGGCGATCGTGTTTCTGCCGATGGGCTACGTGCAGTCGGTGGGGGAGCATCTGGAAGTCACCGTGCTCAGCGATCTGTTCAGCCTGCGGGTGCAGAAGACGCTGTTCGCCGTGGGGTTGCTGCTGGGTTTTCTGGTGTTCGGGCTGATGACCTGGCTGGGCTGGTTGAGTGCCTATGAGGCGTTCCAGTCCGGCGTCGATAAATTCGGCAGCGTTCTGTACATCCCCGAATGGCCGGCGCGGATGATGATTCCTCTGGGGCTGGGCTGGTGGTGCTTGCGGATGCTGGTGCAGTTTCTGTTGCCGCGCACCCGGCCGGAAGGCGGCAATACCGAGTTGCGCCAGGCTTTGCACGAGGCCGGTGTGGGCGATGACAAGCCGTTTCGGCAATAACGGCTCGGGAGAATAATGACAATGGATCCTCAAACGATTGGTATCGCCATCACCGTGCTGATGGTGGCCATGTTGCTGCTGCGCATTCCGATAGCCGTTTCACTAGTGAGTACCGCCTATCTGGGGCTGACGCTGGTGCTGCTGACACGGGGCGGCGGCTTCGATTCCGTGTTTCATTCGGTCAATTCCTTCCTCGGCGAGATGGCCTATTCGAGCACCGCGGAATATACCTTCACCACCATCCCCATGTTTCTGCTGATGGGTTACGTGGCCACCGAAGCCGGTTTCACTCGTGACATCTACAGCGCCGCCCGGCTCTGGTTGTCGCGGGTGCCGGGTGGTCTGGCGGTGGCTTCGTCGGTGGGCTGCGCCATGTTCGCCGCCATCAGTGGTTCGAGCCTGGCCACCGCCGCCGCCATGGGCCGCATGGCGGTGCCGGAAATGCTCGACCGCAAATACGACAAGGGCCTCGCCACCGGGGTGGTGGCGGCTTCCGGCACGCTGGGGTCGCTGATCCCGCCGAGCATCCTGATGATTCTCTACGGGGTGTTCACCGAGCAATCGATCGCCAAGCTGTTCGTTGCCGGCATTCTGCCTGGGCTGCTGTCGGTGGCCATGTTCACCGGCATGATCATGGTCCGCTGCCGGCGCAATCCGCGGCTCGCGCCACCCGTGCCGAAGGCCGATTTTGCCGAGAAACTGCACTCGCTGAAACGCACCTGGGGCATGGTCGGGCTGATCGTGCTGGTGGTGGCGGGACTGTATTCGGGCATGTTCACCCCGACGGAGGCCGGCGGCGTGGGTTCCTTCGGAGCTTTCCTGCTGGCGTTCATGACGCGCCGGCTGGGCAGGGATGGTACCTCGCGGGCGCTCAAGGACACGCTGAAAGGCACCTCCATGCTGTTCGCCGCCATCATCGGCGCCTACATGATCACCACGTTCACTGCCCTGACCGGCATTGCCGGCAGCCTGACCAGCTGGGCAACCGGGCTGGAGAATGTGCCGCCGCTGGTGATTCTGGCCTCCATGTCGCTGCTTTATATCTTCCTGGGCACGTTCATGGGCGGCGTGGAGATCATGCTGCTGACGCTGCCCGTGGTGGTGCCGATCATCAAAGGGCTGAATTACGACCTGATCTGGTTCGGCGTGATCATGATCAAGTACCTGGAAATCGGCATGGTGACGCCGCCCATCGGTATCAACGTGTTCGTCATCAATTCCGTCACCGGCGACCGGGTTCGTCTGGGGCAGATCTTTCGCGGCGTGAGCTGGTTCATCGTCATGGATGTCATCACTCTGACGCTGCTGATCCTGTTCCCCGAGATCGCCTTGTACCTGCCGTCACTGATGTAATCGCGCCCGCAGGGAGCGCGACAGCCAAACGCGGGAACGATACAATCGACACCGGTTCCGCCGCCGGGCTCCGGCGGCGGTATGGTGTTTGGCTGGTACAGGAACCTGACGCCCAAATGGCGGGAATGACAATCAAGGACGTCGCGCGCGAGGCTGGCGTTTCGGTGGGCAGTGTCTCCCGGGTTCTTAACGGTCTTGCCGTCAGCGAGACGATGAAGCGCAAGGTGGAGGCGGCGATGGCCAAGCTGGGCTATCAGCCCAACGCCCTCGCGCGCAGCATGCGCACCCGCTCCACCGGGGCGGTGGGGTTTCTGGTCACCGACGTTTCCAACCCTCTTTATGGTGCCATCATTCACGCGGTGGAAGGGCGCTTGCGCCATCGCGGGCTGATGTTGCTGCTGGCCAGCTTTGGCGCCGACCAGCCGCAATCCGAGCTGGACGCCATCGCCGAGTTCAAACGCCGCCGGGTGGACGGGCTGATGCTGGCGCCCGGCAGTGCGGTGGACCAGCCGCTGATCGATGCGATTGAGCAATTCGGTGCGCCGGTGGCGGTGATCGGCGGCGACTTTCCTGCTCATATCAACGCGGTGGCCACCGATTTTCGCAGCGGTGTGCGTACCGCCACCCGTTATTTGCTGGATCTGGGACACCGGCGTATCGCCTTGCTGACGCCGCTGGTCGATCTGTGGCCTGGCCGCGAGCGGATCGCCGGTTTTCGTGAGGCTTTTGCTGAAGCCTGTGTGTCCGAGGCGGGGGCGATCGTGCGTCCGCAGCATTTGAATCGTGATGCGGCCAGTGAGGTGAACGCCTTGCTGGAACAGGATGAACCGCCCACCGCCCTGATTCTGCTCGGCACTCGCATTCTCGCCGGTGCGCTGCATTCGTTGAGGGGCAAGCGGCTGAGTATCCCCGCTGATATTTCCATCATCAGTATCGGCGAGACGGCATGGACCACGGTGCATGAACCCCCCATCACCACCTTGCGCTGGAGCGTGGAGGAAGTGGCTGCCGGGCTGGTGGAGCTGTTGCTGGCGCAGATGAAAGGGGGGAGTGAGGGCATTCACCGGATTACGGTGCGCACGGAGCTGGTGGTTCGGGAGTCCTGTTCCGCGCCGTCGGGTTGAAAGGATGTGTGGTATAGCGTCATCCCGCGCGGAGCCTGGCCCCCTCGTCATCCTGCGTGGAGCCTGGCCCCCTCGTCATCCTGCGTGGAGCCTGGCCCATTGTCATCCTGCGTGGAACGTAGTGGAGTCGCAGGATCCATGCCCACCGCTGCTCAGATTCTGCGCGCAGCCACAGTACGCAAAACCCATGGGCCCGGAGCCTGGATTCCGCGACTGCGCGCGGAATGACGGAGATCGATGGATGCGAGAGGGTGGTTATATGGGGTGGTGGGAAGAGCGGGCGGGTGTTGAAGATGGCTTGTGCCCAAGGGCATTGGTGGGCGGTGGCTTTATCCGGTTCGGTGGAAACCTGGATTTAGTGAGCGGGGGGGCGAGAGGATTGATCGAAACGGCTTTGACCGTTTCGACCCCTGCGGGGCTTCAGGGCCTGCGGCCCTTCGTCGCCGATTCGCTTGTGAAACGAATCGGTCGAACCTGGAGAGGTTCGAATTGGCCGCTCAGACTGGCCAAATAAAAAGACCCACCCAAACGTAGAGCGAAGCAGCACGTCATGCTGCGCGTAGTCGCAGCATCTGCGTAGTCGCAGCA
>CAYMKZ010000079.1:9346-13594 GCA_964391345.1 uncultured Alcanivorax sp.
GCCTGCGGCCCTTCGTCGCCGGTTCGCTTGTGAAGCGAATCGGTCGAACCTGGAGGGGTTCGAATTGGCCGCTTAGACTGGCCAAACAAAAAAGCCTGCCCTTTTGGGGCAGGCTTTTTTGTTTGGCACGCCCGAGAGGATTCGAACCTCTGACCTTTGCCTCCGGAGGGCAACGCTCTATCCAGCTGAGCTACGGGCGCAAAACTCGTTACTTCATTGCGACGGCTGGAGTCAGCCCACCGCCTGACGGCGCGTTGCGCCGTTAACGCTCCCGGCGTTCGCCGGTCCGGCCACATGCCTTGCACGGCAAGTGGCGCTGCGCCGGGCGAAAGCGGTGCTTTCGCTTTTCCGGCTACGCCCAGCTGAGCTACGGGCGCAAAACTCGTTACTGCGTGGCAAGCCGCGCGGAGGCGCATGATAGCGGGTTGGGCGCTGGGAGTCCATGCATGGAAGTCGTCCGCAAAAGGGGCTATTTTACAATCTTTTCCCGCGCCGGAGGGAGGGTTTGGTTACCCTTCGGGGCATGAGGAGGGAGATAGAACAGTGCGTATCGCTTATCTGGAAGACGACCGGGCCCAGGCTGAACTGGTAACCCACTGGCTGCGGGAATCCGGACATACCTGCATGCACCTGAGCAGCGGACGGGAGTTCATGACGCTGTTGCGCCGCGATACGTTCGATCTGCTGGTGCTGGACTGGGAAGTCCCCGACATGAGTGGTTACGCGGTACTGGAAGAGGTCAGGGCGAGCGGCAACAAGACGCCCGTGCTGTTTGCGACCCAGCGCGACGATGAATCCTCCATCGTCGGAGCTCTCAACCAGGGAGCCGATGACTATATGGTGAAACCTGTTAAACAAGCGGAATTGCTGGCCCGGCTCAACGCCCTGGGCCGACGAGCTGGTGTGGCCGACATGGATGATCAAGGAACGATTACGATAGGACCCTGGGTCGTGGACCGGGGTCGCCGTCAGATACTGCTGGATGACGAGTCGGTGAAGCTCACCGACAAGGATTATGAACTGGCCTGTTATCTGTTTCAGAACGTCGGCAAGCTGATGTCGCGGGCCCACCTGCTGGAAAAGGTGTGGGGCATTATGACGCCGATCGAATCCCGTACCGTGGATGTGCACATCAGCCGCATTCGCCGCAGCCTCGAAATTCGCCCCGAGCGGGGCTACCGGATCAAGACGGTCTACCAGCACGGTTATCGTCTGGAGCCGATGGACGAGTAACGCCTCCGGCGGCTCCCGACGGTGGCAACCGGAACCCTTTCGCCCCGCTTTGCCGGTGGGCGAAGGGGCAAGGTCGTTCGTGCAGTGAGAACCCCAGCCTATCCGTTTCAGGCCATATCTGGCATCCTTTGATATTCTCCCGTGAGTGGTCGTGGCACCAGCCCGAGCGCGACCTGATGGTGGATCACCAGATGTTTACCCCTTCGGCATGAGGGTGGCTTCCTTGCCGATCCGGGGGGTGCCCCCGTCGTGATGACAACACTATAAGGAAGACATGGCGAAGCTGGGTTCCGAGAAAAAGCGTTATCTGTTCGAGCATCTCTCGGTGCTGGTGGTGGTTGCTGGTCTGTGCGTGCTGCTGAGCATCAGCGGCGCCATGTCTTTTCTCAATCATTACGCCTACGACAGCATGATGCGGGTGCTGCCGATGAAGCCGTCCGGCGACGTGCTGATCGTCGGCATCGATGAGTACAGCCTGCGCGAGATCGGCCGCTGGCCCTGGGATCGCCGGGTGCACGCGCAGATCATCAACCGGCTCCACGAGCAGGGCGCCCGGGCCATCATCATGGATCTGATTCTCTCCGAGCCGGATCGCGCTCATCCCGATTCCGATAAAGCGCTGGTCAAGGCCATTGCCAAGGCCGGCGACGTCTATCTGCCGGTGCACGTGGAGCAGCTGCATTCCAACGGCCAGTTGATCGAGGTGCTGCCCTATGCGCCCTTTGCCCGGGCGGCCAAGGGGCTCGGTCATGTGGATCTGGAGCTGGATGCCGACGGCGTGGCGCGCTCGGTGTATCTGCGCTCCGGTATCGGCCAGCCCTGGTGGCCGCACATCGCCCTGGCGTTGTTGCAGGGCGAAGGCATGATGCCCAAGGACCGCTTCCCGGCCGGGCACGGGCAGGATTTCGCGGGCATCGCCAATGTGCGCAAGTATCAGCGCTACATTCCGTTCGCCGGAGGCTCGGGCACCTATCCGCAGGTGTCGGCGGTGAATCTGCTGCGTGGCAAGGTGCCGGACAAGATGATCAAGGGCAAGATCGTGCTGATCGGCGCTACCGCCGCTGGTCTCGGCGATACCCTGCCGACCCCCACCGCCGGGCGCGGCGAGCTGATGTCCGGCGTGGAGATCAACGCCAACATTCTCGACGGCCTGCGCCAGCACCGCATGATCGAGGGCATGGGGACGGTTTCGGCGCTGCTGCTCAGCCTGCTGCTGGCGCTGCTGATGCCGCTGCTGCTGCCGATGGTGGTGCCGCGCTGGAGCATCCCGCTGCTGGTCGGATCGCTGCTGCTGACGCTGGGGGTCTGCTACGTGCTGCTGGCGCTGCTGCACATCTGGTTCGCGCCGGGCGCGGCGCTGCTGTCCGCCATTGTCGCCTATCCGTTGTGGACCTGGCGACGGCTGGAGTATTCGCTGGGCTACATGCGCAATGCGCTGGAACGGCTTTCCGAGCATTCCGATCTCAACCGCCGCCTGACCGAACCGGCGCCGCTGTCGCGCATGCTGCGCATGCTCGATCAGGTGCTGCCGGTGCGCGCCTGGCGTCTGCAAACCCAGGGCGGCACACCGCCGGTCTCCGGCGGCGAGCAGCCGGTGGCGGCGGATTGGCAGGGCCCGCTGTCACGCCGTTACCCGTTCCGCCATGACGGCCGCCGCCATGAGTTGGGCGTGGTCTGGGATCAGGACCAGGACGCCGACACCTACGATTACTGGATACGCGCCATGCTGGCCCGCATCGAAACCCGCAGCCGCAGCCGGGGGCCGCGCTACGAAGTGATCGAACAGCACGTCGAGCGGCTGCGTTCCGAGGAGCAGCGCCAGCAGGCGCTGACCCGCTTCTTCCAGGTGGGGCTGGCGCAGATGAGCGATGGCGTGCTGATCGCCGACGCTTGCGGCGGGGTGGTGTTCATCAATACCCAGGCCGGCTATTTGCTGGGGCTGGAAGGGGTCGGGCCGGACACGCTGGGGCTGGCGGATGTGGGCCGGGCGCTGGAATTCACCGGCGACAGCGGCTGGACCGATCTGCTGCGCGAAGTACTTGCCGACGGCCAGGTGCAAAGAGAGTGCCGTAACCAGCGCGGCATGGATCTCTACCTGGACATGATTCTGGTGCACGCCGGCGACCAGCCCGGCCGCATGCTGATTGTCAGCCTCAAGGACATTTCCGACGTCAAACGGGCGCTGCGCACGCGCAGCGAGATGCTCGATTTCCTCTCTCACGACCTGCGTTCGCCAATGGTGTCGGTGCTGGCGCTGATCGCTCGCATGCGTCACGGCGAGGATGGCGAGCGGCTGCGTGATTTTCTCAATGATGTGGAGCATTACGCCCAGAGCAACCTGAACATCGCCGAGCAGTTCCTGCAACTGGCGCGGGTCGAAGCCGAAGAGTCGGTGGAGATGGTCGAGCTGGACATGCTGGACGTGGTGGAATCCGCCGTCGATCAGGTGCAGATTCAGGCGCAGGAGCGCCACATCCGCCTGCATTTCAGCTACGACCGGAATGAGGACGTATGGGTGTGCGGCAACAAGGAGCTGCTGGAGCGGCTGGTGGTCAATCTGCTCACCAACGCCGTCAAGTACAGCCATGAAGGCGGCGAAGTGCAGGTGCTGCTGCATGTGGTGGAGGGCCGCGTCTGTTGCGAAGTGGCGGATCACGGTGTGGGCATTCCCGAGGCTTTCCAGGGCAAATTGTTCGAGCGCTTCAGCCGGGCCAGTACCAGTGGTGGAGCACGTACCCGCGGCGCCGGTCTGGGGCTGCGGTTCGTCAAGGTGGTCACGGAGCGCCATGGCGGCGATATCCGCGTGGAAAGCAAACCGGACCAAGGCAGCCGCTTCGTGCTGTCGCTGGCGCGCGTCGATGTCAGTGCTCTTTGATCGGTGGTGCTGTCACCCAGGCACCAGCGCCACTGTCAGCGCCTCGTCATTCTGCGCCCAGCACCCCGTCATTCTGCGCCCAGCACCCCGTCATTCTGCGCGCAGTCGCAGAATCCATCGGCCCACCAGACTGGATCCTG
>CAYMKZ010000080.1:0-4607 GCA_964391345.1 uncultured Alcanivorax sp.
GTGGGGTTCCCGGGCCCCCACCCCCCCCACAACCCCCCCCCCCCCCCCCCCCGTGGGGGGCTACACCCCCCCCCCAACCACCAAGGGCTTTATCAGGAGGCCAGGCTGACGGTGGGGCCGGCATCCTGCACGGTGGCGCGGCGCATGGCCCGGCGGTAGGCTTCGTCGAACGGGCGCCCACGGTGCATGGTGCAGCGGTTGTCCCAGATCACCACGTCGTCGCGCCGCCAGCGGTGCCGGTAAACGAATTTGCGCTGTGTGGCGAATTCCATCAGGGGGCCGATCAGGGCCTGGCTTGCTTCCGACGATAGACCCTGGATGTGGCTGATGTGTGACGCCAGATAGAGCGATTTGCGGTGAGAGGCAGGGTGGGTGCGCACCAGCACCTGAGGCACGGGCGGCTGCCGCTGATGCCATTCCTCGGGTACGGAGCCGCTGTCGAAGCCGGTCAGTTGCCGGGAATGAAAATAATCGTGGATGGCGATCAGCGGTTCCAGCTCTTGCTGGCGTTCTTCGGGCAGGGCGTCCCAGGCGGCGCGCATGTCGGCGAATTCCGTGGCGCCGCCCACGGGGGCCACTTCCTGGGCGGCGAGGATGGAAAAACTGGCCGGAGTACGCTTGAAGGAGCTGTCGGTGTGCCAGAGCTGGTTGCTCAGGTTGATCAGCCGCTTGATGTCCTGCTGATCGACGATGGTGTTCTGGCTGCTCAGGTTGGAAATATCGGACAATTCCGCTTTGTCGAGCCGTCGCGCCGGGCCGGTGTTGTAGGTGGATGCGCCGATGGAAACGTCCAGCGGGCCGAATTGCAGGGCGAAAGCCAGTTGCTGCTCTTCATCCACGGGCTGGTCGGGCAATACCAGTACGGCGTACTGGTCGAGAGCCTGGCGCAACTGCTCGAATTCCTGCTTCGAGATGCCGTCGGCCAGGCTGATGCCGGTGATCTCTGCGCCAAAGTCATCGTAAATCGGGGTGATGCTGGTCATTCCTGCCTCCTGTTTTGCGATGCCGGGGTCTCAGGCAATGGATAGAGGTACCCACCACGATACGAGCAATGGCCGGGCCCCGCCAGTCCTTTGGCCGCTGGTCTGTTGCCGAGAACACCCGTCCTTGACAGTGGAAAACGATCGGTTTTATACCGGGTCAAGCTTGAGACCAATCTCGCTCGAACCGAGGGGGCGGTTTCGAGCGGGACTTGTCGTGTACAGCAGGCCGCTGCAAAGCGTCTTCGAGGCAGTAATGGCAACGCAGATAGCTTTTCAGCGGCCTGGTAACCGCATTGCGAAGGTGGAAAACATGTTCAAAGCAGCGGAAAAAGCGTACCGGTTACTGCTGGGCGGAGCCCTGCTGGCCGTTCTCGTGGGAAGCTCCAGCATCGCCTGGGCCGCCAGCCAGGTGCCCGGCGTTACCGCCGACCAGATTCTGGTCGGTAATCTCGGGCCGCAGACCGGCGCGGCGGCCGCCTATGATGGCGTTCGCAAAGGTATTCTGACCTATTTCAACTATGTCAATTCGCAAGGCGGCGTCAACGGCCGCAAGCTCAAGCTGATCGCCTATGACGACCAGTATCAGCCGGCCAAGACCGTGCAACTGACGCGGCGGCTGGTGGATCAGGATCATGTTTTCGCCATGCTCGGCAATATCGGCTCGCCGACCAATGCGGCGGTGGAAAAATACATCCGCAAAAAAGGTGTGCCGATGATCATGCTCGGCTCCGGTGCCACGCGCTTTTTCGAGCCGCCGCTGGACAACTACATGGGCGCTTTCATCGCCAGCTATGCCTTTGAAGCACGGGTGATGGTGCACTATGCGGTCAAGGATCTGGGTGCCAAGCGCATCGCCATTGCTTATGACAATGACGATTACGGCAGCCCGATCAATGATGCGGCCACCAAGGCGCTGAAAAATTATCCCAATGCCAAGGTGGTGGCGCGGGTCAATTTCCAGCCCACCGATGCGGATCTCAGCGCCCAGGCACAGAAGATCAAGCAAGCCAAACCGGATGCCATCCTGGTGTTTGCCACCCCTTCGCCGACGGCTCACCTGAGAAAGGCGCTGTACAACATCGGCGCCACTTCCGGAATTGATTTTCTGACCACCCAGGAAGGCGGCAACGACCATGAAATCTTCAGCCTGACGGGCGAGAAGGTCTGGGATGGTTCCTACTCCATTGCGCCGATTCCCTCGGCGGATACCGACAGCAAGAAAATGAAGCTGTTCGTCAAGGAATTCCACAAGGCGTTTCCCGATATTCCGCCCACCGGCCAGCCGCAACTGGGCTGGGCCGCCGCCCAGGTATTCGTGGAAGCGGTGCGGCGCACCAAGGATCTGACCCGCGAGAATTTCCTGAAAAGCTTCTACACCTTCAATGACTGGAAAGACTCTCTGTACGTGGGTATTTCCTTCAGCAAGGATAACCATTGGGGCGTGACGTCACTGTTCATCAATCAGGCCAAAGGCGACAAGATGGTGCCGGTATCCGGGTTGATTTCCATCGATCCGAAGACCGGCAAGTTCTCCGAGACCGGTTCGGTGGACTGACAGCCCGGCCTGCACCGCCGGTGTCGGGGGCCGGCGGTGGTTCACGGTTCGGCTCTGGAACAGGTGCTATCATCGCCGCTGACGGATGGGTGGAAGAGGGGATTTTCCATGTTGGCGGCGACGGATGAGCGTCCATGGAGCAAGCTGCGGCGGTGGGCCGGACGGCTGTGCGCGCTGCTGGCCGCGTTGCTGGGTGTCGGTGCCTGTACCGCCGCGCCGCCGGTGCCGGCGTCGGCCGCAAAGGCGGCGATGGCGCCCTGGCTGGTGGTGGATGCCGACGCCGGCTATCGCATGGAAGAGTACGGGTACCGCGATGTCGCCGATGGGCAAGTGCTCATCGATCGCCAATACGCGGATGCGCAACCGTTTCGTGACGGTTACGCGGTGGTCGCCCGGCTCGACCCGCCAAGGACCTTGAAATACGGGGTGATCGACAAACAGAATCAGGTGGTGATTCCGCTCCAGTACGACTATGTGGAGCTGGTGCACCAGGGTGGTTTGACCCTGGCCTTCCTCAAGCAGCAATACAACGCCTGGTGGCGGTTCTGGGAATGGACGTCGCCATCCCTGTTCGGCCCCAATCACATCACCCGTGTGCTGCGCGATCGCTGGACCGCCATGACACTACCGGGTAAACAGGTGCTGCTGAAAGAGCGCCTGCCCTATACCAGAGGGTACGGGTTCGGATACCACCACCGGGTGAGTTCGGCAATGACGCCTCAGGGGCAGGATATCGTCCCTTTTCGGCTGGATGTGACTTCGGTCGCCGGGCTGGTACGGCTGGAGAACAAGGTATACCGTTATGACGACGAGGGTCGGCTGCATCAGCTCACGGACCAGTTCGTGGCGTTTACCCGCGCCGGCCATCTGCTGGTGCGGGAGGGCGACCATTGGCGGCTGCTGGATGCCGATGGCAAACCGCTGGATGCGCGGCGCTTCAGCCGTGCGCCGGTGGCGCACGTAACAGGGCCCGGTGGCGAAACCCTGAAGGTCCTGCCCACTTACTCGTCCGCGTCGCAATACTGGTGGCGTCAGTTCGAGCCCGATGGCCTGCTCAGCCGGCCCAATCTGTTCACCGCCGAGTTGCTCTTCACCACGGACCTTCGCCATCGCTTTCCGTTCCTCCGTCAGCGGCCGTTCTATCAGGATCAGCAGGGCCGCTATTACCTGGCGCCGGATTTCCAGACGCCACTGCCGGCGTCGATCACGGACTACCAAGGCAAAGGGGGGCGGTTTTCCGCTCGGGAGATTCTCGATCATCTGGCGCTGG
This sequence comes from uncultured Alcanivorax sp., assembly GCA_964391345.1. Lineage (GTDB taxonomy): Bacteria > Pseudomonadota > Gammaproteobacteria > Pseudomonadales > Alcanivoracaceae > Alloalcanivorax. The sequence continues at coordinate 3,809 of CAYMKZ010000080.1, forward strand.
TGGTGGCGCTGCCCGGAAAGGGCGGCTTTCTGCTGGCCACCACCGACCGTTTCCGTGAACCCGGCCGGACTTTCTTTCTCGATGCCAGCGGCGCCTGGAAAGCGGACATGCCGGCGTTGAACGGGCCGGTGAAGCTGTTTGCCGGCAACAGAATCCTGTTCATGGGCGAGGGTACGAGGGGCGTGCTGATGGCGGATGACGGCTTCAATACCGGCGTCTTCCATGCCTTGCCGCTGAGCATCGCCAGCCCTTGTGCCGGTCAGCCCGGCTGGTATCTGGGGCGGGATCTGAAGACCCGCAAATACGGAGTGTACGATGCCCTGCGCCAGCGCTGGCAGGTGCCACCCACCTACGACTACCTGCTGGAAGAGCTGGTGCCGGGCGTCGGCGTCTATCGCATGAACCTGGTGGAGCAGCGCGGCAGCGTCGAACTGCCGATCAGCCGTTACGGATTGCTGGATCTCGCCCACAACCAGCGCATCACGCCGCCGCTTTATGTTTTCGTCGATAGCGACGGGCGCGTGGGGCGGGAACAGAATTTCGTCAACGGTTACGGCGTCAGCGTCGACGAAGGGCTTTCCTTTTACCTGAATCCGATGACCGGCGCAGAGTACCGGCGCAGAGTACCGGAGCATCGCGAAGTCCTTCCGTCACCCTGCGCGGAACGAAGTAGAGTCGCAGGGTCCGCCACCCACAGATGTTGGATTCTGCGACTTCGCGCAGAATGACGGGAAGGGTACCGGAGCGCAGAGTACCGGAGCATCGCGAAGTCCTTCCGTCACCCTGCGCGGAACGAAGT
>CAYMKZ010000080.1:4707-13347 GCA_964391345.1 uncultured Alcanivorax sp.
TCTGCGACTTCGCGCAGAATGACGGGAAGGGTACCGGAGCGCAGAGTACCGGAGCCTGCGGCCCGCGCCGGTCACTCACTCCTTGGATCAGTAATCGCGGATCAGCGCCGGGTCCAGTTTCACGTCGATCAGCAAGGGGCGGCGGCGATCCCGTGTGGACATCGCTTCCATGGCTGACTGGAGTTCGTCGCTGCTGCGCACGGTAAGGCTCGGCACGCCCAGCGCCTCTGCCACGGGAGCAAATTCAGGCCATTCCAGCAGCGACATCCCCGGGTCCATGTTCTTGCTGCGGAACTGCCGGTACTCCGCGCCGTAGCTGCCATCGTTGCAAACCACGATGACCAGATCGAGGTTTTCCCGCGCCGCCGTGCTCAGCTCACTGAGCCCGCTCAGCATCAGCCCGCCGTCGCCGGTGACCAGCAGGGTGGGGCGTTCCCCTCTCGCCGCCACGGCGGCGCCGATGGCCTCACCGACGCCCAGCCCGATGGAAGCGAAGCCGAGAGTGTGGACGTAGTGGCGTGGGTGCTGCACGTCGATCACCGGCCAGGTGCTGCGCAGAAAACGACCGGCGTCGGTGACGAAAACACGGTCCTCGGGAAACGAGCCGTTCAATGTGTGCAGCAATTCCAGCATGTCGACGGTGCCGGCGCGGGGCGCGGATCCGGCCATGCGTGTTTCCGGCTGGTATTCGTCGAGTTGCTTGCGCAGTTCCTCGGTACGGCCGCCGGAGCCGGGAATTTCCGCTTCGTCCAGCAGCGCCACCATGGCGTCGGCGATCAGGCCGGGGTCGCCCACCAGACCGGCGTCCGCCGGAGTGAAACGGCCGATCTCGCGGGCCTCGGGATTGACCTGAATGATGCGCTTGTTCTTGACCAGACTGCCCAGCCCCGCAGTGTACTTGTTGAAACTGGCACCGAACGAAATCACGCAATCACTGCCGGTGATCGCATCGTTGGCGACGCTGTGGCTGAGGGTGCCGAAGATGCCCAGATTGAAAGGCTCGTTCTGGAATAGGCCCTTGCCGCGCAGGGTGGTCGCCAGCGGCGCTTCGATGCGTTCCGCGAAACGAATGATCGAAGCGCGCGCCTCGTCGGCCATGGCGCCCCGGCCGGCCAGCACCACCGGGCGGCGGGCCGAAGCGATGATGCCGATGGCGTTGTTCATGTCCTCGCTGGAAACCGTGGCGCTGCGCACTGCGGGAAAACGCAGTGTCGCTTTTTCGTAGGCGGCGTCCAGCCACTGGAATTCGATCGGCATGTTGAGCACGATGGGGCGCTTTTCCGCCAGCGCGCGATGGAAGGCGCGCGTCACGTCCTCCGCCACCGTATCGGGGGTGCGCAGCGGCTCGAAGCCGGCGCCGGTGGCCGTCACCAGTTCACGTTGATCGATTTTCTGCAGGTGCCCGCGATCCTCTACCGAGGTATCGCCGGCCAGCAGCACCATGGGAATGGCGCACTTCACGCCTTCCACCAGGGCCGTCATGGTGTTGGTCAGCGCCGGCCCGTGAGTCACCGTGGCCACGCCGAGACGTCCCGATACTTGCGCGTAACCCAGTGCCATCAGCACCGCCCCGGCTTCATGTACCGCACGAATGTAGGTGCCCTTGCCATCCCGCACATAGCTGTCGACCATGTACAGATTGCCATCGCCCATCAAACCGAACAGCGGATCAACCTCCAGATCCACCAGCGCCTGTGCTATTGCCTGATACACTTTCATGGAATCCGTCTCCCGATTGCCGGCGCGGCTGTCGCGCACCTGATCGGTTGAACCGTAGCATGCTTTCCACGGAGGCTGTGACAACCCTGTGTTGCGCCAGGGCACAATACGCGAAATCCGTCAGCCATTTTGCCGAAACCGACAGAATTCCTTCTCATGTTTGCTCATCACTTCCGTGTTTCACTGAAGGTCGGTAGCCTGTGTTGGAGAACGGTTCCATCGACCCTTTTATCGTGCTATCACTGGCGCCTTGATTACATGTGGCAACCGGCGTCGTCAATGGACGCGAGGAGTGAGCGATGAAACTGCAGGCATCCGACCTTCGGGCACGCAAAGGCAACGACCCGATCACCATGCTGACCGCCTACACCTGTCCGGTGGCGCGCGGATTGGAGCGCGCCGGGATTCCGGTGATTCTGGTCGGCGATACCGTGGGCATGGTGGAAATGGGCTTCGACAGCACCCGCCAGGTGACTCTGGAGCACATGGAGTACCACATCGGCGCCGTGCGCCGGGGCGCGCCGAACACGCACATCGTCGGTGACCTTCCCTACCAGACCGACCGCGACCCGGACACCGCGCTAGCCAGCGCCAAACGGCTGCGTGCCGCCGGTGCGGACAGCATCAAGCTGGAAGGCGACAAATACGAGGTGATCGCCCATCTGGTGGCCAACGGCATCGACGTGGTTGGCCATACCGGCCTGCTGCCGCAAACCGCCGAGGGGTTTTCCAAGGCCGGACGCAGCGAAGCGGAGGCGCGGCGCATTCGTGAGGAGGCAAAGGGTATTCAGAAAGCTGGCGCTTTCATGCTGGTGATCGAGCATGTGCCTTATGATCTCGGCGCCGCCATTACCGCTGATGTGGCGATTCCCACCATCGGCATCGGCGCCGGCCCGGATTGCGACGGTCAGGTGCTGGTGATCAACGACGCCCTGGGGCTGGGCGATTACTGGCCGCCGTTTTCCAAGCAGTATGCCCACGTCAGCGACGCCATCCTGGAGGTGGCCAGGGCATTCGACCGGGAGGTGCAATCCCGGGAGTTTCCCAACAACATCATCAAACTGACCGGCACCGGGCGAAGATAGTCTGGCAAGCCGCTAGAACGTTTCGCTTTTGAAAACCGGCAAGTGGCTCAGCGCCACCACGTCTTGCCAGCGCTGCCGATCACCTTCGGTGGCGATGGCCGCTTCCGCGCTGATCCGGCCGCCTGCCTGGCGCACCACTGTGCGTAATCCTTCCAGCGTGGAGCCGGTGCTGATCACGTCATCGACGATCACCACATCGGCGCCGTCCAGCAGGGTCTTGTCCTTGGCATCCAGGTACAGCGTGCGGGGTTTGCCGGTGGTGATGGATACCGTTTGTGCGGAAAGCGCATCACCCATGTAGGTCTTGTATTCCTTGCGCAACACCACGTAGGGCTTGCCCATGGCAACGGACAGGGCGTGTATCAATGGAATACTTTTTGCCTCGGCGGTGAGCAGCACTTCGCAGGGCGTCGATGCCAGTTTCTCCGCCAGCGCCTGTGCCGCCGCCTCCACCAACTCCGTGTCGCCCAGGATGTTGAGAATGGCGATGGCAATACCCGGTTCGATTTCCAGCAACGGCAAGCTGCGTTCGAGACCCGCGATGTGGATTTTGTAGTGTGTTTTAGTGTTGTTGTTCAAAATTTTTTCCAGTCGTGAGTATCGAGTCACGGTAAAGCATCAGAGTATACAGGGCTGTGGAGGGTTGTCATGTTGCACGCAGTACGGCGGGGGGCAGCGCGACGGAAAGGAGCTCTGTGTCAGAGTGCGGAACGCAGGTACGCAATACCGGCTGTTTTGACGTACAGCGTGCATCCGGCAGTGGTGCGCGGGCGATGCACAAAGCCGGCGGGCAGGCGCATCCAGCAGCCGGGGCCGTAGCTGCCGAGGCCATCACTGAAACCACCATCGATAACGAACAGCTCCGTACTCTGTTCGTGAGTGAGGGGCCCCAGATCCGTTTGTGGATTCCAACGCTCCAGGCGCATCTTGTCCTGGAATCCCGGTTGCTGGTAGATCGTCTTCGTCATTACGCCCGGCTGCAAACCCGCCTGCCAGGCAAGGGCATTGGTGTCCAGCGCCACTTGCTGCCGCTCAAGGCCGGGAAACTGTCTGAGTTTGACGAACAGCAGACAGCCGGGCACCGAACGAGGCGCATGACGGAAGCCTTCGGGATTGAGCAGGTACGTGCCCGCCGGCCAGTCGCCCCGCTCATCGGAAAACACACCGTCGAGCACCAGAATTTCCTCCCCCTCGGGATGATCGTGCGCCGGGAACGCGGAATCGGCGTCGTAACGCACCAGCGAGGTGACTTGTCCCGATTCCGCTGGCCCCACCCGATGAACCCGCTTGCGCCACACCGACCCGCTCGGGCTCGGCGTCCAGGGCATTTGGCGGGTATCGGCGACCGCTCGGATCGAAAGGTTTCCGTTGATGGCGTTGCTCATCTGGCTCCAGGGTCTGTCATCATCGCTTGTCGTGTTACGAGGGCGCGCTGTCAAAGTGGATCAGAGCCCATGGTGCGATGCGGTTTCGTGATTGGCAAGGGAGCGGATAGTTGGTCTTTGCTCGGCCTGTAACTGTGAGTTTGAGGCTCTTGCCGGAAGACTGGGCGTGCCGCTGGTCACTGCTGGCAAGAAGGTGCTGAGGCAGTTTCCCGAGGTGGCTGTTTCGCTGGCACAGGGGTCGGATAGCGAACTCCGCCTGTGACCTCATAGACTGAGATTCTTCTTGCTCTATCATTAGATTGTCGTCCGTTCGCCATGAATTAAACGATGATGTCCGATGCCACGTCGCCGCCGGGCAAGTCGGTATAAACGATACCTGCGGGCAAGGTAGCACGTCCCAGCCGCTGCTGCCTTCCGCTTTTCGGCAGGGGGTAGCAGCGCAAATCATCCTGCTTTTCGTTGATGAGATCGCGCGTTTCTCGCAGTCGATTGGCGAGCGTGCGATTATCTCCACGGAACAAAAACACACTGTACTGGATGGGGAGTGCCCAGTGTTGCATCCGGCGGTGGATGCGAGCGAGCCGCTTTGGGTCGCGTATGTCATAGCAGATCAGATAGTCGCTCATTCTCTGCTCCATCATCTTGTTCCGGCTCGCCCACCTGTGGTGCCACTTCCGCCATGCGTTGTTTCAGCTCATCCATTCGTCTGGCGAGTTGTCGCAGGATGGTTTCGTGCAGCTTGTTGTATTCCTGGTAGAAGTGCTGCCGACCGGCCTTGCCCAGCAGACAGCCGTTCTCGCTGCGGGTGAAATGATCGGCTCGCAGCGTTTGGCGGGCGAAAACCTGCACCGCCAACTCGTCGATCAGGGTGCGCATGGGCTCGACAATGTCACAGGCCAGTGATTCTCGGGAAAAACTCGTTTGATGGTAGAAACCGATAAACGGGTCCAGACCGCAACCATAGAGCCCGAGAACGGCTTCGTTATGGAGCAGTGTATAACCCAGTGACAGAACGGCATTGGCCGGGTCCCGGGGTGGGCGCCGATTACGACCGTTGAAACCGAGGCTGTCGGGAAAGAGTTTGCCCAAGGCGCGGAAATAGGCTTGAGCGCCGGCACCTTCGATACCTCTGAGAGAACTGATGCTGCTAACCAGGTCCAGCCGTTTGTCGAGTAACTCGTCAAGCCGACGTATCTGTAGTCCCAGGACATAACGGTGAGTAGGGCGACGCTCCAGATGGTCACGAAGCAATTGTTTCTGCGATTGCAATTTTTCCCGGACTAGCCATCGAGCCATGTAGAGACAGGCCGTCTCATTCTGCGCTTTTCCGTACTGTGCCAAGCGCAAACGTGCGTCATTGTGCGGCCGCCCCATCAACAGTGTTGCCTCTCCTTTACGACCGGACAGGATGACTACGCCGATATCATGCTTGCCCAGCTTGCCGAGCAGACTGGCACTGAACTTGACGTCACCACGCAGGAACACTCGCGATAATGGCGCCATTGGGACCGTGCCAACGCGTTCGTTGTTTTCATAGAAGGCCAGTGCCTCACCATCGGCACGAATCTCGATGCCCCTGCGATCCACGTACAAGTTGCTCATCCGATTGCTCCTTCAGGTAACGAAGAAACCTGGTGTGGTGAAATGGGTGGCTTGTCCGAAACACTCCACCTTTTTCCTGGGGTCAAGCTGGAAAAGGTGTATTCGGTCTTCCTCTCGGCTCATCAGGTTATCCAGGTGACGCATGATTTCTCGCCGCTCACCTTCCGTGATCCAGCACTCGAAAACTGATTTCTGGCCGTCCACCTTGTAACCCTTCAGATACCTGCAGACTCGGCGCAAGCGTTTGGGGTTGGCAATGTCGTAGCAGATCAGATAGAGAGTACGCATCCACGGTCTCCCCGATGGTCACGGTGGCGTTGTTCGCCTTTCACGATTCGATATTACGCTTTCGATCCGTGTTGAATCGTTTTGCAAGCTTGCGAGCAAAAACAGGCAATCAGTGGTTGCGAGATTAAGCAAGAATTCCTGAGGCTTGGGATTCGGGGCAGGTGCGGGATGCCAGATAGCGAGCGCTGTGTTGACCCTTTCAAATCAGGGCGTGGTTTCAGCGACTGGGGGCGTGGGGCGAGTCAGTGGTGCGTTGCAGTGCTTGGCACGGCCACCAGGTGCACGCCAAGCGCCCGCAAGACACGGCTGATGGTATCAAAACGAGGGCTGGCGCCACCGCCCAGAGACTTGTACAGGCTCTCACGGCTTACCCCGGCGGCCTTGGCGATCTGCGTCATGCCGCGTGCTTTGGCTATATCACCAACGGCGGCGGCAAGCAGCGCAGGATCGTTTTCCTCCAGCACAGCGGTTAGATATTCGGCTATGGCCTGCTCGCTGTCGAGGTGTTCGGTCACATCAAATCGTTTCAGATCGGCAATTCTAACCATGATTCAATCCTCAATGGTTCTGGAGAGGGCGATGGCCTTGGCAATATCCGCCTGCTGTGTGGCCTTGTTGCCACCACCCAACATGACCACCACGACCGAGCCGCGCTGGATGAAATACATGCGCCAGCCTTTGCCGAAGTGCTCGCGCAGCTCGCTGACGCCCTCACCAACGGGTCCGACATCTCCTAGGTTGCCCAGCGACACCTTGCGCAATCGAGTTACCAGGCGACGGCGTGTCATACCGTCCTTGATGCTCGCCAGCCATCAGGTAAATTCGGGTGTCTGGACAACATAAAACATGCGGCAATCTCTACCAAGGAACGAAAGGATTGTATCCTAAACGTTACAAAATGCAAACGGGTTTGACAGCGCGATTGCGCATAAGGGCGCCACATATGGCAGCCCTGTCGGTAGGGCTTCGAGCCTTTGCAGTGCCAGATCAGGGCATGGCTTCGGCCCTGGAAACTGCCACCGTCGCTGCCCGCGTCAAGTCTTAATCCCTTTCAGTTCAGGGCATGGTTCCGGCAGCTAACGGGCACCAAGGGTAACGCTTATGGGTGTCTTAATCCCTTTCAGTTCAGGGCATGGTTCCGGCCTGGCCCGCCAGCGTTTGATCGACCGTGGCACACGTCTTAATCCCTTTCAGTTCAGGGCATGGTTCCGGCGATGAAACTAGATACAACTGTTGGTTAGTTGAGAAGTCTTAATCCCTTTCAGTTCAGGGCATGGTTCCGGCCGCTGGAGCTTGTGATTGAAGAAGCCCTCACACAAGGTCTTAATCCCTTTCAGTTCAGGGCATGGTTCCGGCAATGATTCACGTGGGGAATTGGGCAGGGGCCACCGGTCTTAATCCCTTTCAGTTCAGGGCATGGTTCCGGCTCACTAATCCGCAAAAGACTGTCGATGTAATGTCTTAATCCCTTTCAGTTCAGGGCATGGTTCCGGCACACCTTCGCTGCTACTATGCTTTCAAGCGCGAGTCTTAATCCCTTTCAGTTCAGGGCATGGTTCCGGCCGCTAGCGCTCTCAAGTTCGCAGTTGAGACGCTGGTCTTAATCCCTTTCAGTTCAGGGCATGGTTCCGGCGCGAGCTGTGCGCCTATTTCCGCGTCACGGCTTTGTCTTAATCCCTTTCAGTTCAGGGCATGGTTCCGGCTCGAGAGTACTGGAAGGTACGTAAGCAGAAAAAAGTCTTAATCCCTTTCAGTTCAGGGCATGGTTCCGGCGGGCATTAGCCGGCGCACCGGTAGCCCGGTCGAGGTCTTAATCCCTTTCAGTTCAGGGCATGGTTCCGGCCAGGGGCGGCGACCTGGTTGCCGCGTACACCGGGTCTTAATCCCTTTCAGTTCAGGGCATGGTTCCGGCGTGCCGCAAATCACGAGGCGAACATTCGTAGCGAGTCTTAATCCCTTTCAGTTCAGGGCATGGTTCCGGCCCCATGAGCTACGGGCAAATCATTCTCGGCTCCGCGTCTTAATCCCTTTCAGTTCAGGGCATGGTTCCGGCCGCATCACCATGGACGGCAAGACCATTTTCGAGCAGTCTTAATCCCTTTCAGTTCAGGGCATGGTTCCGGCCAGCGATTGGGATTATCAAGACGCCCTGCATCCGTCTTAATCCCTTTCAGTTCAGGGCATGGTTCCGGCCCTACTCAAAGGCCACTAGGATACTTGTATCTTGTCTTAATCCCTTTCAGTTCAGGGCATGGTTCCGGCTGTGAACGATGGCGTGGCCGTCGATCCCACGGACGTCTTAATCCCTTTCAGTTCAGGGCATGGTTCCGGCCGCCACGGAATCTGTCGATCAAGGCGCCCTGATTGCGTCTTAATCCCTTTCAGTTCAGGGCATGGTTCCGGCCATTGGGCTGGCCACAAGTCGGAGAGGATGCGGCGTCTTAATCCCTTTCAGTTCAGGGCATGGTTCCGGCTAAATCTATCGAGTCAGAGGATGGGGTTTTCTACGTCTTAATCCCTTTCAGTTCAGGGCATGGTTCCGGCCAAAGAAGAATACCAAT
>CAYMKZ010000081.1:0-2378 GCA_964391345.1 uncultured Alcanivorax sp.
GGTGGTCATGGTCAGCCGCGACAGCGTCGGATCCTCGGTCGGCGCCACGGTGAGCGTCTCGATGTTGTAACCACGCTGAGAGAACAGACCCACCACCCGGGACAATGCCCCCGGCTCGTTTTCCATCAGTATAGAAATCAGACGTCTCATCAGGTTCGCTCCGTCTTGCTCAGCCACATGTCGCGCATCGAGCCATCCGCGATGTGCATCGGATAAACGTGCTCGTTGGGGTCCACATAGATATCCATGAACACCAGCCGGTCTTTCAGGGAAAAGGCTTCTTTCATGGCCCCTTCCAGATCGGCGGACTTGTCGACACGAATGCCCACATGGCCATAGGCGTCCGCCAGCTCGACGAAGTCCGGCAGCGATTCCATGTAGGACTGGCTGTGGCGGCCGCCGTACTGCATGTCCTGCCACTGGCGCACCATGCCGAGCGCCTGGTTGTTGAGATTGATGATCTTGATCGGCAGATGATATTGCAGACAGGTGGACAGCTCCTGAATATTCATCTGGATGGAGCCTTCGCCCGTCACGCAGGCCACCACCGTGCCGGGGTGGGCAAGCTGCACGCCCATGGCCGCCGGCAGGCCGAAGCCCATGGTGCCCAGGCCGCCGGAGTTGATCCACCGGCGCGGCAGGTCGAACTTGTAGTACTGTGCGGCAAACATCTGATGCTGGCCCACATCGGAGGTGACGTAAGCGTCTCCGCCGGTGACCTTGTAGAGCGCTTCGATCACCTGCTGGGGTTTCATCTGGCCCTGTTCGCCGGCTTCATAGCGCATGCCATGCACCGCCCGCCAGCCGTCGATTTCCTGCCACCAGCGCTCCAGCGCCTTGGCGTCGGGCTCGCCACCGTGCTCATCGAGCACCGCCAGCATTTCTTCCAGCACCTGCCGTACCGGCCCGACAATCGGGATCTGCGCCGGAATGTTCTTGGAAATGGACGCGGGATCGATATCGATATGAATGATCTTCGCCCCCGGGCAGAACTTCTTGACGTTGTTGGTGACCCGGTCGTCGAGCCGCGCACCGGCGGCGAGAATGACATCCGCGCTGTGCATCGCCATGTTCGCTTCATAGGTGCCATGCATGCCCAGCATGCCCAGCGACTGCCGGTCGCTGCCGGGAAAGCCGCCCAGCCCCATCAGCGTGTTGGTGATCGGGAAATTCAGTTTGCGGGTCAGCGTCGTCAAGGCTTCGCTGGCCTCGCCCTGTACCACCCCGCCGCCGGCGTAGATCACCGGCCTTTTCGCCTTCAGCAGTTCTTCCACCGCCTTGCGGATCTGGCCGGAGTGACCACGGCTGACCGGCGCGTAGGAACGCAGCTTGACCTTCTTCGGGTACTCGTAAGGGAAAGTCTTGTTGGGTGCAGTGTGATCCTTGGGCACGTCGATCAATACCGGCCCGGGACGCCCGGTACTGGCAATGTAGAACGCCTTCTTGATGATCGACGGAATATCACGGGGGTCATGCACCATGAAGCTGTGCTTCACCACCGGCCGCGATACTCCGATCATGTCGGTTTCCTGGAAGGCGTCATCACCGATCCAGTCGGAGCGCACCTGCCCGGAAATCACCACCATCGGAATGGAATCCATGAACGCCGTGGCGATGCCGGTAATGGCGTTGGTGGCGCCGGGGCCGGAGGTTACCATCACCACCCCCGGCTTGCCCGTGGAGCGGGCATAGCCATCCGCCGCATGGGCCGCCGCCTGCTCGTGGCGCACCAGAATGTGGCTGACCTTGTCCTGTTTGAACAAGGCGTCGTAAATGTGCAGTACTGCCCCTCCGGGATACCCGAAGATGTACTCCACCCCCTCTTCTTGCAATGCGCGGATCAGCATGTCCGCGCCGGATAACATTTCCACGGTCGCTACCTCGATCAACAAATAGCCGTCTTCTCGCCGCAAGCGGCGAAACAGGGATGCACTACCAAACTTCATGCCGGCCGGGGCGAGGAAAACCGGGCGCACGAAAAAACCACGCAACGATGTCCACGGCACGCCATCACGGCTGGCGGAAAATAACTTCGGAGAGAGGGAAGACTCACCCTGATCAGGGTGGGAATGCAGTAACACTGCGTAGGACATCGCGGTAACGGTGCCCCGGGTCCCGGCCTCACAGGCACCGGTAAGTGCTTGCGGGTCACGATCTCCGGAAGGTTGCTGGCCGCGAAAGAACGGCCAGGAACTCGCCGATAATGACAGAAATCGAGGCGCTTTCCTAGCCCTGGATCCTGCAATTTCAGTCGCTACGCTCCTTGCATGCAGGATGACGGCGTGGACATGCCATACGGCGGAGCAAGCCATACAGGATGCAGAAATGGCACCGTCCTGCGCGGAGCAGAGCGGTACGTTATCCTGCGCGGAGCGGAG
>CAYMKZ010000081.1:2478-12254 GCA_964391345.1 uncultured Alcanivorax sp.
CGTGCGTCATCCTGCACGGAGCGGAGCGTACATCATTCTGCGCGCAGCGGAGCGTACGTCATTCTGCACGGAGCGGAGCGTACATCATTCTGCGCGGAGCGGAGCGTGCGTCATCCTGCACGGAGCGGAGCGTACATCATTCTGCGCGCAGCGGAGCGTGCGTCATCCTGCGCGCAGTCGCAGGATCCGCTTGGATTCTGCGCAGTCGCAGTACGCAGAATCCACATCCACAGGGAAGTAGAGCAGTCGGTCACTGGTAGCGCTTCAGTTCCAGCCGGCCGATCTGGTTGCGATGCACCTCATCCGGCCCGTCCGCTATGCGCAGTATCCGCGAGTTGGCGTAGGCGAAAGCCAGGCCGAAATCCTCGGTGACGCCGGCGCCGCCGTGCGCCTGGATCGCCCAGTCGATCACCCGCCCCGCCATGTTCGGCGCCGCCACCTTGATCATGGCGATCTCGCGGCGGGCCTCCTTGTTGCCCACCGTATCCATCATGTAGGCCGCCTTGAGCACCAGCAGGCGGGTCTGTTCGATCTGCATGCGCGCCTCCGCGATGCGCTCCAGCGTGACGCTCTGTTCGGCAATCGGCTTGCCGAAAGCCACTCGCTTCAGCACCCGTTTGCACAGCGATTCGAGCGCCCGCTCGGCCAGGCCGATCAGCCGCATGCAATGGTGGATGCGGCCCGGCCCCAGACGCCCCTGGGCGATCTCGAAGCCGCGCCCTTCGCCGAGCAGCATGTTGGAGGCGGGCACCCGCACGTTCTCGAACAGAACCTCACCGGTCACATCCGGCACGCCCGCATAACCGATGATCGGCAAGTAGCGCACTACCTGGATACCGTCCGCGTCGAGGGGCACGATGACCATCGACTGCTGCTTGTGGCGATCCGGATTATCAGGGTCGGTCTTGCCCATCAGAATGAAAACGCGGCAGCGCGGATCCGGGGAGCCGGACGAAAACCACTTGCGGCCATTGATCACGTAGTCATCGCCGTCACGTTCGATGGCGCATTCGATATTGGTCGCGTCCGAGGACGCCACCGCCGGCTCGGTCATGGCGAAACAGGAACGGATTTCGCCCGCCAGCAGCGGCTTCAGCCACTGTTCCTGCTGCTCTGGCGTGCCGTACTCGGCCAGCACTTCCATGTTGCCGGTATCCGGCGCCGAGCAATTGAACACCTCCGGCGCCCACATCACCCGCCCCATGATCTCGCACAGCGGTGCGTACTCCAGATTGGTCAAACCGGCGCCATGGGCCTTGTTCGGCAGGAACAGATTCCACAGCCCCGCGGCGCGGGCCTTCGGTTTCAGCTCTTCGATGACCGTCGGCCAGTATTCCCCGGCCGCACGTTCCTGGTGATAACGTGATTCGTTCGGGTAAACGTGTTCATCCATGAAATCGCTCAGGCGCACCATCAGCACCCTGGTTTTTTCTGAATAGCCAAGATCCATCGATCAACTCCCATAGTCCGTCATTGCCGGCACGACGCCCGCCCTTGAAATGGAACACTGGTTTGCTTATATGATAGGGCAATAATGTCCTACGATATTGCGTCTGGCAATTACCTCTTCAGGTCGTTATGTTAGGCGCCATCCCGACAACCCAACCGCCAAGGACATCAGACACTCATGTCAGCTCCACCCCGTGGCGACGTTCACCAGACCGCTTCACACTCTGGCGAACCGGCAACCGGCAAGCCGCTAAGCTCGCCGGACAGGGTTGTTGCCGCCATCATCAACGGTATCGCCATGGGCCGTTTCGTGCCTGGCCAGCGCCTGCTGGAAGCCGATCTCACGCGCTCGCTGAACATCAGCCGCGGCCCCGTGCGGGAAGCGCTGAAACGGCTGGCGGCGGAGCGCATCATCACCCTGACCCGCCACCGGGGCGCCCATATTCGCTCCCTGACCCGCCAGGAAGTGGACGAACTGATGCAGGTGATCGAGGTACTCACCGGCTTCGCCGCCGGCCTGGCGGCGCGCCGTATCGACGAGGGCGGCAATCGCGCCCACTTCATTCGCGCCTATGAGCGTCTGATGGCCTGCCGCTACGCCGGAGACGGGTTCACGTCCATGGAAAGCCGCGACCGCTTCTACGGCGCCATGCTGCACATCGGCCATAACCGCGAGCTGGCACGCCTTCTTCCCGCCACTCAGGTACAGCTGATCCGCATGCAGTTTCAGCCCTATCTGCACAGCGCCGACCGGGAACGGCTGTTCCACGAATATGAATCGATCGGCGAGGCGATACTGGCGGGCGACGCCATTCAGGCGGATCGTTTCACCCGGCTGCACATGGACCGCTCCCGCAAGATCTATCTGGGTCTGCCCGATGCGGCCTTCGCTCTGGATAGCGACGACAACGGCTGAACCAGGATTCACCGCCGGCGGCCTCTTCGAGAAAACCATCGCCCCTCAACAATGACAGTTGTTCACATTCTACCCCCTGGCATCCCCTCCCGCACCGAACCCGGCGCACACAAAACGTAATTCGCTTGCATTCCGGCTTGTATCGCCCTAGCGTTTTGTAGTACAGAATGAGGTCAAGCAGGCACTGTCCCCGGCGGCACGGCCCCGTGACAGACCCCAGGACAGTACTGCTGACTGCGGACAACAAGCCGCGAACAACAGCCGCGGATAACAAAAACACGTTGGCATCATGGAGGCAGCAATGCCGGTACAGGAAACAGCCACTCCCGCTTCCCGCAACGCCCGTCAGGAACCGCAGCAATCGTCCAGTTGGCTGAGCCGGCTCACCCAGGAACAGATCGTGTTCGCCGTGGCGATTCTGCTGGCGGTGGTCTTCGCCATCATCCTGCCGGGGTTCGCAACGGTGGGGAACGCCGTTTCGCTGCTCAACAGCATTTCCGTGGTCGGCATTCTCGCCCTGGGCGCCGCTGTCGTCATCATCGCCAGAGGGCTGGACATTTCGCAGATCGGCTCCATGGTGGCCGGCGCCTCCCTGGCCGCCGTGTTGATGAGTCATGGCTGGACGGTAGGTTGGGCGCTGGTTTGCGGTCTGTTGCTCAGCACCGCCATCGGCCTGCTCAACGGCTTCATCATCGCTTTCGTGGAAGTCCCGCCGCTGTTCGCGACACTGGCCATGAATCTGCTGATTTTCGGTCTGGTGCGCCTGCTGATCGTCGGCGGCGTCTATACCGTATACGTCCCCAATCACGCTCATTCCTTTCTGGCGCTGGGCGGCAGAATCGCCGGCATACCGATCTCCGTGCTGGTGTTCTTCGGCATGGCGTTGCTGATTCATCTGTTTCTCAGCCGCACGCGCCTCGGCCGCTTCATCTACGCGCACGGTGACAACCCCGAAGCCGCCCGCCAGGCAGGCATCCCGGTGCGCCCGCTGACCATCTTCGAATACGTACTGGCCGCGGACATCGGCTACATCGCGGGACTGATGCTGATGGCGACGCTGTCCAGCATCGACACCCAGATGATCTCCGGTTCGATGATTTTCAACGTCATTCTGGTTGCCGTACTGGGCGGCGTCAGTCTGGTGGGTGGGCGCGGCAGCGTCTTCTGCGTGCTGGCCGGGGCCCTGCTGATCGGCGTGGTGCTCAACGGCATGACCCTGCTCAACCTCAACGACGACTTGCAGAACATCGTGCGTGGGCTGGTGCTGCTCGGCGCCATCGTGCTCGACAACCGGCTCCATCCTCGAGATGAAGAAACCGCCCGCCAGGGCGAATGACCGGAATCCCCGGAAAAAGCAGAACAACATTGGACAGGAGAGCTCCCATGAAGATTTTGACGACACTACTGGCATCCGCACTGGCCCTGGTGCTCTGCACCGGTCTGGCCCAGGCCGCGGAAACACTGCATGACACCTGGCAGAAAAACGTGGCGGGCAAGCGTATCGTGTATTTCCCCGTATCGTTCGCCCAGGGCCTGCCCCACATCTGGGGCGTGGAAATGAAAAAAGAGGCCGAAGCACTGGGCATCAAGTTCGAAATCCGTGATCCGGATTTCAACCCGCAACGGGAAGAACAGATGATCGCCGCCATGATCCCGCAAAAGCCGGACCTGATGATCGTCCACAACCCGAACGTGCAAGTGCTCGCCAATGTGCTGAAAAAAGCCCAGGAAGCCGGCATTTACGTGATCCAGGTCAACATGGCGTCGCGCACCCGCACGGATGCCTATGTGGGCATCTATCCCGAGGATGACGGCATCAAGATGGCGCAATCCGCGGTGGACGCCTGCAGCGGCCCGGACGCACGCTCCCACAAGGTCGCGCTGATGATCGGCGAGCCCACGTCAGCCTACACCATGGGTATTCTGAAGGGCGCCATGTCGGTGTTCGATCAGCACAAGGACATCAAGATCGTCAGCCGGCAGGCCGCCAACTGGGATCCCAAAACCGCCCACGACAAGGCCGATACGGTGCTGCAAGCCAACCCGGACCTGTGCGCTTACATCGGCTGGTGGGTCGGCCAGGACGTGGGTATCGCCCAGGCCGTGAAACGGGCCGGCCTGCAAGGCAAGGTCAAGGTGATCACCACCGGTGGCGGCGAACCGCCCGCCTGCGAATACCTCAAGCAAGGCCTGTTCTACGAGGCGTTCAACTACAACGCTTTGCTGCAAGCGCATGAAATGATGGCGATCGCCAAGTTCCTGCTGCAAAGCGGCCAGCCGGCAGGCACCTTCCACGCCACCATCTACACGCCGGTGGTGGGTGTCACCAAGGACACGGTGACACCAGCAAGCTGCGCGCACGTGAAATAACACTACGCATCCGGCAAGGGGGAAGGGAAACCTGCCCTCTTCGCCGGGGGCGGGCGTGGTGACATGCCCGTCATCCTGTCGAAGATCCATCCGGGTGTTGCAATGACGACTTCCACACTGCTCCTGAATGCCAAACGACTGCGCTACAAGTGGTCTCCACGCCAGCTTTTCGCGGATCTGTTCGCCAAGACATGGATGGAACCGGCGGTGCCGTTCACCGTGCTGGTGCTGCTGATTCTGTTCTTTGCCACACAGGTGCCCTCCTATACCTCCGCCTACAGCATCCAGACCCTCAGCCGCACTTTTTCCGAGTTCGGCTTCGTTGCCGTGGCCATGGGGCTGACGCTGATGTCCGGCGGCATCGACCTGAGTGTCGGCTCCATGTTCGCGCTGCTGGATTTCGTGGCGCTGGCCTGTTTCAGCCTGCTCGGCCTGCCGGTGCCGGCGGTGATCGTCATCACGCTGATAGCCGGTGCCCTGCTGGGCGCCGTGAACGGCATTTTCGTCGGCTTCCTGCGCACCCGGCCTTTCCTGACCACGCTGGTCACGTTGCTGGTTTACCGGGGCATTTTCGATCTGCTGTCGATGAAATATTCCATGGACATCGCCATGTCGATGAATTCCAGTGACCTCTGGGACTGGATCGGACAGGGCGTTTTCCTCGGGCTGCCCTCCGCGATCTGGGTGTTGATCGTACTCGGCATCATTGGCCACATCCTGCTCAGCCGCTCCCGGCTGGGCTGGCATCTGGTGGCGGTGGGTTCCAGCCGTCGCTCCGCCCGCCATGCGGGCATCAGCATCGAGAGGGTACTATTCTCCACCTACGTAGTGTCCGGCATGCTGTGCGCCATCGGTGCGGTTTTCTTCGCCGCCCGGCTGAGCAGCACCGGCTCGCATACCGGCGACGGCTTCGCCTTCCAGACGCTCGCCGCGGTGATGATCGGCGGCATCAGCCTGGCCGGCGGCAAAGGCTCCATAGGGCGCGCCCTGATCGGCGCCGGCATTATCTTCATTCTCTCCAATGGCCTGGTACAGATGGGTTTCCCCGGCGCGGTCACCACCGCCGCCAATGGCGCCATCCTGCTGCTGGCCATCAGCATCGATTCCAAGTGGATGAAAAACCGCGGCAAGGCGATCCAGAAAAGTTACGTCAACCCGACCTACGTGGATTTCGGCACGCTGCCCGACACCCGCCCGGACAGCGACAGCCCCTACGCCATGAACAACCGCCTCAGCCAGGCCGAGGCCATCGGCCTGAACCAGATAGAAGGGCCGGAAGATATCATTCTCGACCGCCAGGGCCGGCTGTACGCGGGCACCCGCCAGGGCTGGATTCTGCGTTTCTCCGGCGACAACTTCGAGAACCGGGAGCTGTTCGCCCGCATCGGCGGACGACCGCTGGGGCTGGCCTTCGACAAGGACGACAACCTCATCGTCTGTGTGTCCGGCATGGGGCTGTACGGCGTCAAGCCGGACGGTGAAATCTTCAAGCTCACCGACGAAACCAACCGCAGCTGGAAGCTGGTGGACGATTCCCGCCTCAAGCTCACCGACGACCTGGACATCGCGCCGGACGGCAAGATCTACTTCAGCGAAGGTACCACCCGCTACGATCTGGCCAACTGGCCGGTGGACGGCATCGAAGGCCGTGGCACCGGACGTCTGGTCTGTTACGACCCGGTCACCGGCCGCACCCGCACGCTGGTTCACAACATCCGTTTCTGCAACGGCATCTGCATGGCCCACGACAATCAGTCGCTGCTGTACGCGGAAACCTTCGGCATGCGCCTGATGCGCTACTGGGTGGCCGGCCCGAAAAAAGGCAAGACGGAAGTGGTGATCGGCAACCTGCCCGGCGCGCCGGACAACATCAACCGCTCCTCCGACGGCGGCTACTGGCTGGCGCTGGTGGCGATGCGCGCCCCGGTGGGCGACGTGGTGATGCGCCACCCCGCCTTCCGCATGCGCATGATCAAACGGCTGCCCGCCGACGAATGGGTAATCCAGGGCATGAACAACGGTTGCATCGTCAAGCTCGACGAAAACGCCCAGCCGGTGACGTCCTACTGGGATCCCGGTGGCGAATCCCACGCCACCCTGACCTCCATGCGCGAAGATCGCGGCTACCTCTACCTGGGTGGTCTGGAGAACAACCGCATCGGCCGGATAAAACTGGAAGGCGCGGACCCCAACTGGATATCCAGTGAGTGTTACTGGGGCAAACGCACCGGCGAGGCCCAATAAAGGAACCGTTACCATGCTCGCACCGATGGAAATGATTCGCTCGCTCCTCTCCGGGGAGCGCCTGAAACACCCGATTCCACCGATGGATGGAGCCCTGTCGCCCAACAGCCGGCTGGATACGCTCACCGCTCTGGACCTGGAGCTGACCGCGCCGGACGACGTGGCTTCCGACGGCAACGGTGGGCTGCTGGTCAGCAGCGATACGCAGCTGCTGGCGATTGATCCGCAGGGACAAAGCCGGGTGCTGGCGTCGTTCCCGACTCCGCTATCGGCGCTCACCCGCCTCAACGACGGCACGCTGGTGGTCGCCCTGGACGGTGAAGGATTGCAGCGTCTGAACGCCGAAGGTCAGCCACTGGAGAGCGTCAGTTCAGCCAACGGCACTCCCCTGGCAGGCATCACGGCGATTGCCGCGGACCACCATGGCGGCCTGTATTTCACCGTCGGCAGCACTCGCCACCCGGCCGCCGAATGGGCCCGCGATCTGATGGAATGCAACCGCAACGGCCTGCTCGGTTACTGGCGCCCCGGCAGCGAGCCCAAACTGCTGCACAGTGGTCTCGCCTTCCCCAATGGCGTACTGGTGGAAGGCGACGGCCGTCACCTGATCATCACCGAAAGCTGGACTCACAGCGTTACCCGCTACCCGATCCAGGATGATCGGCTCGGCCCGCCGCAGGTGCTGATCGACAACATGCCGGGCTACCCGGCGCGCATCAGCGCCGCGGCCGGCGGCGGCTACTGGCTGGCGGCCTTCGCCATGCGCACGCTGCTGGTGGAGTTGATCCTCAAGGAAAAGACCTTCAAGCGCGACATGATGGAATCCCTGCCGCCGGAGCTGTGGATTCGCCCCGCGCTCTCCTCCACCGGCTCTCACCTGGAGCCGCTGCAAATGGGTGCCATGAAACAGCTGGGCATCCGCAAGCCCTGGGCGCCGCCGCGCTCCTACGGCCTGTTGTTGCGCCTGAACAGTGATGCCGAAGTCATCGACTCACTGCACAGCCGCTTCGATGGCCACCACCACGGCATCATGGCGGCCCGCGAAATCGATGGCCGCTTGCTGATCGTCTCCAAAGGCGCCAACTGCCTGCTCAGCGCACCGCTCGAACAACCCGGCGAGGAACCATCATGAACGACGTCTCCGCTCCCGCTGCCGACCAGCAACCACGCCTGCAAATCACCGGCGCCAGCAAGCTCTACGAGGGCACGGCGGCGATACAGGACATCGACTTCACGCTGTACGCCGGTGAAGTGCACGCCCTGGTCGGCGAAAACGGCGCCGGCAAATCCACCCTCTGCAAGGCCATTGCCGGGGCGGTGCAACTGACCAGCGGCGAAATCCGTCTGGATGGAGAGGTGTGCGATTTCAAATCCCCCGCCGATGCGCTCAAGCGCGGCATCGCCATGGTCTATCAGGAAGACAGCCTGGTGCCGACCATGACCGTGGCGCAGAACGTGCAACTGGGCCGGGAACAGTTCCTCACCCGCCTGCGCAAGCTGAACATCAGCGCCCAGCAGCTTCTGCAATCGATGAATTTCAACGTCGAGCCCAGCGATCTGGTGGCCAGCCTCGGCACCGCCAAACGGCAGATGGTGGAAATCGCCCGCGCCGTGTATTACCAGGCGGAAGTGATCATCTTCGACGAACCCACCGCCAGCCTGACGCCGGAAGAAACCCAACACCTGTTCCTGCTGATCGAGGATCTGCGCCGCCGCGGCATCGCCATCGTGTTCATCTCCCACGCGCTGGAAGAAGCGCTGACCATGGCGGATCGCATCACCGTACTGCGCGATTCGCGCAAGGTGATCACCGCCCCCGCCAAGGAATTCGACCGCGCCAGCCTGGTCCATCACATGGTCGGCCGGGAAATCGACAACGATCAGCACCGGCACCGCGCCGACCGCCGCCAGGCCAAGGGCAAGCCGGTGTTGCGCGTGCAGAACGTGATCTCCGGCACCATGGTCAAGAACATGTCGTTCTCGGTCTACGCCGGCGAAGTGCTGGGCATCGCCGGGCTGGTCGGCTCCGGACGCACGGAAATCGCCCAGGTGATCGCCGGCGCCCGCAAACGCAACTTCCTCCAGGGCGGCATGATCTACCTCGATGGTCGGCCGGTGCGCTATCGGGTACCTGCCCAGGCGGTCCGCGACGGCATCGCCTACGTCACCGAAGATCGCAAAGTGGCCGGTTTCTTCGAGACCATGACGGTGGACGAAAACATCTATCTGGGCTGGTTGTGCACACCGGAAGGACGCCGGCGGTTGCATTACTCCAAGCGCCACCGCGACGAGGTGAGCGCCGAATGGGTGAAAAAAACCCGCGTCACCGCCATCAACCGGCAAAGCAAGATCATCGAGCTGTCCGGCGGCAACCAGCAAAAGGTGGTGGTAGCGAAAAGCCTGGTGCAGGATCCGCGGGTGATCATTCTCGATGAACCGACCCGCGGCGTGGACGTCGGCTCGGTGGAAGAGATCCACGAGATCATTCGCGGGCTGGCGCGGGACGGCAAGGCGGTGGTGGTGATCTCCTCCTACCTGCCGGAAATCCTCAGCATTTCCGACCGCATACTGGTGGCGCGCGGCGGCCAGATCGTCGCCGAATTCAACCCGGAAAACGCCACCCAGGAAAAGATCATGTACGCCGCCGTGCACTGAACGCAAAAACCGGCCTTTCCCCCGGGCACAGCCGACTCCGCATCGCACAGGATGACGGCAATGGTGGATGCGCGGGGGGGGTGAAGCCCCCCAACAAAGGCGGGGGCCGCGAGCCCGGGGGGGGGTCTGGGCCGCGCGGCGC
>CAYMKZ010000081.1:12264-13124 GCA_964391345.1 uncultured Alcanivorax sp.
CCACCCTACAAAATCCGTGCACGGACCTGACCGTAGGGTGGATAAGCGCAGCGCATCCACCATCCTGCGCGCAATCGTAGAGTGCCCTCTCTGGTCATTCTGCGCGTAGTCGCAGAATCCAGGAGCAGCGGGATAACGAAAAGAAAGGCGTCGGGCAAGGCAGCGCGCCTGCTGGCGGGCCGCCTTCTGCGTGTGGTGTGTCAGACCCGCGCGAACGTCAGTTTGTCATCAGCCACATCAACCTTGATGGTATCACCGGGCCCGAACTCTCCTTTCAGCAATGCCTGCGCCAGCGGGTTCTCCAGTTGTGACTGGATCGCACGCTTCAGCGGGCGGGCACCGTAGACCGGATCGAAGCCGGCTTCCACCAGTTTCTCCAGAGCCGCGTCGGACAGTTCCAGCCCCAGATCCCGTTCGCCCAGCCGCTTGCGCAGGTAGTCGAGCTGGATACCGGCGATACCCTTGAGTTGGCTCTGCCCGAGCGGATGGAACACCACGGTTTCGTCCACCCGGTTGATGAACTCCGGGCGAAAGTGGTTGCTCACTACGGTCATCACGGCGTCCTTCATGGTGTCGTAATTGCCGCTGCCAGCCATGCGCTGAATCAGATCCGAGCCCAGGTTGGAGGTCATCACCACCACCGTGTTGCGAAAATCCACGGTACGGCCCTGGCCATCCGTGAGACGGCCATCTTCCAGCACTTGCAAGAGCACGTTGAAGACGTCCGGGTGGGCCTTTTCCACTTCGTCCAGCAGCACCACGGAATAAGGCTTGCGGCGCACCAGCTCGGTCAGATAGCCGCCCTCTTCGTAGCCGACGTAGCCCGGAGGCGAACCGATGAGACGCGAGACGGCGTGCTT
>CAYMKZ010000082.1:0-12991 GCA_964391345.1 uncultured Alcanivorax sp.
TCTGCGCCTCCAGCGGCATATCGCCGATCTCGTCGAGAAACAGGGTACCGCCATTGGCCTGCTCGAAGCGACCGACGCGCAGGCTGTTGGCGCCGGTAAAGGCCCCCCGCTCATGGCCGAACAGCTCCGATTCGATCAGATCCCTGGGAATCGCCGCCATGTTCAGCGCCACGAAATTTTTCTCATGGCGCATGGAGTGATGATGCAGCGCCCGCGCCACCAGCTCCTTGCCGGTGCCCGACTGACCGTTGATCAGCACCGTCACATTGGACTGGCTGAGACGCCCGATGGCGCGAAACACCTCCTGCATGGCGGGGGCTTCGCCAATGATCTCCGCCGGCAGCTCGGCAAGCGGCTCGGCGCTCTCCTGGGCCGTATCCTGGCGGTGGCGCACCGCCCTTTTCACCAACGTCACCGCCTCGTCCACATCGAAGGGCTTGGGCAGATACTCGAAGGCGCCGCCCTGATAGGACGCCACCGCGGAATCCAGGTCCGAGTGGGCAGTCATGATGATGACCGGCAGATCGGGATTGTTGCGCCGCAGGATTTTCAGCATGCGCAGGCCGTCGGTGCCGGGCATGCGCACATCGGAAAGCAGCACGTCGGGCTCGGCAACGCCCTCGTCCAGCGCGTTGAGCGCCTCGTCGGCATTCTCGAAAGCGGTGATCCGGTAGCCTTCCTGGCTCAACGCCTTTTCCAGTACCCAGCGTATGGAACGATCGTCGTCGATCACCCAGATGGTCGCACTCATGGGCTCTTGGTCTCCGTTAGGTCCTGGGACGCCGCATTTTCCGGCTCCACGGGCAGCAGCAGGGTGAACAGGGTCCGTCCCGGTTCGCTTTCGCATTCGATCAGCCCCTGGTGCTGGCTGATGATCGACTGGGCGATGGACAGCCCCAGCCCGGCGCCGTTGGCGCGGCCGCTGACCAGGGGATAGAACAGCGTTTCGCGCAGCTCTTCGTCGATGCCCGGGCCGTTGTCCTCGATATCGACGCGCAACACCAGCCGGTGACGCCGGGTGCCGATGGTGAACTGACGCAGCGCCCGCGTGCGCAGGATCACCCGCGCCCGCGGTATATCGGCCTCCAGCAGTGCCTGGATGGCATTGCGCATCAGATTCAGCAGCACCTGGATCAACTGGTCCCGGTCGGCGAACACCTCCGGCAGGCTGACGTCGTAATCGCGCTCCAGCGCCACTTCACGAGGATATTCCGCCAGCAGCAACTGGCGTACGTACTCCAGGCATTCATGCACATTGACGGGCCGGAAAGCCGGCGGCTTGCGTGGCCCGAGCATGCGATCCACCAGCGCCCGCAACCGGTCCGCCTCATCGACGATCACCCTGGTGTATTCAGCCAGCTCCGCATCCGGCAGGGCGCGTTCCAGCAACTGGGCGGCGCCGCGAATGCCGCCCAGCGGATTCTTGATCTCGTGGGCGACGCCGCGCACCAGTGCGCGGGTGGCCTGGCGCGCGTGCAGCAGCGCTTCCTCGCGGGTGATGCGCAACAGGCGGTCGAGCGACTGCATCTCGATCAGCAACGCCACATCCCGGCCGGGTTCGTAAATGGGGCTGACGCTGTAATCCACCACCGACTGCCGGCCCGGCTCCACATTGAGCCGCGCCTCGCGGCAGGTGAACGGGTGGCCGTCCGCGAGGCACTGCTGCAAGGCCGCGAGCGCGCTGGCGTCTTCAAAGAAATAGTCCGGCAAGGTGTGACCGAGCAGCCGGGAGGCACTGGCCGACAGCAGGAGCTCCGCCGCGCCGTTGAGATAAAGCACGCGCAAGTCGGCATCCAGCAGCAGCACGGCCGTACGGAGGTGTTCCAGCAGTCCTTTCGGTAGTGTTCCCGCAGTCATGGTCCGGCGCATGGCGATAAGTAATGACTTCCCGGTTATCCCAGCAATTTTCGGGCCAATCCCCGTAGGGTGGATAAGCACAGCGCATCCACCGGGTTTTCGACCTGCTCACCAGTCTAAGAGCATTTTCCCTGAACTGCACCAAAACGGTGCACCCAATGCAAATTCAACGCACAAAGAGAGGCCGGGCGGGCGCTCCGGGAGCGGCTGCCCCAGGGCTGGAAGCCCGTTCTCCCCGCTGCCGACCCACAGAGGTCCGGTGCACCTGAACGCTCACCGGCGGCGAGCGCGCCACCACCTGGCCCGCCGCATCGATGACTTGCGCCCGTAACACATGAAGCCCGCGATCCGGGGCATCCAGCACGCGGCCGTTCAGCACGGCGCCGTTATCCAGCAATTGCAGCTTGTCTCCCGCCCGCAGTGCGGGAAGGAGGCGCACCTCCACCGGTATCGGTTGGTGCGGATCACGAACAGTCGCCCCGTTTTCAGGACTGGTGATCTCCAGCAATTGGTAGCCGGAAGCGGCATCACGTCTGGGTTGGAGGCGTTGCTCATCCTGTGGCACGGGTGACGCGGAAATGGTATTGACGGGCCCAATATCCACCACCGTGGCGTCCGGCCCCTGAGGCCGATCCGAAAACAGCGGGTTTCCGGCGGCGTCCGTGGTGCGATAGATCACCGAGCCATTGATCGGACCGGCCAGGCACGGCGGCCAGATCATGCCCGCGGTGAAAACAACGAATACCCCAAAAAGAGTGAACATCCCGGTTCGCATATCGACTCCCTGTCGTCATCCCCCGCACCGATTGTGGCCGCCAAACGCGGCAAACGCCAGCGACAACCCACAGCCAGGGAAGGCGCCCACAAAAAAAATCGTCGGGAACGATTTGCGACGTCGCGCCAGCGATGGCCCGCAGGGTGGGCGCCAGGGATGGCGCCCACAAAAAAATCGTCGGGAGCGATTTGCGACGTCGCGCAGCGACGGCCCGCAGGGTGGGCGCCAGGGATGGCGCCCACAAAAAAATCGTCGGGAGCGATTTGCGACGTCGCGCAGCGACGGCCCGCAGGGTGGGCGCCAAGGATGGCGCCCACAAAAAACCCCGCACGAGGCGGGGTCCCTTGTGGTTCGCTGCTGGACTCAGCAGCTGTAGTACATGTCGAACTCAACGGGGTGCGGAGTCATGTTGAGACGCTCCACTTCACCACGCTTCAGCGCCACATAGGCTTCCAGCATGCTGCGGGTGAACACGTCGCCGGCCATCAGGAACTCGTGGTCCTCTTCCAGACGGTCCAGCGCCATGGTCAGCGTGTGGGCCACAGTCGGGATGTTGAGGGCTTCCTCGGCCGGCAGGTCGTACAGATCCTTGTCCATGGCGTCGCCCGGATGAATCTTGTTCTTGATGCCGTCCAGGCCGGCCATCATCAGTGCGGAGAAGCACAGATAGGGGTTGGCGGACGGATCCGGGAAGCGCACTTCCACACGGCGTGCTTTCGGGTTGTTGACCCAGGGAATACGGATCGAAGCGGAACGGTTGCGGGCGGAATAGGCCAGCATCACCGGCGCTTCAAAGCCGGGCACCAGACGCTTGTAGGAGTTGGTGGAGCTGTTGGTGAAGGCGTTCAGCGCACGGGCATGCTTGATGATGCCGCCGATGTAGAACAGCGCTTCCTCGGACAGCCCGGCGTACTCGTCGCCGGCGAACAGGTTCTTGCCGTCCTTGGCCAGCGACATGTGGACGTGCATGCCGGAGCCATTGTCGCCGATCAGCGGCTTGGGCATGAAGGTGGCGGTTTTGCCATAGGCGTGCGCCACGTTGTACACGCAGTATTTGAGGATCTGTACTTCGTCCGCTTTCTTGGTCAGGGTGTTGGCGCCGACACCGATTTCACACTGCCCGGCGGTGCCCACTTCGTGGTGGTGCACTTCGATGTCGAGCCCCATCTGTTCCATGGCGGTACACATGGCGGCACGCAGATCGTGCAGGGAATCCACCGGCGGTACCGGGAAATAGCCGCCCTTGACGCCCGGCCGGTGGCCGATGTTGTTGTGATCGAAGTCGTCGCCGGACACCCAGGCGGCCTCTTCGGAGTAGATCTTGTACATGGCGCCTTCCATGTCCGCCTTCCACTGTACGGAATCGAACACGAAAAACTCCGGCTCCGGCCCGAACAGCGCGCTTTCCGCGATGCCGGTGGCCTTCAGGTACTCTTCGGCACGACGCGCCACGGAGCGCGGATCACGCTCATAGCCCTGCATGGTGGCGGGCTCGACGATATCGCAGCGCAGGTTCAGCGTGGGGACGTCGGTGAAGGGGTCGATCACGGCGGTGGAATCGTCCGGCATCAGGATCATGTCGGATTCGTTGATGCCCTTCCAGCCAGCGATGGAGGAACCATCGAACATCTTGCCGTCCTGGAAGAAATCCTCGTCGATTTCGCCATGCGGGATGGTCACATGCTGTTCTTTGCCGCGGCTGTCGGTAAAGCGCATATCGACCCACTTCACATCATTCTCTTTCAGCAACTGGAGCGTCTTCTCAGACATTATTCAACGTCCTCCTGGGATGGATTTTTGGCGCCCGGCAACGCCCGGCTGAGCGAACAGGGGCCATGGTTCTCGGCTGCCGAAACCTGCCTGCCAGCTCTTGGCCAGTAACAAGCAAGGTCCGTGCCAGATTGCCCGTGACAGCGAGCAAGCCGACCAGGCCGCTGAAACAACACTATTTGGAGCAACTGCATTTGAAACCACAGTACTGCACTGTTTTCGTGCACACTGAATGCACATTAACGGTGCAAGCCTGTCAGCAATGCACCATTACAGGGCACTTGAGTCTTCACCCACGCGCAGCGTGATCACCACCTCATACCCTTCTTCCGCCGTGTCGAGCACCTGATGGCCATTGATCCGGCACCAGGCGGGGATGTCGTTGAGGGCGCCGGGGTCCGTGCAAGTGACACGCAGCACGTCTCCCGGTTGCAACTGGCGAACCCGGTTCTGGGTCTTGATCACCGGAATCGGGCAAAGCTGACGGCGCACATCCAGTTCGTATTGCATTCTGTCTTTCACCTTCCGCCGCGCGGATCAGCCCACATGCCACTCGGCCGGAATCTGCTCCGCATGCACCGGCGCCACGGTCACCTCACGGGCCACGCCACCGGGCTCCCGCACTTCCAGGGTCACGGCATCATCCATGCGCCCCTTGGAATAGCGGGCGACGATCGCTGCTGCCTGGCGCAACGCCTCATCATTCTCAAGCTGGCCGTCGATCAGCGCCAGCGGGCCGGGGCAGCTCACCGTGGTCAGGCTGGTGAACTGGTAACGATACCCTTCCAGGAAGCGGTTCTCGCCCTCTTCGCGGCTGATGATCAGCTTGTAGCGGTCATTGGGCCGGATGTGCCGCCCCACCTTGAGCAACATGATGTCGTCCAGCTCATAGCGGCGCTCATGGCGCACCCGCCACAGATCGGCCAGTTTCTTCGAGTAAGATTCATCGGTCAGGAAACAGCAGCCGCCGGCGGGTTGCGCATACTCCTCCAGGCCGAAACGCCTGGCAAGCTCGATCTGCGGCTTGCGATTGCGGCCGGAAAAGTCGTAGAGCTTTTCACGATCCACCCAGCCCTCGCGCTCCGGCAGCGTCTCCGGCAGGTTGCGCGCGCAGAGCGGACGCAGCAGGCGCTCGTCAGCGCCGGATTCACGGCTGATGATCGGCATGGTTTCCTTGCGCTGGCTTTTCGGCCGCTGGCCCACCACCTCGCCGGTGATGATGAAATCGAAGCCCTTCTCGCCGGCCAGCTCCCGCGCTTTGTTGAGCATCAGGGTGGCCTGGTTGACCATGAATATCTTGCAATCCAGGCAGGGGTTCAGGTGGGCGCCGTAACCGTGTTTCGGGTTCAGCACCACATCCTTGTATTCCTCGGAAATATCGACGATGTGCAGCTTGATGCCGAGCGTTTCCGCCACCCACAGCGCGTTGTTGCGCTTGTTCTTGTCCTTGTCTTTCTTGCGAATGGCATGGGTGTGCCCCTCGACACAGAAGCCGGTGAAGAAGTTGACCCCCTCCACATGGATGCCCTGCTCCTGCATGACCTTCACGGCCAGCATGGAATCCAGGCCGCCAGACACCAGGGCGATGGCCCGGCGCTGGATGGGTTGGGAGGCTGCCTTGGAAATGGCGTTCATGGCGGTTGGCACGGCTCGACTGTTGAAAAACTGGGCGCAGAGTATAGCAAATCGCGCCGCCCCGACGAACCATGCCTTGTACGGCGATGAATCAATGATCCAGGCACCTTGCGCAGCGTAGCCATCCGCCATCCGCCGTGCCCCCCTCATCCGTCATTCTGCGCAGCCCCCCCGTCATTCTGCGCGGAGCGAAGCGGAGTCGCAGAATCCGGTCTTGGATCCTGCGACTACGCGCAGGATGACACAGGCGGGGGGCGGGACACAGGCGGGGCAGGGACACAGGCGGGGCAGGGACGCAGGCGGGGGGCGGGACGCAGGCGGGGCGGGTGCCCCGCCTCGCCCTGCCTGCGGCTATTTCCGGTAGAAGCGCGAAATATCCGCCAGCAACTCCATCAGCTTGCCCTTCTCCTTGGCGATCACCGCATCCGGGTCCGCCACTGGCTCGTCATCGGCAGTGGTCACTTTCATGTAGCTCATGCCCGCCAGCTTCATGGGCATGGAAATCTTGTAGTGCGCGCCCACATAGCCCAGCGCGTTCCAGGAGCCGATCACCCGGAAACGGTCGTCGGTCGGGTGCAGCAGATCCACCGCCGCCGCCGAATAATCACCGGGAGGGTTGGTGACGCCCAGCAAAGGCATCAAGGTCGGCACGATGTCCAGATGGCTGGTGGGCTGATCGACCACCCGCGCGCCTTCACCGGGCACGTGCAGCACGAACGGCGTATGGATCTGCTCGTTGTGGAACGCCGAGTTGTGACCCCAGCGGCCATGCTCCATGAACTCTTCACCGTGGTCGCCGGTGATGATGACGATGGTGTTGTCCAACAGGCCTTTGGCTTTGAGGTTGTCCAGCACCCGGCCGATTTGCTGGTCAAGCGCATGGGTGGCGTTGATGTAGCGGTTCTTGATCAGCTTGATGTCTTTCTTCACATCGACGGTGGCGTAATTGAAGGTCTTCAGGTAATCCGGGCGGATGATCGCCTCTTTCGGGAAGAAATAACGGGCGTGGGAAGACTCGAAGAACATGAAGCCGAGGAACGGCTTGCCGCTGCTCTGGGTCTTGTCGATGAAGGCGTCCAGGCGATCGACGTTTTCCTGGTCGTCCTTCCAGCCCACTTCGTTGTCGTCACTGTGCAGCAAACTGGACGGCAGCCCCGCCCAGACGGTCTTGTCGAATTCCGGGTAGGTGAACTTGGCGCTGGTGTAGAGCCCGAACTGATAGCCCTGCTTTTGCAGCAACGAGATCAGTACGGGCGGCTGGCGGGCGTCCAGGAAAGAGAACCAGTAGCTCGCGGGGATACCGTAGAACATGGTGAATATCCCCCAGCGGGTGCCGTTACCGCCGCTATAGTGGTTGGTAAAGCGCCAGTTGCTCTGGGCGAACTTCCACAGGTTGGGCATGATCTCCGGCGTCAGCATGTCCCAGCGCAGCGATTCGCAGGCCAGCCAGACGATGTTCGGCTTGGGCGCATTGGCTTCCAGCTCGATGGGATGCAACGGATAGTGCAACCGCCCCTTGTCCGCCACCTCGAAAGTGCTCTGGCGGGCCGGGGTCTGCCCCAGCGCCATCAGAAAATGCGAGAACGTGGTCTGCTGGTAGAAAGGGATACTCTGCGCCGCCGTCAGTACCGGCCGGTAGCCGTTGAAATGGCTCAAGCCGAAGGCGGCGCGCTCACCCACCATGCACAGCACGATGGCGGCCAGCGCCCATTTGAGCCAGCGGGCCGGTTGCCGGGTCGGCCGGAGAAAGCGATACAGCACCCACAGCAGAACCGCCTCGCCCACCATCAGGCCCGCACAGATGGCGGCCACCGTCACCTGAGTGCCGACACTGCTGTCCAGCGATTCGATGCCGCCAGGGGTGGTGATCAGGTTCCAGACGAACCCGTTCAGGTGGAAGCCGTACATGCCGAAGATCACCTTGTCGGTGTACAGCAGGATCAGCAGCAGCCCGGTACCCAGCACCGCGACGATCGACGCCAGCCATTCCCCTTTGGGCAGGTAACGCAGCAGCAGCGCGACGAGCATCACCGGCAGCAGGTACGTCAGGGCGTAACCTGCCGAAGCGGCCAGCGTGAACCACCAGGCCGGGCCCGTCAGGCCATGCGAGATGGACAGCACCAAGGCAAAGAGGATCAGATAGTTGAGGGTCCAGAAGCGCCGTCGCGCCGACCTCCAGGCATTATGCATGAGCAGCAACCACTTTTTCAGTTGAACAGGACGCCAAAAGGCACAGGGTGCCCGCAAACGCTTAACCACACCTTAACAAGCGCTCTCTCTATGACCTCACAGAATCTTCTCCTGTTATTTCGCACGCGGCTTATCTCTGTCATCCTGCGCGCGGCTATCTCTGTCATCCTGCGCGCGGCTATCTCTGTCATCCTGCACGCGGCTTATCTTTGTCATCCTGCGCGCGGCTTATCTTTGTCATCCTGCGCGCGGCTTATCTTTGTCATCCTGCGCGCAGTCGCAGGATCTGCGCAGTCGCAGTAAGCAGTATCTATCCCGCCGACACGGATCCTGCGACTGCGCGCAGGATGACGTACCGCTACGCTCCACGCAGGATGACGGGCGTATCTATTCTGATACGGAAGCCACCGGCACAGCAGGAAGGCCCTTTGCCGCAAAATGCTGCTGCGCCAGCGCCACCCGCCGCACCACCGGCTCCGGGGCATCATCACCCAGTTCGTCCAGGCGCGACTCGATGATCCGACAACGACGCCGCAGCCCGTCGTCGTTGGCGATCTGGATATTCAGTCCGGGGCGGGCGTTGAGTTCGAGCATCATCGGCCCGCGAAACTTGTCCATCACCAGATCGACACCGAGGTAGCCCAGCCCGGTCAGCTCGTAGCAGCGCGCGGCCAGCTCCAGACAATCCTGCCAGCCGGGAATCTGCACACCGGCCACCGGGTGGCCGGAATCCGGGTGGCGGTCGATTTTCAGGTTGCGCCAGGTGCCCGCCAGGGTGATGCCGGTGGCGATGTCCACCCCGACGCCGATGGCGCCCTGGTGCAGGTTGGCCTTGCCGTCGGATTCGCGGGTCGGCAGCCGCAGCATGGCCATCACCGGGTAGCCCAGCAGCACGATGATGCGAATGTCCGGCACGCCGCCGACACTGATGCGATCAAACAGATCGGTGGAACGCACACGGTATTCCACCAGCGCCTGGTCGCGGTGGCCGCCCAGCGAATAAATGCCGGAAATGATACCGGAAAGATGAAACTCCAGTTCTTCCTGGCTGACCATGCGCCCGGAAGCACTGCGATAGAATTCCTCGAAGCGGTCGGCGATCACCATGATGCCGTCGCCGCCTGCCCCCTGGGCCGGCTTGATGACGAAATCGCCGTGCGTTTCGACGATGCGCTGAATCTGTCCGATTTCCTGCTCGGTGCCGATCACGCCGTATTTGTCCGGCACGCGGATACCGGCGGCCAGCGCCAGCTCCTTGGTGCGCACTTTGTCGTCCACCAGCGGGTACAGCCGGCGATCATTGTAGTTCAGTACATAGTCGCCGTTGCGCTGGTTGATGCCCATCACACCGCGCCGCCGTAACGCCTTCCAGGTATTGATTCCGAGCATCAGCGCCCCTTGTCGACCATGGCACGGAAGCGCACCAGCTCGAACAACCGATAGCCGCGATAATGTCCCATCAGCACCATGATGGCGGCGAGGACCAGCAAGATGCCGGGGAACGTGAACATCAGATAGATCAACGGCTCCCAGATCATCAGCAGGTGACAGAGAATGGCGGTGACCAGCGTGCCCAGCGCCACCTTCATGGATTGCGGCCCGCCGCGCTCCTCCCAGACGATGGAAATGCGCTCGATCACCATGGTCAGAATCACCATCGGGAACAGCGCCACCGACAACCCTGTGGCCAGGCCCATCCGGTAGCTGAGCAGGCTGATCAACGCCATCATGATGACCACGAAAGTGAGCACCACCGACAATCGCGCCAGCAACTGCAATTTGAGATGCTCCAGATAGGAGCGCACCGACAGGCCGATGGCGGTGATGAAGGTGAACAGTATGGTGCCCCAGATCACCTGCGTTTCCCGGAACGCCAGCGCGATCAGCACCGGCGTGAAGGTACCCAGGGTCTCCAGACCGACCAGGGAGCGAATCAGCAGCACCAGCAACACGCCGATGGGGATCATCACGATCACCTTGAGCAATTGCTGGGTCGGTATCGGCACTTCATAGAGAGAGAAATTGATGAAGGAGTCCCGGTCCTGCATGCGCAGTGACTTGGCCAGCTCCAGCGCGCCCATCTCGCTGCGATGAACGCCGAAGTTGACGGAAGCGCCGCGCCCGCCCTCCAGCGACAGCAGCGGCTGATCGCCGCTCCACCATACCAGCCGATCCGACGGCAATCCCTGATGGCCATTGGCGGGATTGAAATACAACCAGTGGCGGCCATTGAAGGTGCGCAACCACAGCTCCGGCTGCTGGCTTCGGGCATCTTCCAGTTTCAAGGCATGCACCGGCTCGGCGGGAATGTGCGCCACCGCCAGCAGCAAATCCACCACCCGGGCGCGATTTTCCGGGCTCGAGTCCCCTTTCAGCAGCAAACGCACGTTGTCGTTGTCGGTATCGTTGACCCGCTTGATGGTCTCGCTGATGAAGGTTTCCACATCCGCGGAGTGCTGGCGTATCGGTTGCAGCAACGCCTCCGCGGCGATCTTCTCCGGCCCTTTCAGAGTCGGGCCGGGACGAAACTGCGGCCCGCTCTCCGGAGCCTCGGAGGGCGCCGCGAAACGCGGTGTGATCATCAACCGGTAATACAGGTTTTCCGCGCCATCGCCACGCCGCGCCGACCAGGTCACCTGCCGGTTGTCGTTGTCCCGGTTGATGTTGACGCCGTAATTATCGGAGATAAAGCTCTCGTTCAGGGCCGTGAAACCGCCATCCAGCGGCGGCACGAACATGCGCGCCTTGATCGGTACGTTGGGCCGGGCGGTAAACGACACCTGAGCGTCCACCACCCACACCGGGTCGGTTTCACTGGCCTGCAACGGCACTTTCTGCACCAGTACCTGGTAGAGAACGCTACCTATTCCCAGAACAAACAGGCCCACGGCAAGCATACGGGCGTGCATTTTCACTGAACGCATTATCAACAAACCTTATTGTTTTGCCTTGGAGGCCGTCTCGGCGCATCGAGGGTTGCCGGAACCCATGGAAACGGAAGGATCAATCACTGCGCCAAGCACCCGAAGCGCATCGGACCCGACCAGCAACGGGTAGCGGAAATGGCTCCGATCCGTCAGATTGACGGCCACCGTCGCTCTACGACCGCCCACACACAGGGTCAGTTCCACTACCGGCCGGCGGCTGTAGGACTGCTCGCCGTGGTCACGGCTCTCGGCACGCCGCTTGATCCGCACATGGCCATCCAGCGGCAGACGGATATTCTTCAAGGCGTCCTTGTCGATACCCCACTTTTCCCGCTCGGCCTTGCTGAGAGCCACATCGAACTCCACCATCGGACGGTCGTTCTCTTCGAATCTTCTGATCGAGGTGGCGCTCAGCGAGGCGGATTCCGCACCGGTATCCAGCTTCGCCGGCAGGGTGATCCCCAGCTCCTTGATATGTACTTTCTCGTGTACACCAAAGATGGTTTTGCGCGATGCCGTACTAGGGGACGCGGTGGCTCCGCTCGCGGCCGGCCCGGCCATGGCCGTCCCGGATGCGCCTGCCCCGGCCACCACCAGCGCGGCCAGTGCCGCCACCCGCCCCCACGTCATCACCATCTGATACGCTGCCGCCACGGGTTTTCCTGCTGCTGATTCTCTGGCCATACGGGCTCTCTGGTCATCGCTGTCATGCCGTTCCGGGGAGCCACTATTCTAGACAACCAGACCGGGCTTCGCGTGAGCAAACGCAAAATAGTGAAAAAGATCACATTCCCACCCGGCCAAGGTTTTTTCCGGGTACGCTCAATCAAAGGTTCCTGTTTACCGGCGAAGAACTGTACAATGCGCCCCCCGACCGCTCCGCTCCACCATCGATGACGCCAGGATGACAGCCCGATTCGCCGGCATGGCAGGGCGGCCGCACACTATACTACGGAGCCCAGTTTGTGATCGAACGTCTGCGCAATATCGCCATCATCGCCCACGTTGACCACGGCAAGACCACCCTGGTGGACAAGCTGTTGCAACAGTCCGGCACTTTGGGAGACCGCGCCGGCAACATCGAACGCGTGATGGATTCCAACGATCTGGAAAGAGAACGGGGCATCACCATTCTCTCCAAGAACACCGCCATCACCTACGGCGACTACCGCATCAACATCGTCGATACCCCCGGCCACGCCGACTTCGGCGGCGAGGTGGAGCGGGTCATGTCGATGGTCGATTCGGTACTGTTGCTGGTGGACGCGGTGGACGGCCCCATGCCGCAGACCCGTTTCGTCACCCAGAAGGCCTTCGCCGCCGGCCTCAAGCCGATCGTCGTCATCAACAAGGTGGACCGCCCCGGCGCCCGCCCTCACTGGGTGATGGATCAGGTCTTCGATCTGTTCGACAACCTCGGCGCCAGCGACGAACAACTGGATTTCCCGGTGGTGTACGCCTCCGCTCTGAACGGCGTGGCGGGCCTCGATGCCGAGCAGTTGGCCGAGGACATGACGCCGCTGTTCGAGACCATCATCAAACGGGTACCGGCCCCGGAAGTGGACCGGGACGGCCCCTTCCAGATGCAGATTTCCTCGCTGGATTACAACAGCTACCTGGGCGTGATCGGCATCGGCCGCATCAAGCGCGGCCAGATCAAGGCCAACTCGCCGGTGAAGATCATCGATCTGCAAGGCAAGGTGCGCAGCGGCCGCGTGCTGCAAGTGATGGACTATCACGGCCTGGAGCGCATCGACGTGAGCGAGGCCGGCGCCGGCGATATCGTCTGCGTTACCGGCATGGACCCACTGGACATCTCCGACACCCTGTGTGATCC
>CAYMKZ010000083.1:0-12791 GCA_964391345.1 uncultured Alcanivorax sp.
GTGCGCTGCCTGACCCCGGACTGCGACGGCGACCTGATGCAGCCCTACGCCGACGCCGACCCCTGCGACCATCGCCAGAGTCCCGCCGACCCGCCGTGTGGCTGCGACCAGGGCGGCCGGCGGGACACGTGGCGGTGCGGGCGCTGCGACCGGCGCTACACCGATGCCGAGTACCGGCGAGCGGTGGCGCTGTGGCAGGCGGACCATCAGCCGCTGAGGACCGCGGCCGAGATCCGCGAGATGGTCGGCATCGAGGCTGCGACGCTGCGGCAGTGGGTCAAGCGCGGGCACATCACGGCCCACGGCGACGAGGCACGCAGGCGGTACGACATCCGCGAGGTACGGCGACGCGCCCAGTCCGGTGGATTGACGGGCGTCGGGTGATATCCTCGGCACTAGGTGTCACGCCTTGCGCCTGACACGTGTGCCCGGAAGCCCTCGCTGTGTGCGGGGGCTTCGTGCTGTGCGGGGAGGGTCGATGGCACTGCGGCCATGTCTCGACTGCGGCAGGCTATCCGACCGGGCACGGTGTCCGGAGCACCGGGCGGCCAAGCAACGGGCGAGGGATGCAGCACGGGGCACCACCGCTGAACGCGGGTACGGTTCGACACACCGGGCGCTGCGTGCTGAGTGGGAACCCTGGGTTCGCATGGGCCGGGTCATCTGCTGGCGATGCGGTGAGCCCATCCTCCCCGACGACGAGTGGCACCTGGGACATGACGACCACGACCGGGGACTGACGCACGGACCCGAGCATGCACGTCGGTGCAACCTGGCAGCGGCAGGACGTGCCAGCCGTCGCCGCTGACCTACTCACTCACTCGCTGTGCGCTGCGCAACCGCTGCGAATCCGTACCGACTGACCTGACCCCTCAGCCCCGACCGCCTGACCGCACCGCCAACGGCTCGGGGCGGACACCCCTGGCGGTTACGGAGGGTGTCGGGGGGTGGGGTATTTGCGTACAGAGGGTGACCGCTCGTGACCCCGTTCCCACCTGAACTTTTCGCTCTACGGGTTTGGGACTTTCGGCTATCAGGAGGTAACCCGCTGTGGCAGGTAACGGTCCTCCCCCGAACCCGAACGCCAAGCGCCAGAACCCGCGCATCGGCATCCTGCTCCTGCCCGCGGAGGGCAGGCAGGGCGATCCGCCCGACTGGCCGCTGGAGGGTGAGCCGTCCCCTGCCGAGCACCGCGCCTGGGAGCACCTATGGTCGACGCCGCAGGCCGTCGCGTGGCAGCGGATGGGCTGGACCCGCACCGTCGCGCGCTACTGCCGCGTGGTGGTGCTCGCCGAGGAGGGCATGGCGGCGGCCTGGGGTGAGGCCCGCCTGCTCGAGAAGGAGCTGGGCCTGACGCCGGCTGCGATGCGGTCGCTGATGTGGCAGGTCGTGGAGGACGAGACGGCCGGCCGCCGCCAGTCCGATACCGACCCGACATCTGCCAGGCCCCGCCGCCGGATGCGCGCGGTCGATACGGGGTCCTGATGCCCTGGCGTGGACCGGAGGTCGAGGGCGAGTTCCCCACGCTCGGGCACATCGCGGCCGAGTGGTGCGAGGAGAACCTGCTTATCCCCGACGGCCCACATCTGGGCGAGCCGTTCAGGTTCTACGACGAGCAGTTGAACTTCGTTCTGTGGACGTACCGGCTGGACCCGGACGCCACGGGCGATGCGGGCGCCGACGCCCACGCCTACGGCGGGTCGATGCTGGTCCGCGGTCAGAAGTGGGGCAAGGACCCGATCATGGCCGCGCTGAGCCTGTTTCACGCGTTCGGGCCGTGTGAGTTCGGCGGCTGGGACGCGAACGGTGAGCCGGTGGGTGTGCCGCACCCGTCGCCGTGGGTGGCGGTGGCGGCGACGAACGACGAGCAGACGGACAACACGTGGCTGCCGATCGTGCAGATGGCGAAGACGGGCTATCCGGCGAACGTCCCGGGTGCGCAGATCCACGACACCTACATCCAGCTTCCCTGCGGCAACCCGATCGAGCCGCTGACGACGACGGCTTGGGGTCGTCTGGGTGGGCGGTTCACTTTCGTGACGATCACCGAGTCGGGGATCCTGGTCGGTGACGGCCGGCGCGGCGGTCTGACGTTCGCCCGCACATTGAAGCGCAACGTCGCGGGCATGAACGGCCGCTGGATCTCGGCGACGAACGCCTGGGACCCGACCGAGCACTCCGACGCGCAGGAGACATACGCGGCGAAGGACCCGTTCGTACACATCGACGCGAAACTGGCCCGCAAGCACATCGACCTGGGCGACACCGCCGCGCTGCGCGAGGAGATCCGCTACCTGTACGGCGATTCGCTGCGGTCCAACGGCGGGCACGTCTCGGAGCAGCGGATCGAGCGGGACGTGACGAACAAGGCCAACGGTGAGGCCGAGGTCCGCCGGTTCTACCTCTCGGAGATCATCGCCGGGCAGCGCACCGCCGTGGACCCCGCTCGGTGGGCGGCGCTGGCGCGCGACGACGACCGGCTGGAGCCCGGCGAGCCGATCACGCTGGGCTTCGACGGCTCGCGGTCGCGCGACGCGACGGTGCTGACCGCCTGCCGTATCAGCGACGGGCGCCTGTTCCATCTGCGCACGTGGGTGCCGGCCGACCATCCTGACCACAAGGTGCCCCGCCCCGAGGTCGACCAGGCCGTCCGTGATGCGTTCTCCACCTACGAGGTCTGGTACCTGTACGCGGACCCGTACCGCTGGCAGGACTACCTCGACCTGTGGGCCGGTGACTACGTGAATCGCGTGGTGGAGTTCCCGACGAACGTCGAGCGCCGCATGGACGCTGCTCTCGGCCGTTTCCTGGACGCGATCAAGACGGGCGAGCTGACGCACAGCGGCGAGGCGACGTTGACCGAGCACGCCGAGAATGCCGCGCTCAAGAAGGGCAAGCGGAGGCCGCCGCGGGAGGGCGACGACGGCCTGGCGGTCGAGTATTACCTCTCGGTCACGAAGAAGCGCGACGGCCTGCTGATCGACGCCTTCGTGTCGGCGGTTCTGTCGTATGAGGCCCGCGGCAAGGCGATCGAGGACGGGGCGCTGGTCGAGGAGCCCGAACTAGAGCCGTTCTTCTTGGTGGGAGGGTGACGTGAACCGACTGTCCGCCGCCCTCCTGGGGCTCTCTGCCGTCGCAGCGGTGACCGGGGTGGCCCTGGTCTACATCCCGGCCGCGCTGATCGTCCTGGCGGCGATTCTGGCCGTCGTGGGCGTCCTCCTGCTCGACGCCAAGGGCGGGGGTGACCAGTGAAGGTCTACGAACGCCTCCTTGGCCGCACGGAGGCCCGCTCAGGCTCGCTGTCGATCGACGACTGGGCCGGCATGTTCGCGTTCAACGGGAACAGCTACCCGATTCTGCATCAGACGATGCCGAGCCAGGACGAGGAGCAGGTGGCCGCCGGCAACTCGGCTGCTTATCGCAACAACGGCCCGGTTTTCGCGCTGATCCAGGCGCGGATCCAGGTGTTCTCGCAGATCCGGTTCCAGTGGACGCGCTTCGACAAGGGTCAGCCGACGGAGTTGTTCGGCACCGAGGAGTTGTCGGTGCTGGAGAACCCGTGGCCGGGCGGCACGACGGCCGACCTGCTGGCGCGCATGGAGATGGACGCCTCGCGGGCCGGGAACGCCTACGTCCGCCGTACGCGGCGGGACCGTCTGAACATGCTTCGCCCCGAGTGGTTGACCATCGTCATGGGCTCGCGGGAGACGCCGGACGTCCCTCCGGGTGAGGCTGCGGACGTCGAGATCGCGGGATTCATCTTCGACCCGCCGAACGCCGACGCGCGGGTGTTCTTCCCGCACGAGGTCGCCCACTACGCGCCAATCCCCGACCCGGACGCGCACTTCCTCGGCATGTCGTGGATCACGCCGGTCTTGAAGGACATGCAGGCCGACAACGCCTCGACCGTCCACAAGGACCGGTTCTTCCGCAACGCGGCAACCCCGAACCTGGCGATCAAGTTCGACCCCGCAGTCGGGCCCGACAAGGTGCTCAAGTTCAAGGAGCTGATGGAGGCCGAGCACCGCGGCGCCTGGAACGCCTACAAGACGCTGTATCTGGGCGGCGGCGCCGACCCGGTAGCGATCGGCAAGGACTTCCGCGAGCTGGACTTCTCCGCGACGCAGGGCAAGGGCGAGTCCCGCCTGGCCGCCGCCGCGGGTGTCCCTCCGTCGTGGGTGGGCTTCTCCGAGGGCCTGCAGGGGTCGGCGCTCAACCAGGGCAACCAGGCGGCGTCCCGGCGGCGGTTCGGCGACGGCACGATGCAGCACCTGTGGGCGAACGCCGCGGCCTCGCTGCAGCCGATCATGCGCCCGCCGCAGGGCGCGTCCCTGTGGTTCGACGCGGACATCCCGTTCATGCGCGAGGACGCGAAGGACGCATCCGAAGTCCAGTCACAGGAGGCGGCAACGATCACCGGCCTGGTCCGTGACGGCTTCACCCCCGAGTCGGCGATCGACGCGGTGACGAACAAGGACTGGTCCCGCCTCAAGCACACCGGCCTGGTGTCGGTGCAGATGCAGAAGCCGGGTTCTGAGGCCGGCGCGAAGGGAGCGACCGATGGAGCTTGACGAGGAGCTGCGCAGCGCGCCTCCGGCGACTCTGGACGTCGACGTGTGCCGCGCGCTGGACGTGGCGCCGGAGTTCCGCGACGACAGCGGCGAGGACGACAGTCCTGGCACGATGGTCGGGCACTTCTCGGTGTTCGACACGTGGTATGAGATCAACTCCATGTTCGAGGGTAACTTCCTCGAGCGGATCGCCCCAGGCGCGTTCCGGCGGACGATCAAGAACCGCAGCGGCGAGACTCCGGTCCGTGTGCTGCTGGAGCACGGCTTCGACCCGACCGTCGGCGACAAGCCGCTGGGTGTCCACACGGTGCTCGAGGAGCGCGACGGCGGGGCCTACTCGGAGGTCCGCCTGTTTGACACGTCCTACAACCGTGACTTGGCCCCCGCCCTGCGTGCGGGCGCCTACGGCAAGAGCTTCCGGTTCCAGGTGATCCGCGACGAGTGGAACGACGAGCCGGAGACGTCGCGGCACAACCCGAAGGGCATCCCCGAGCGGACCATCAAGGAGGTCCGGCTGATCGAGGAGGGCCCGACCGTCTTTCCCGCATCCCCGTCCACGGACGCCGGGCTGCGGTCGACCACCGATGACTTCTACGAGCGCCTGCGCCGCCGCGACCCCGCGGCCTTCGACGCAGCGGTGGCTCGTAGCAAGAGCCTCCGCGTCCCGGCACGCGCCGACGACGCGGGGCAGGCAGCACAGGACCCGCCAGAGTCTCGGCACTCCGAGGACCCGCCCGCGGATGGGCACTCCGAGGACCCGCCGGTGGCCCGGCACTCCGACCCATCACCCGACCCGTCCATCACGAACAGGAGCACACACATGGACGAGCGCATGACCATCGAGGAGCGCGCGGCCCGCCAGAGCGAGATCAGCGCGCGCCTGCAGGAGCTGGACGCCGAGTTCTCCGGCTCCGAGATGACCGAGGAGGCCCGCTCGGAGTGGGACTCCATCAGCGACGAGTACGACGCGCACGAGCGCGCCATCACGGCCGACCGGGAGCGCAAGGAGCGCATCCGCAGTCTGGCCGAGCGTCAGTCCAACGGCGGCGAGCGCGTGGGCACGACTCCCGCGTCCGCCCCGCACGTGGCCCCGCGCCGCTCGGACAACATCTTCGATCTGGTGGAGCTGCGGCAGCGCGCCCGCTCGATCGACGAGCTGCCGTCCCTGATGCGCGACAACGCCATGCGCGCCATCGAGCAGGCACGCTTCCCGGGTGCGCAGGACCGTGACGCGGCCCGCACGCAGGTCGCGCATCTGCTGGACTCGGTTGACGACGACCAGGGTTCCCTGGCCAAGCGCGTCCTGGCGACCGGCTCGCCGGTCTACGACCGCGCGTTCGGCAAGGCCGTCGCGCACGGCTCGCTCGCCGGCCTGACCGCCGAGGAACAGCGCGCTCTTGCGGTGGGCACCGACTCGGCCGGTGGTTTCGCGGTGCCGTACGAGTTGGACCCGAGCGTCATCCTGACCAGCGACGGCGTTGCCGACCCGCTGCGCCAGATCGCCCGCGTCGAGCAGATCACGACCAAGACGTGGCAGGGCGTCACTTCGGCCGGTGTGACCATCGGCCGTTCGTCCGAGGCCGCGGAGTCCGACGACGACGCCTTCACGCTGGGCCAGCCCGAGGTCACCCCGACCCGCGTCGACGCCTTCGTGCCGTTCAGCGTGGAGATCGAGGCCGACTGGAACCGCCTCCGCTCGGAGATCACGATGGTTCTGGCCGACGCGAAGATGACGGAGGAGGCCAACTCCTTCATCAACGGCAACGGCACCGACCCGAACCCGCAGGGCCTGCTGACGGGCACCACGTCCACTCAGGATGTGGAGACGGCGACCGCCAGCACGTTCGCGGACGCCGACCTGTACGCCGTCGAGGAAGACCTGCCGGAGCGGTGGCTGGCGAACGCCTCCTGGCTGGCGCACCGCAGCTTCTACAACGCGGTCCGACAGCTCGGCGCGGACAGCGACGGCGGCAACCTGTGGGTCCGGCTGGCTTCCGGCCTTCCGCCGGAGCTGATCGGCTACTCGTCCTACCGCGCGTCGAAGATGCCCGCGTTCAACGCTGCGGGTACCGGCGTGCTGGCGGTCTTGGGCGACTTCCGGCAGTTCCTGATCGTGGACCGCGTGGGCATGAACGTGGAACTCGTGCCGCACGTGTTCGGCGAGAACCAGCGGCCGACCGGCCAGCGCGGGATCTACGCCTACTGGCGGAACTCCTGCAAGGTGCTGGTCCCGGGCGCGTTCCGTCGCCTCAAGGCCCACACCACCTGATCCGCCGCGGCCGGGGTCGGTCCCTCGATCGCCCCGACCCCGGCCCGGTTCCCCTCATCCGAGCATCCCGAAGGAGGAATCATGGCGGACGAACTACTGGTGGCCACGCGGACGTTCATCACGACGCTGGACGGTCACCGGACCGTGGTCAAGAAGGGCAAGACGCGCGTGCGTGCGTCCCACCCGCTGGCGCGCAAGTTCGGCGACGCTTTCAAGCCCGCCGACCACGACGTGCCGGTGGTGGAGGACACCCGCGCACGCCCGCCGGCCCCTGTCCGGCGCGCGAAGTCCGACAAGGACTGAGCCTTGCTCACCGTCTCCGACGCGGCGGCGCAGCTCAACATCACGTCGCAGAACCACGACGCCGAGCTGGAGGGCTACGTCGCCGCGGCTGTGCTGGTGGTGGAGCGGCACACGGGGCTGGTCCCCGAGACGCGCACCATCACGGGTGAACTCCACAACGTGCCGGTGCCGTCCGACGTGCTGCGGCTGTTCCATCCCCCGGTGCAGTCGCTGACGGCGGTGACGAGCGCCGACGGGTCGGTCACCTGGGACACCGCCGGGCTGGTGGCCGACTTCGACACCGGCCTGGTCCGGGTCGTCTCCGGTAGGCCACTGTCGGGCTTGGTGAAGGTGGACTACACCGCCGGCTACGTGGACGCCCCCGCGCATTTCCGGCTTGCCGCGCTGATAATCCTGCAGCACCTGTGGGAGACGCAGCGCGGCGCCCAGCGCGGCGCTGTGGCTGCCGGTGGGCTGGAGGACAGCCTGTCCAACATGGTCGGCGGTGGCCGCGGCTACGCGATCCCGAACCGGGCGCTGGAGCTGCTCGGTGAACCGGCCCCGGTGGTCGCGTGAGTTGGGAGTCCCGCGTCCCCGCAACGCTGGACGCGCTGGTCGCACTGTTCTCCGGCGTCTCGTCGCTGCAGGGCATCGTCCGCGACGGTCCGACGGTCACGGGTGACGCCGCACAGGACATTGTTCTGGTCGGCTATACGGGCGTCGACGACGCCGGGGCTGCCGACGGGACGCTGATCCCCGAGGGCATGGCGCTGGAGCCGAACCGGGAGCAGTTCTCGGTCCAGTGTGCGGCCTTGTCGCTGCGCGGCAATCAGGACATGGGTGACGCCCGCCGCACCGCCTACGCCATGTTCGCGGCCTGTGGTGCGGCGCTGATCTCCGATCACACGCTCGGCGGCCTGGTGCTGCGGGCCGCGATCTCGGACTACTCGCTGACGCAGGAGCAGACCGACGGCGGGGCGCTGGCCTCCGTGCTGTTCTCCGTCGCCTGCGATGCCTACACCGAAAGGTGACGACCGATGGATCTCGTGCAGATCGTCCATCCGTCGGGACTCGTGTCGATCGTGTCCCGCCGTTCTCTCCCCCATCACGAGCGCGCCGGCTGGCGGCTCGCAACCGAAGAAAACCCCGCTGAGGCGTCGCAGGACGGCCTCGACATCACCGAGGAGCAGGAGGCCGACTGATGGCTGCCACCGCAATCACCGCATCCGTCCGCTACTTCCGTCCGGGCACCACGAAGGTCTACTGGGTGACCACGATGGCGGACTACACCACCCCGACCCGGGCCGAGTTGGACGCGGGCACCGACCTGTCGGGCGAGATCGCCGAGGTTTCGGGCTGGTCGGCCACGTCCGAGTCGATCGACACCCCCGACCTGGGTTCGCGGTTCACGTCCAAGATTCCGGGCGCGATCACCGCCGACGACTCGTCCCTGACCCTCTACATGTCCAAGTCGGGCACCGACGTGCGCACTCTGCTCGAGCGCGACACCGCCGGCTTCGTGGTGTGGATGGACGAGGGCGACACCGAGAGCGGCCTGATGGACGTCTTCCCGGCCACCGTCGCGTCTGCCCCGAAGCAGCGCGGGCTCGGTGAGGCCGCGCGTATCCAGGTGCAGTTCACGGTGACCAGCGAGCCCGCCGAGAACGTGTCGATCCCGGCCGCTGCCTGACAGATGCCCAAGCTGCCGATCTTCGTCTCGGTTCACGGGGCGAACCGGCTCAAGACGCTGAGCCGGGACCTCAAGGCAGCGGGCGCGGGCGATCTCCGGCGCGAGCTGCGCAAGGAGATCCGCCAGGCAGGCAAGCCCGTCGTGGCCGATGTGCGGCGGGCTGTAATGGCCGTCAACGTGTCCTCCTCGCGTGGAGGCACGGCCCGGCCGGACCGCTCAACCGGCCTGCGGGCGCGGGTGGCACGTGCGACCGGCCTGTCGGTCACGGCCCGCGGCATCAGAATCCGGGTGTCGGGCCGCCGGCTGGGCAAGGACGCGAAGCTGGCGAAGTATCTCGACGCCAGCCTCGGGCGCTACACCCGCTGGCGCCACCCGGTGTTCGGCAACCGCAAGGTCTGGGCCGAGCAGAAGGGTCAGCCGTTCTTCTTCGTCACGA
Source organism: uncultured Alcanivorax sp. (assembly GCA_964391345.1). Lineage (GTDB taxonomy): Bacteria > Pseudomonadota > Gammaproteobacteria > Pseudomonadales > Alcanivoracaceae > Alloalcanivorax. The sequence goes on from CAYMKZ010000083.1 coordinate 9,249, forward strand.
TCCGCAAGCACACCAAGGATTTCCGCAAGGCGTGCTTCGACGCGATGGACAAGACGGCGGACAAGATCGCGCGGGGCTAACCCCTGATCGCGGTGGCGGTGCGGCTGGCTGGTCCGCATCGCCGCCGCTCAACCAGCCAACTGCCAGCCGGGAGAACCGAATGAAGATCAGGCTGTATGACACCGAGTACGACTTCGACGACGAGCTGACGATCCGCGAGGCCCGGGTGCTCAAGGAGCACGGCCTGACCATCCGCGGCTTCTTCTCCATGCTGGCCCTGTCCGACCCGGACGCGATCACCGGTCTGGCGTTCCTGTGCAAGCAACGGGCCGGCGAGCACCCGAAGTGGTCGGACTTCGATGACATGTCCTACGACGACATCGAGATCGCCTTCGAGGACGACGACGAGGACGAGTCCGGCGAGGGTGATGCCGTGGACCCTCAGTTGTCGAGCACCGGCTCCGACTCTGGGACGACCCCAGGGGAAGGGTCCTCGAGTACCTAGTCCCGTTCGGGCAGCACTTCGGATTCCGTCCGGCCGATATCTACGACATGACGGTCACGGAGTTTGAGGTGTATGCGGCTGCGACTGATAAGGCGCAGCGGGACGCTGATCGGCGCTCCGGCTGATCTGTGTGCCCAGGTACACGCCCGCGGCGACGGCGGCAGCGGTCACCGACAGCACCCCGGCGAGCGTGAGCACGATTCCGACGATGAATCCCGGCACCGAACCGGCTTGCTCGAGCGTCCCCGACGACAGGTCGAGTCGCGGGTACGAGATGACGGCGACAATCACGCCGACCACGAGCGAAACCGAGCCGAATCCGGCGTAGGCGCCCGCCTGTCGTTTTTCCATGTGTCCTCCTGGCTGGTGGTTACTCAGCGTACCGCCGCGGGCGGACAGCGGTCCATGAATCGCCCGGAGGGGGTGTTGAGCGGTGCCCAACACTGACCTCGGGTTCAACATCTTTGCGACAGACCGGGCGTCCGGCGCCTTCCGCGGCATGGCCCGGTCGGTGGACGAGGTTGTCGACAAGCTCAACAAGCTGGACCGCCAGCACGCCGAGGCCGAGGCCGACGTCGACACGACGAGGGCGAAGCGAAAGCTTGATGCCCTCGACCGCAAGCTGAACAAGCTGACGTTCCGCAAGGCGTTGGTGACGGCGGCCGTGATCGCCTCCCCCGCCGCCTTGTCAGCACTGGCGTCCCTCACCGCAGGCATCGCGGGCGCCACAACCCTGTTCGGTTCGGCGGGTCTGGCCGCAACCGGCTTCGGCACCGCCGCGGTTGGCTCCATGAAGCGCGTCACCGAGGCGCGCAAGGAGTTGGCAGAGGCCGACGCGAACGCCGCGGCCATCCTCGACACGCTGTCGGACGCGCAGAAGGCCTCGATCCGCGACATTGACCGCCTGGCGGACTCGTGGAACGCCTTTCTGGACACGAACGACCCGGCCGTGCTGCGGGCGATGGGCGACGGCATGGAGGCGATCCGCGACCTGCTGCCGACCTTGACCCCGCTGGTACAGGCGGGCGCGGGTGCGTTCGGCACGTTCGCCGACCAGATCTCGGGGCTGGCGCGGTCACAGGGCTGGTCGGACATCACGCACGACGGCTCGCGGCTGGCTTCGGATCTGCTGCCGAAGCTGGGCGAGTCCGCAGTCAATGCGGCTGTCGGTGTCGGCAAGTTGGCTACGGCGTTCGGCCCACTGGCAGAGAACATCGCCGACGGTCTGGTGCGCCTGACCGACAGGTTCGTCCGCTGGTCGGATCAGGTCGCGCAGTCGGCCGGGTTCCGCGATTTCATGGACTATGTTGCGCAGGTTGGTCCGCAGCTGCTGGAAACACTCGGCGCGGTCGCTCAGGCGATCGGGGACATCGCGGTCGCTGCCGGTCCTCTCGCGGGCCCGCTGCTGAACATCATCGAGGCGCTGGCGGATATCGTCACGACGCTGGGCGACGCGAGTCCGCTGCTGCTGAACGCTGCGGCGGCGACCATCACGTTCATGGGCGCGTCTCGGCTGCTCGGCTCGGCCCTGGTCGGCCCGACCTCCCGCGTCGCGGCCTACAAGGGCGCGATAGCAGCCATCCCCGGCGTGGCGGGCAAGGCGAAGTTGGCCCTGCGCGGCTTCATGGGCGCCCTGGGCGGGCCGTGGGGTGTGGCGATCGCTGCCGGTGTGACCCTGCTCGGAATCTTCGCCAACAAGAACGACGAGACGGCCGCCTCGATCGCCGAGGTTCGGCAGACGCTGGACGAGCAGACCGGCGCGATCACCGAGAACACGGTTGCGTGGGCAGCGCAGGAGATCGCGCAGTCGGGCATCGCAAGCCAGGCCCGGGACCTGGGCATCAGCTACGACTTGGTTGCTGGCGCCGTGTTGGGGAACGCGGAAGCTCAGGCGCAGCTCAACACCGAACTCGCCCAGTCGGCCGCCCCGGTCGCCGCCGGCAGCACTCAGCTCGCGGCGTATGGCGACGAGGCCGCCCACACCGATGGCCGGGTGAAGAAGCTCAAGGAGAAGATCTACGGGCTCGCCGGCCAGGTGTCGCAGGCGCAGGACGACCAGAAGCTCTACAACTCGATCATGCGCGCGGCCGGTGGTCAGTTCGATCGCACCCGGGACGCCGCGAAGTCCTACGAGGACGCCCTCCGCGACGTCGACAACATGCTTCGTCGGCTCCGCGGCATCACGAATGTGCGCCGCGCCCTCCGTCAGCAGGAGCAGGCGTTTGACGACGCCAAGGCCGCGGCGAAGAAGTACCGCAAGGAACACGGAAACATGAAGGGCGCGCTGGACCGCACCACCGAGGCGGGCCGGCGCAACGAGCAGACCCTGGACGACATCCAGACGGCCACGCTGGACACCGTTGACGCCCTGAACAAGCATGGCGCATCGGAGAAGCGCGTTGCCGCTGCCGTGGATCATGGGCGCGATCAACTCCGGCAGGCCGCGCGGCAGATGGGCCTGTCTGGTGAGGCCGCCCGCCGCCTGGTGAACAAGCTTCTGCCATTGGACAAGGAATACTCCCCGCGGACTCATCTCAAGGGTGCCAAGGAGACGAAGCGCCAGATCCAAGACGTCATCGACAAGCTGCGGGACCTCGACGGCCAGTCGGCGACCGCGACGATGCGAACCAACCGCATCATCACCACGCTCGAGGTCTACAAGGCGACCGGCCGCGACACCTACGGCGGTCTGCAGCGCGCCTCCGGTGGCGAGATCCCCACCAGCATGGGGACTCCGGGTCGCGACTCGGTGCCGCTGTTGGCGATGCCGGGCGAGTTCGTGGTGCGTACGGCGATCGCTCAGCAGCATTTGCCGTTCCTGCAGGCGCTCAACGCCGGGCTGGTGCGCCCGATGGCCAACGGTGGGCAGGTCACGCCGTCGCTCAGGCTGTCGTCTCCCGTCTCGGTCGCCGCCCCGAACGTTCAGGTCTTCATCGGGGACGAGGAGATCACCAGCCGTGTGCAGGTTGTGGTGCGGGACAGCATCGATGCCTACGACCGGCAGACGGCCCGCGAACTAGCCAACGGAGTCGTGTAAT
>CAYMKZ010000084.1:0-1983 GCA_964391345.1 uncultured Alcanivorax sp.
TCGAACCACACCCCGACCAGGACCACATCATCCTCGACTACGCCGACGGCGCACCGGTAGCTGTTGACGGGATTACAGCCACGTACGCCGTTCTAGCGGCCGTGCATGCATTAGGCCACTCGTCAAGTGCAACCTCTACGTGTGGACATGGGCCCTCACGCTAGACGCAGTGATCTCCCACAATCGTGTAACAAGAGTAATCTCACGCAGGTGGGGCTTTGCCACAAAGCCCCGCCACACTCTTGATCCGTCTGAGAGGAGGCGCCTAGATGGCTCGCATTCCGCGGCTTGCCCCGGGCACACATGTCCATGACGAAGTATCAGGGCGGGTGTATGGGCTTGACAAGTACCTTGGGCAAGGTGGCTTCGGAGCCGTCTATCTAGCCAACATTGTGACCCCGCGGGGGGCGAACGGCGGAAAACCTGTGTGTCTGAAGTACAGCGAGCGCGTCGAACAATGGCATGGGGAGGTGTACTTCAACGGGCTCCTCCGGCATCAGCCACACGTGGTCAAGATGCACTCCGCATTCCCCGCCACCGTCATCTTGCGACGTGGGAGACGAACCGCCTTCTTTATCTCTACCGAGTACATCGCGGCCGGGACGGTACACGACCACTTGCTAGATGGCGCTGAGCCACTGCAGTGGACCGAACGACAGGTTGTGTTTAGGACACGCCAACTTCTGAAACCCCTCAGGCTCCTGCACACCATGGGCGTGTCGCATCGAGACATCACACCGCCCAACGTCTTCCTGGGCAGTAGACAGCGTCTTCTCTTGGGCGACTTCGGCATCACCAGGGCTCAACTGTTGAGTTCCGGATCCCGGGTGGACGCATACAACCCGGCGTTCTCACCTCGCCGCCTGGGCACGTGGTGGAACCCAGCGGACGACGTCTACCAGGTTGGCCTACTCATGGCATCGCTACTTGCTGGCGAAGAACTCTACAACGACGTAACTAGGTGGGACATCAACCAGTTGACCCGACCAGGACCACTGCGGGACACGATCAAAGCAGCGATCAGCGCCCGGTCGAAGAGACCACGAGACGCCACGGCACTGTGCGAGCGGCTCGATGCCGCATACGATTCGCTTAGGAATGTCAGGTGACGCGCAAAGGCCGGGCGTGCGGTTAGGCGCAGGAGAATTTGCCATTGAACCCGGGTGAACTGCGAACAACAAACCGCCCTCGACGCTAGCCTAGTCAGGGTCATGAGTGTTGTAGGGGACGAGCAGCGACCGGCGGCTGAACAGCGGGCCCGCGTACTCATCGACCGGCAGTTGATCGACGCTGGCTGGGCCGTGCAGGACAAGAAGAACCTCAACCTCTTCGCCGGCCCCGGAGTGGCGGTTCGCGAGGTAGTGATGGCACCGGAACACGGGCGGGCCGACTACCTGTTGTACGTCGACAAACGGGCCGTCGGTGTTATAGAGGCCAAGCCAGAGGGTACGACGCTGAGCGGGGTGGAGTGGCAGTCGGCCATGTACGCCGACGGCCTCCCACCTGAGGTCCGACTGAAGGCCCTGACCGTTGATGACCGGTTGCCGTTCGTGTTCGAAGCCAGCGGCACGGAGACCCACTTCACCAACGGGTTCGACCCTGCCCCACGGGCACGGCGCCTGTTCAACCTGCCCCAGCCGCAGACGCTCGCCAGAATCCTACGGGCCGCCGAGGAAGACCCCGCGCAGCCGACCTGGCGAGCAAAGGTCCAACACCTCCCACCCCTGCAGACGGACCCGCTGCGGCCCGCCCAGATCACCGCTATCCAGGGCATCGAACAAAGCCTTGCCGAGCCGCGGTTCGACAGATCCCTGGTGCAGATGGCCACCGGCGCCGGCAAGACGTTCACCGCTGTCACCGAGTCTTACCGGCTGCTGAAGTACGGCGGGTTCCACCGGGTGCTGTTCCTGGTCGACCGCAACAACCTAGCTGAGCAGACGCTGGCGGAGTTCCAGAACTACCGCACCCCCGATGACGGACGCC
>CAYMKZ010000084.1:1993-12687 GCA_964391345.1 uncultured Alcanivorax sp.
CTACCAGACTCCGGACGACGGCCGGAAGTTCACCGAGTTGTACAACGTGGCTAAGCTTTCCAGTGCTGGTCTGCTCGGCTCCACCAAGGTTGCCATCTCCACGATCCAGCGGGTCTACAAGGCGCTCCAGGTTGGCGAGGCCCCCGAGTACGACGACCCCGGCCTCGACGACTTCGTACCGAAACAGCCGGTCACCGTCACCTACAACCCCGACCTCCCGCCGGAGACGTTCGACCTGGTCATCGTGGATGAGGCGCATCGGTCCATCTACGGGGTATGGCGCGGGGTGCTGGAGTACTTCGACGCCCACATCATCGGCCTGACCGCCACCCCGGGGAAGCAGACGTTTGGGTTCTTCCGCCAGAACCTGGTCAGCGAGTACACCTATCCGGAGTCCGTGGCGGACGGGGTCAACGTCGACTTCGACCTGTACCGGATCCGCACCGAGATCTCCGAGCGCGGGTCGGTGATCGAGGCGGGCACCGTCGTGCCCAAGGTGGACCGGCGCACCAGAGTAGAGCGCTACGAGGAGCTAGACGAGGATCTCGAGTACACCCACAAGCAGCTCGACCGTGCCGTTACCGCCAAGTCGCAGATCCGCACCGTTCTGGAGACGTTCCGCAACCGGCTGTTCACCGAGATCTTCCCGGGCCGTACGACGGTGCCAAAGACACTGATCTACGCCAAGGAAGACGCCCATGCCGAGGAGATCGTCACCACCGTGCGGGAGGTGTTCGGCAAGGGCAACGACTTCGCGGCGAAGATCACCTATAACTCTCGCGACCCCAAGGGACAGCTCCAGGCGTTCCGCACCAGCCCAACGCTGCGGATCGCGGTGACCGTGGACATGATCGCCACAGGCACCGACGTCAAGCCGCTGGAATGTGTGTTCTTCATGCGAGACGTCCGATCGCCGCAGTACTTCGAGCAGATGAAGGGACGTGGCGCCCGCACCATACCCCCGACCGACTTCCAGGCAGTGACTCCCGACTCCACCGCCAAGACCCGCTTCGTGGTCGTCGACGCCGTCGGGGTCACCGAGCACGACTTCGTTGAACCGCCGCTGAACCGAGAGAAGTCAGTCTCCCTCAAGAAGCTCCTCGACAAGGCTGCCGCGCTGACCCTCTCCGAGGACGAGGCGGCAACGCTAGCGTCGCGACTCACCAAACTGGAGCTGCAGCTCACCCCGGCAGAACGTGGTGAACTGGACGACGTCGCTGGGACGCCTGTACGCGACATCGTCCGTGCCCTCGTCGACGCTGTCGACCCCGACGCCCAGGCCAAAGTCACCGAGGGTGCGGCCGACCCCGCGGCCGCCGTACAGGACCTCATCGAGACAGCGGTCGAGCCGCTCGCCGCGAACCCCGAGCTACGCAACCGCATCATCGAACTACGCGCAACCCACGACCGCACCATCGACGAGGTCAGCGTCGACCAACTCGTCGACGCCCACGGCGTCGTCGACACCAGCCGCGCCCGCTCCATCGTCAAGTCTTGGCGCGCCTACCTTGACAAGCACAGGAACGAAATCACGGCCATCCAGGTCCTCACCGAGGGCCGCGAACGTCGACTGTCCTTCACAGACGTCCAAGAGCTCGCCGAGCGGATCGCACGCCCGCCGCACAACTGGACCACCGACGTTATCTGGGACGCGTACGTCGCCCTCGGCGCCCCTTACCACGGAACCAAGGCCGTTGAATACCGCGACACCCATCCGCGGCGAACCTTGACCGACCTGGTGTCTCTTCTCAGGTATAGCCTCGGCGAGGACGATGAGCTTGTCCCGTATGCGGAGCACGTCCAGGTGCGGTACGTCGCATGGCTGGCTCAACAAGAACAAGCCGGTGTCACGTTCACCGAGACCGAGAGGTGGTGGCTCGATCGCATGGCCGACGTTATCGCCTACTCCGCAGGCATCGACACTTCCGACCTCGACGAAGCACCTTTCACGGAACGCGGCGGCATCGACGGCGCCATCCGCGACCTCGGCGACCGCACAGCGCTCCTTATCGAGGAAGTCAACAAGGAGCTCACCGCGTGAGCACATGGCCAACCCACCCCCTGAGTGAGGTCGCGGAAGTTCGCCTTGGTCGCCAGCGGGCGCCGAAGAACCACCAAGGTGACTCGATGCGCCCATACATCCGCGCTGCCAATGTGACGTGGGCTGGTCTAAATCTCAACGACGTGAAGTCCATGAACTTCACGGATGACGAAATGGGCACCTACAGGCTTGAGCCTGGCGATCTCGTGCTGAACGAGGCATCGGGGAGCCCCGGAGAAGTCGGCAAGCCAGCCTTGTGGTCCGGTGAGATCCCGGCCTGCGCGTTCCAGAACACCCTCATCCGTGTGCGTTCACATCGCCACGAGCCGAGATACCTGCTTCACTTCTTCCGCTGGCAGGCCATGACTGGCCAGTTCGTAAGGCAGTCACGCGGTGTGGGCATTCATCATCTCAGCCGAACAAGGTTGGCGATGTGGCCGACTCCAGTTCCACCTCTCGAGGAGCAGCAGCGCATCGTCGACATCCTCGAAGACCACCTCTCCCACCTCGACGCCGCTGAACGTGGCCTCAAGGCCGCCCTCGTTCGTGGCGAGATCCTCTTAACCGCTGGCCTTTGGCGTGCGACTCACCACTTGCCCGGGTCGTCCACCACCGAGTTGCGCACGCTTGCCGAAGTGCGGCTCGGTCGCCAACGCTCACCCAAGAATCATACCGGTGAGCGCATGCGACCGTATTTGCGAGCAGCCAATGTTGACTGGGACACATTGCGGCTGGACGACGTAAAGGAAATGCAATTCACCGCAGCCGAAGAGAAGGTCTACCGACTTGAGCCTGGAGACATCCTGCTGACCGAGGCGTCCGGGAGTCCTGGAGAGGTCGGGAAGTCCGTGATCTACAGTGGCCAGCCCCCTAGCGTTTGCTTTCAGAACACGCTCCTCCGGGTCCGCTGTCACTCGACCGATCCGGAGTTCGTCCAGAAGTACCTCTTAGCCGAAGCCCGCAGGGGGCGATTCCTGCCGAGGGCCCGTGGTGTCGGCATCAATCACCTCGGCCGAGCTCGACTCGCGGAAGTGGAAATTGAATTACCGCCGTCTCGAGCTCAAACCACGGCTGTGCAGGCGTGCCGAGAGCTTATCGAGGAGGACAACAAACTTCGACGTGCAGTTGATCAGCAGGTGCAGAAGACCAGCGCCCTCCGCCGTGCGTTACTGACTGCCGCGTTCTCGGGTCGTCTCACCAGGGCGGATTGCCACGACCTGTCGGTGGCGGGAGAGATGATCCGCACGTGAGTGGCAAGCAGGTCAGGGTCTTCCTGGTCGATGGGACGCCGGGCGGTCTGACGACAGCGGAGATCACGAACTGGACCGGTCATGTGCTCAGCGCGCGCCGTTCGGACCTCGCGGATCTCCTGAAACGCGATGAGGCGGCTCGGACCGGGGTCTATCTGCTGCTCGGTGACGACGGTGATGGAGCCACCCGGTGTTACATCGGCGAGGCCGATGTCGTAGCCGACCGGCTGCGGTATCACCAGCGGGAGAAGGAGTTCTGGGACCGGGCGGTGGTAGTCACCTCGAAGGACGCGAACCTGACCAAGTCTCACGGTCGCTACCTGGAGTCGCGATTGATCGACATGGCCACGCAGGCGGGTCGCGTGGCGCTGGAGAACGGAACCGCACCGCCCGTGCCGGCGCTTCCGGAGGCAGACGCCTCCGACATGGATGACTTCGTGGGGCAGTTGCAGATCGTGTTGCCCGTGCTGGGGGTCAACGCGATCCGTGTCCGGGAGTCCAAACGAGATGGTGCCAGTGTTGAGGAACTGTCCTCACCCGTCTTCCTGCTGAGACATGACAAGCTGGGCGTGGATGCGCGTGCGCAGCAGATCGACGGAGAGTTCACCGTGCTCGCCGGCTCCACCGTTGTGGCGAAGGTTCGTGAAAGCGAGTCCTATCGCCAGAGTACCGCTCGGGCTTACGCGTCGTATCGCACCCTCCATGACCGTCTCGTGGGCGAGGGTTCCATCGTGGTCGCCAATGGGGTCGGCAGGGTAGTCCGTGACATTGTCTTCTCCTCGCCATCAACCGCTGGTGCGATCTGCCTTGGCCGATCGTGCAACGGCCGCCAGGCGTGGGTCACCGACAAGGGCCTGAAGTTCGGGGAGTGGGAGAGTCGTGGCGTGGAATGAGCCGTCTCGGTTGTTGATCAGATCAATTCGGTGCCCACAGGGCTGATCAACTACGTCTTTTGATAAGATCAATTGAGCAGCCGAGTCTCTAATCAACAAGGAGATGGTGTCTGGTGGCACGCGGGAGACCATCGCGGGAGACGGTGTACGCGCGCCTGGACGCCGCGATCGCCGAACTGAATGAGCGGCTGGGTGGGTTGCCCTCGGCGAAGGAGGCGGAGTACGTCTGGTCCGATATTTGGCATCTGGAAGCACACCACTCCACCGCGTTGGAGGGAAACACGTTGGTGCTCCGCGAGGTGGAGGCCCTCTTGGAGCGGGGGCGGGCGGTGGGGGCGAAGCCGTTGAAGGAGTACATGGAGGTGCAGGGGTACGGCGCGGCCGCCCGCTGGGTGTACGGCCAGGCGGTGGAACCAGGTGACTGGCACACCGGAGAGCTCGTCAGCCTGTTCGAGGTCCGCCAGGTGCACGAGCGGGCCATGCGGCCGGTGTGGGACGTGTCGCCACACCCCGACGCCGGGGACCGGGAGAGCCCTGGGATGTTCCGCGAGCATGACATCGCGACGTTCGGCGCCGGGATGCAGCCGCCGTCCTGGCCGCTGGTGCCATCGATGGTCGAAGAGTGGACCGGGTCAGTCAACGCTCTGGAGAAGCCGTTGAAGACCAGGCAGACTCGCCGGCCGTGGCCCGAGCAGCTGGCCGAGCTTCATGCCCGATTCGAGCAGGTCCATCCCTTCATCGACGGAAACGGCAGAGTCGGCAGACTGCTGCTCAACCTTGTGCTTGTGCGGCTGGGATACCCGCCGGTGATCGTGTTGAAACGTCAGCGCCCCCACTACTTGACCGCGATGCAGCAGGCCGACCAGGCAGACTACGGACCGCTCGGGGAGATCCTTGCCCGCGCGATGTATGACAACCTCAACCGCTTCATCGTGCCCAGCCTCGCCGGCCCGGCACGCTTGGTGCCGCTGGCGGCGCTGGTCAACGAGGAGTTCAGCCTGGTCGCGCTGCGGCAGGCGGCTCAACGGGGCCGTCTTGATGCCATCCAGGGGCCCGACGGTGTCTGGCGGAGCTCACGCAGCGCCGTGGACAACTACAGGCAGATCAAAGGAAGGCGGCGTCGTACCCGTGATTGATGCTCGTAGGCTGGTCGACAAGCTGTGGTCGTACTGCAACGTGCTGCGCGATGACGGTGTCGGTGTCGTCGAGTACACCGAACAACTCACCTACCTGCTGTTTTTGAAGATGGCACACGAGCGGGCGACCCGGAAGCTGAATCCTCAGCAGATCGTGCCACCGGAGTACTCCTGGCAGCGGCTGCTGGACGCCGAAGGAAGCCACCTTGAGACCACGTATTCCGAGATCCTGCTCGGTTTGGGCAAGCAGCCAGGCACCCTCGGCGTTATCTTCCGCAAGGCACAGAATCGCATCCAGGACCCGGCCAAGCTCAAGCAACTGATCGTGGACCTGATCGATAAGGAGAACTGGTCCGCCTCAGGAACCGACCTGAAGGGCGACGCCTACGAGCAGTTGCTGTCCAGGGGTGCCTCGGACAAGGGATCCGGCGCAGGCCAGTACTTCACGCCGCGGGACCTCATCGCCGGGATGGTCGACGCCATCTGTCCGAACGTCAACGACTCGGTGGTGGACCCCGCTTGCGGCACCGGTGGCTTCCTGCTGGTGGCCCACGAGTACGCCGCGAAGAATGCTGCGTCGATGACACCGGTACAACGCGACCATCTACGCGACAGCTTCGTGCGTGGCTACGAGCTCGTCGACGGCACCGCCCGACTCGCGGCCATGAACCTGCTGCTGCATGGGATCGGCACCCCCAACGGGGAGTCGCTGATCGAGGTCAAGGACGCCCTGAACGCCGACCCAGGAGAAAGGTGGTCGGTCGTACTGTCCAACCCACCGTTCGGGCGGAAGTCATCACTGACCATGGTCGGCGCCGACGGCAAGGAAGTCCGAGAAGACCGCGAGATCGAACGGCAGGACTTCGTCGTCACCACGTCCAACAAGCAACTCAACTTCTTGCAGCACATCATGACCATCCTCGACATCAACGGCCGCGCGGCGGTCGTATTGCCGGACAATGTGCTCTTCGAGGGCGGCGCCGGTGAGACCCTGCGCCGGAAGCTGCTCAACGACTTTGACCTGCACACCATGCTCCGTTTGCCCACCGGGATCTTCTACGCCCAAGGCGTGAAGGCCAACGTGCTGTTCTTCGACAAGAAGCCCGCCCGTGAGGAGTCCTGGACCCAGAGGTTGTGGGTCTACGATCTACGCACCAACCACCACTTCACTCTCAAACAGAACCCACTACGCCGACGAGACCTCGATGACTTCCTGGACGGTTACCTGCCCGGGAAGGGCCACGACGAACGGATCGAGTCCAAGCGATGGAAGTCGTTCACGTACGACGAGTTGGTTGCGCGCGACAAGGTCAACCTCGACATCACCTGGCTCCGCGACGCCTCCCTGGAGAGTCTGGACGACCTGCCTGCTCCAGAAGTCATCGCGCGAGAGATCGTCGAGGACCTCACCGCGGCCCTAGAAGAGTTCGAGGCCGTGGCGACCGCGCTGGAGGAACGAAGTGAATCGTAAAGTGTCAGTCACCGCGCTCGGAACGACTCATGGCCCACTGTGAACTGTGTGATCTGCCCGTAGCCCAGTGCGTACACGGCTACGAACGCCGAACGGCTAAGGCCCGAAGGAGTCGAGCGACCCAGCGGAAGAAGAAGCGGTCCAGCCGCAACGGGTCGGCCCGCAAACCCACCCCGACGATCGATGGGGCGCACAATGGCGCTGGCAAAGCAACCATGTGCGTCAACTGTGGCACGCGCAAGCGCTACTCACGGTATCGACTCTGCCTCGACTGCGCGATTCGATCGGGGTTCCAGTGCTGCCGCTCATGCGGTCGATACTTCAAACCTCCGCCGGGAAGCCGCCAGAAGAAGCCCCGATGCAGTACCTGCCGCCAAAAGAAGAAGAGGTCGGTCTGGGTAGTCGCATCGGCCGGATCTCCTGGTCTCGGCAAGAGGAGATGAACGGCGTACTCGGGATGACGGCGCCCCGGACCTGTTGCGTCAGGTGGTCCCGGTTCTAGGCTCAGTTGCCTCGTTCACCGAAGTTCAGGCGGTACGGGGGCCGGGGCAAGACACTGAGACGTTGCTGGGCGCACCGAACCGCGGGATCAGGGGTGACTATCGAAGGCGCTGTTCGACCGACTGGCTGAGTTTGTGGCGAAGGCCAAGTTGTGGAACCTTGCCCGTACCGATCCGAGACCGTCAGGTCTGCGTTGTGGGTGCACGGCGTTGGTGAGCAGGACGACGTACCGATCTATGGTGGGGTCGATCCAGACGCTGGTTCCGGTGAACCCGGTATGGCCGTATGAGTCAGCAGCGGCTCGTTGTCCGACGGGGCTGCCGCTGGGGTCGTGGCCCTGCCAGGCAAGGCAGCGGCGTAGCTGGAGGTGGTCCGTATGTGGTGTTGTCATCATCTCGACTGTCTGCTCTCTGAGCAGGCTGCCGCGACCTGTGCTGCCGCCGCGGAGCATCATGCGACCCAGGTTGCCCAAGTCCGCTGCGGTGCTGAAGAGGCCCGCGTGTCCCACGATCCCGCCGAGCACGTGGGCGTTCTCGTCGTGCACACTGCCTTGGATGACTCGTCTCCGCCACGGGCACAATTCGGTCGCGGCGGCCCGGCCGCGGTCGTGTTCGGGTAGCCCGAACGTGGTCTCATCCATCTTGAGTGGTTGGAGGACCAGCCGGGGAAGGCATCGATCGAGCGGCTCGCCGGCAATCTCCTCTAGGATCTGCCCCAACACGATGAACCCCTGTGAGGTGTACTCGACTCCACTTCCGGGTTCGAAGGAGAGTGGTAGCCCGCGGATCGCGGCTAGCAGTGCGGCGGGGGTCGAGGCGTTCCGGTAGAGCGGCTGTTGGCCGGGAATTCCCGAGGTGTGAGTCAACAGTTGGTATAACGTCAGCGTGGACTTGTCGGTGTGGTGATACTCAGGGAGGTATCTCGAGATGGGGTCCTCGAGGGCCAGTTCTCCTGCCTCGAGCAGGGCCATGGCGAGCAGACCAACGACCGGTTTGGTGACCGACGCGATGTCGAAGGGGGTGTCGGGTCGGACAGCAGACGCCCCCCAGGCCAGCGTGCCGACCGTGTCGGCGACGAGAACGCCTCGGGAGTCGCCCACTTCATAGCAAGCGCCTGAGAAGGATCGGTCATTGTGGGCATCTACGATGATTCGGTGCAGCTCGGCGGCATCCATGACTGTGTTGCTAGTCGGCATGGATTGGCCTCCCGGCTTCAAAGCCCAAGGCATGCGAGAGCGCGACGGCCGCCTCGTGAACAATGGGCCCGAGTTCGTGCGCATGCTCAAGGGAGAACTGGAACGTGAGTCCGGAGATGCTCACGGCCCCGAAGACTTGGCTCAAGGTGTTGTATACGACCGAACCGACGCACCGCACATTGCGCTCGTTCTCCTCATCGTCGATCGAGTAGTCCTGCTGCCGGATCTCGTCGAGTTCGGCCAGCAGGGCCTTTCTGGTCGTCAGGCTCAGGTCAGTGTGCTTAGTCAGCCTCACCGAGTCAAGGTGCTGTGCGAGTGCGTCGGGAGGGAGCGCGGCGAGGATCGCCTTGCCGACCGCCGTACAGTGCAGGGAGATCTTGGCCCCGACTCGTGATGCCATTTGGTAGGGGCGTGCGGCGTCGATCTTCTCGACGTACACGGCCTCGTGCCCAGCGAGGGCGGCGAAATGCACCGCGTAGCCGGTGCTCCGCTGAAGGTCACGCAGGATCGGCCCAGTGTTCGTGCGGAGGTCTTGGTGTAGAAGGGCTCGGCCCGAGAGCGAGAGCAACCGGGGACCGGTCGAGTATCGGCCCCCGGTGTTGGCTTGCACGTAGCCATCATCGACCATGCCTCGCAGTATCCGGTGCACAGTTGGCTTCGGGAGTTCGCAGCGACGTGCGATGTCGGTGAGCGGGGTCGGCCCCTTTGATTCCAGAAGTGCCTCCAGGATGTTGAAGGCCTTGGTCGTCGAACTCATAGAACTCGTTCTCTCTCCGTCGGACTGTTGACATGCGCTTCTGCCAACTCTTACGATATCAAAGTACGATACGGTATTCCGTATAACGGAACGCCACTAGTGAGGCCCAGTCGCGGGGATCCCGAGCGGAACGCCGGGGTCTTCGGTTGACACAGCGATGAGGAGCGCACACATGACGGAGTCCGCGAAGTTCACGATTGATCGACGCAATTTCCTCCGGCTCGGGGGAGCGGTCGTCGCAAGCGCCGCGCTCCCAGGGGTCCTGGCCTCCTGCGGAGGTGGTAGTCCCAGCAGCAAGTCCTCGGGTTCGGGCCTGCTGCGGATAGCGCAGGACTCGTCTGTCAGCACCCTGGACCCACAAAAGCAGGGCTCCATGACGGACATGAGCGTTCTGAGCAACGTCTTCGACTTTCTTACCCATCGCACCAGCGACGGCAAGCTTGTGGGCGGACTCGCAACCTCGTGGGAAGCTGTCAACGACACCACTTGGCGCTTCCACCTGCGGAAGGGGGTGAAGTTCCACAACGGTGAGCCGTTCAATGCAGACGTTGCGAAATTCAGTATCGACCGGCTGCTGGACCCGAAGACCAAGTCACCCATCGTGGAACTGGTTCACGTGACCGGTACCAAGGTCGTAGACGAGTACGCTTTCGAACTCACAACCAAAGCACCGGATCCCCTGATCCCGACGAAGGTTTCGCTCTTCGGTGGGGTCATGGTTCCACCGAAGTACATCAAGGACAAGGGTGATGATCACTTCGCTTCCAACCCCGTCGGAACCGGCCCGTTCAAGTTCGAATCGTGGCAGCGCGACGCTCATGTGAAGCTGAGCTCAAACAGCGACTACTACGACGGAGAACCAAAGGTTGAGTCCTTAACGTTCCGGCCCATCCCCAATCCCTCAACCGCCGTCAGCGCGCTAAAGGCCGGCGAGATCGAGATCGCCGGTGACCTCACCCAGACAGCGTTGCAACAGTTGAAGGGCGATAACTCGATCAAGGAGGCCACGGCACTGACGGTGCGGACCTACTCGGTCGGGTTGAACACTTTGAACGGTGGTCCGATGGCGAACACGAGGGTGCGCCAGGCACTGAACTACGCCGTCAACGTCGAGCAGCTGGTAAACACAGTTCTCGGCGGTCACGCTCGTCAGGTGGCGACGATGCTCCCCCGGCAGGCCTTCGGTTACGACCCTAGTGTTAAGCCCTATCCGTACGACCCGGACAAGTCAAAGAAGCTGCTAGCCGAAGCAGGCTACCAGAATGGTTTCAGTACCAAACTCACGGCGCAGAACACCGACAAGGACATCGTTCAGGCGATCGCGGGGATGCTGCGCAAGGTCGGTGTGGATGCCAAGTTCAATCTCATTGACCCAGGAACATTCGAAGAAGGTTTGCTCTCCAAGCACTCCGCACCGCTCGGCCCGATGTTCTTCTATGGCAACACAGGC